>JBMFXC010000020.1:32646-34500 GCA_049964655.1 Acidimicrobiales bacterium
GGTAGCTCCCAACCGGTAGCTCCCAACCGGTAGCTCCCAACCGTGGGAACATCGGCCGAGGGAATATCGGCGCCGGACCCGGCAACGGCGTGGCACCGGGCACCGGTGCAGCCACCCGGTCGCCACCGAGCTGAAGGGGAAGCGATGAAGGGGAAGCGGAGCGTGGCTGCCGTGGTGGCGTCAGCTGTCGCCGGGCTGGCGGCCTTCGACCGGATCCAGCGGCGCCAGGCTGTCTGGCGGAACTACCCGGTCATCGGTCACGGGAGGAACCTCGTGCAGCTGGTGGGCCCCGAGATGCGTCAGTACTGGTTCGCCCGTGACGACGAGGAGAAGCCGTTCAACCGCGACCAGCGGACCTGGGTGGCAACCTCGGCCGAACGGCGGAACAACTACTTCGGCTTCGGGACCGACGAGGACCTCGAGTCTTCTCCGAACTGGCTGATCTTCCGACAATCCGCCTTTCCCCTTCCCGCTGTGCCGGCGGGTTTCGACGCGTTGCCCGGGGCGAAGGTGCTCGGAGGCCCTCGCCGGCGCACCCACGCGTTCCGACCGGCGTCGGCCTTCAACGTCTCTGCGATGAGCTTCGGTTCCCTGTCTGGTCCCGCCGTCGAGGCCATCAACCGGGGAGCCGGACTGGCGGCGTGCTGGCAGAACACCGGTGAGGGCGGCCTGTCGGAGCACCACCGGCACGGAGGTGACCTCGTCTTCCAGGTCGGCACGGGCTACTTCGGCTGCCGGGACGCCTCTGGACGCTTCGACCTTGCCCGGCTCGTCGACCTGGTGGCCTCGGCCCCGGTGAAGGCCATCGAGGTCAAGCTCTCCCAAGGGGCGAAACCAGGGCTCGGCGGGGTGCTCCCCGCAGCCAAGGTGAGCCCGGAGATCGCCCGCCTCCGAGGCGTCGACATCGGCGCCGACTGCGTCAGCCCGGCTGCCCACACGGCCTTCGGTGACGTGTCGTCCCTGCTCGACTTCGTCGAGACCGTGGCGACAGCGACCGGTTTGCCGGTGGGGATCAAGTCGGCCGTGGGCGAGCTCGGGTTCTGGCGCACGTTGGCCCGGGCCATGGCTGACGACCCTGGCCGGGGAGTCGACTTCATCACCGTCGACGGAGGTGAGGGCGGGACCGGCGCAGCACCACTGGTCTTCGCCGACCACGTCGCCCTGCCCCTCAAGATCGCCCTCTCCAAGGTGTTCGCCGTCTTCGCCGACCTCGGCATCGACGACCGGGTCACGTTCGTGGCGTCAGGAAAGCTGGGCTTTCCCGACGCGGCACTCCTGGCCTTCTCGCTCGGTGCGGACCTGGTCAACATCGGCCGGGAGGCCATGCTCTCCATCGGCTGCATCCAAGCCCGCAAGTGCCACACTGGGCGTTGCCCGGTGGGCGTGGCGACCCAGTCGTCCTACCGCTCCTCCGGGCTCGACCCCGCCCTGAAGTCCGTCCGTTTCGCCAACTACCTCTCGACGCTCCGTCACGAGACGCTCATGGTGACCAGGGCGTGCGGCGAAGTCCACCCTGCCTTCGTGTCGGCGGAGCATCTCGAGATCCTCGACGGCCGCTTCGGCTCGAGCTCGGTCCGCGAGTTGTTCGGCTACAAGCCCGAGTGGGGGCTGCCCGGCGAGGAGGCGGGCCGGGCCATCCGTGACCTGATGCGCGAGCTCGAGACGTCACGGCACCCGACTGCCACGTAGCATCGTCCTCGGACAGCTCCGAGAGGAGGGCGATGGGCCGGTACTCGAAGGCCATCTCGCAAGCGACGGGCTGGGCGACATCCGGCGTCGACGGGTTCGATGGCGTCGCTCGGTACGCGATGGCGGTCCTGATCTGGTCTGCGGCGGTCCTGTGGATCGCTGCGC
>JBMFXC010000021.1:0-33396 GCA_049964655.1 Acidimicrobiales bacterium
GGCCCCGACCGAAGAGGCCCCGACCGAAGAGGCCCCGACCGAAGAGGCCCCGACCTTCCGGGGTCGACTGGGCAAGGCACGCGGGTTGCTGGCCGGTTACGTGAGCGCCGTGCGGGCCCGTGGCTCGGTCGATGCCGCCACGTGGGACGATCTCGAGGAGGCGCTGATCCGTGCCGACGTCGGGGTGCAGGCGACCGACGCCATCCTCGACGACCTGCGCGGACGTGTCCGGTCGGGTGAGATCGGTGGTCCCGACGCGCTGCTCGCCGCCTTGAAGACGGACCTGGTGGCCACGTTGTCGACGGGGGCCCGGTCGCTCGGGGCTCCGGAGCGGTCCGGTCCTGACTCCGCAGTCGACGTCTGGCTCTTCGTCGGCGTGAACGGCGTCGGGAAGACCACCACGGTCGGCAAGATCGCCCATCGCCTTCGAGGGGAGGACCGCAAGGTCTTGCTGGCGGCCGGCGACACCTTCCGTGCCGCGGCGGGAGAGCAGCTGGCCCAGTGGGCCGAGCGCACCGGAGCCGATGTGGTCCGTGGGAACGAGGGTGGCGACCCGAGCGCGGTGGTCTTCGACGCCGTGCAGCGCGGGAGCGCTCGGGGGTTCGACGTGGTGCTGGCCGACACGGCAGGGCGCCTCCACAACAAGGCGAACCTCGTCGAAGAGCTGAAGAAGATCCGGCGGGTGGCCGATCGACCACCGGGCACCGTCACGGAAGTCCTGCTCGTGCTCGACGCCACTACGGGGCAGAACGGCTTGGCCCAGGCGAAGGTCTTCACCGAGGCTGTCGACGTCACCGGCGTCGTCCTGACGAAGCTCGACGGCACGGCGAAGGGCGGCATCGTCGTGGCGATCCAGCGCACCCTGGGGCTGCCCGTCGTGCTGGTGGGATTGGGCGAGGGCCCCGGCGACCTCGTCGACTTCGACGCCCAGGCGTTCGTGGACGCGCTGTTCTGACCGGTGTCGCCACCGTCGCTCACCGAGGACCGCCTACCTCGGCATGGACGGACGCCAGTGGGTGGATCGGTCGGCGCCGGCACGTCGATCCGATAGCCTGACCCCGCATGTTCGAGAGCCTCACCGACCGTTTCGAGGGCATCCTCTCGCGCCTCCGCAACCGAGGGCGTCTGGGTCCGGAGGACATCGACGAGGTCCTGCGCGAGATCCGCACTGCCCTGCTGGAGGCCGACGTCGAGCTCGGGGTGGTCCGCGGGTTCGTCGAGGCGGTGCGCGAGCGGTGCCTCGGCCTCGAGCTGTCACACAGCCTGAGCCCCGGACAGCAGGTCGTGAAGGTCGTCAACGAGGAGCTGGTCCGGATCCTCGGCGGCGAGAGCTTGCGGATCACCTACGCCGGCCGTCCGCCGACCGTCGTCCTGCTGGCCGGGTTGCAGGGCTCCGGCAAGACGACGACGGCGGCCAAGCTCGCCCGGTGGTTCAAGCAGCAGGGACGCAACCCACTGCTGGTGGCGGCTGACCTCCAGCGGCCTGCTGCCGTCGAGCAGCTGCGGGTGCTCGGCGAGCAGGTCGGCGTCAGCGTCTTCAGCCAGCCCACTGATCCGGTTTCCGTCGCCCTCGCCGGGCTCGAGGAAGCCCGCCGCCTCGGACGCGACGTGCTCGTGGTGGACACGGCTGGGCGCCTGTCGATCGACGCCGAGCTGATGGACGAGGTTCGTCGGATCGCCCAGGCGATCTCGCCCCACTACACGTTCCTGGTCATCGATGCCATGACCGGTCAGGACGCGGTGGCGACCGCCGAAGCGTTCCACGAGACCCTCGCCCTCGACGGCGTCGTGTTGACCAAGCTCGACGGCGACGCACGGGGGGGCGCGGCGCTGTCGGTCAAGGAAGTCGTCGGCCGACCCATCGCCTTCGCCTCGACGGGTGAAAAGCTCGACGACTTCGACCTGTTCCACCCAGACCGGATGGCAGACCGGATCCTCGGCATGGGCGACGTGCTCAGTCTCATCGAGCAGGCTGAGCGCTCGTTCGACGAGGGTGTGGCGTCGAAGGGCGCGGCAGCACTGCTCGAGGGCCGGTTCACCCTCGAGGACTTCCTCGAACAGCTCCAACAGGTCAAGAAGATGGGGTCGATGTCTGGCGTGCTGTCGATGCTGCCCGGCGTCTCCAAGGACGTGAAACGCGCCAGCTCGATGGTCGACGACCGTCAGGTGAGCCAGGTCGAAGCGATCATCCGTTCGATGACCCCCTACGAGCGGCGCGATCCCTCCATCGTCGACGGCTCGCGACGAGTTCGTATCGCTCGCGGCAGCGGGACGACCACCGCGGATGTCAACGCCCTGCTCAAGCAGTTCCGCGAGATGCAGAAGCTCATGAAGGGCTTCGGCAAAGGGGGGATGGCCGGGGCGCTCGGTGGCCTCGGCGGTCTGCTCGGTCGGGGGCAGAAGCCCTCTCCGGAGGCGTTGGCCCAGCTGGCCGGCATGACGGGCAGCCCACTCGAGACGGGGGGGCTCGGCGGGATGGGAGGGTTCGACGGAGACGGGGCTCGGCGTTCCGCCACGCCGACCCGGGCGTCGGCCCGGTCGAAGGGGGGCAAGGGCGGCAAGAAGGGCAAGGGCGGTGGTCGGGTGACACCCAAGGCCCGCTGAGCGGGCCCCGAGGGCCTGTGTCACCGGGGCGGTCCGGTTGGTGGGAGACTACGGTCCGGCCGCGTGGCGGTCGGACCACGTGCGAGTGCAAGAGGAGTCCATCGTGGCAGTAAAGCTCCGCCTGGTGCGGATGGGGAAGAAGAAGCAGCCGACCTACCGGGTCGTGGCCGCCGACAGCCGTTCGCCGCGCAACGGCCGGTTCATCGAGATCGTCGGCACCTACGCGCCGCGAGGCACGTCCGCCGCGCAGCCGGACGCCGTCGTCCACATCGACAACGCCAAGGCGGCCAAGTGGCTCGCTCAGGGTGCCCAGCCCACCGAGCGTGTCGAGAAGCTCCTGCGTCAGTCGGGGGCGTTCGACGAGGTGGCGGCCGTGCGCTCCGGCTCGGCGACGGTCGCCCCGTGACCGGGGTCGACGAGGCCGAGGGAGTGACCGAGGCCGAGGAAGCGGTCCAGGAAGCGGCCGAGGGGACTGACGATGCGGGGAACCGGGTCGAGGGGCCGACGGCCCGGGCCGTCGTGTCCTACCTGGTCGGCTCCATTGTCGAGGATGGCGATGCCGTGGCGATCGACGTCGACACGCGGGGCCGGTCGGTCCGGTTCCAGGTTCACGTCGCGCCCGAGGACATGGGGCGCGTCATCGGGCGTCGCGGCCGCGTGGCGCAGGCGATCCGCACCGTCGTGGCGGCAGCGGGGGCCCGCGACGGCGTGCAGACGTCGGTCGACATCGTCGACGAGTGACGGGCGGTCCTCGAGGGGACGGGTGACGTCCGCTCTTCCTCCACCTCCTCCGGCAGGACCGCTGCTCGCGGTCGGAGTGGTGGTCAAGCCGCACGGACTGCGGGGCGAGGTCGTCGTGTCCCTGGGGACCGACCGGCTCGAGCGGGTCGCTTCCGGCAGCGAGCTGCGCACGGCTGAGGGTCGCGTCCTCGTCGTCGAGGCGTCGCGGCCCCATCAAGGGCGCTTTGTCGTCCGTTTCGCAGGAGTCGACTCGATCGAGCACGCGGACGCGTTGCGCGGCACGGAGCTCTTCGCCCCGCCACTCGACGTCCCTGGGGCACTGTGGGTGCACGAGCTCGTCGGCGCCGCGGTCGTCGACGCCTCGGGGGCTGATCTGGGCACCGTCGAAGCCGTCCAGGCCAATCCGGCCAGCGACTTGTTGGTCCTCTCCACCGGGGCGCTCGTGCCGCTGCGGTTCGTCGTCGAGCACCAGCCGGGGGAGCGGGTCGTCGTCGACGTCCCCGAGGGCTTGCTCGACCTGTGACCGCAGCGGGGAGCGGCCCGGCGACCGGTATCCGGATCGAGGTGTTCACGATCTTCCCGGCTGCTGTCGAGGCTTACGGCGACGTGTCGATCCTGCGACGGGCCCGTGACGCCGGTCTGCTCGACCTCCGGGTCCACGATCTCCGCCTGGGGGCGGACGACGGGCACCGTTCGGTCGACGACGCGCCCTTCGGTGGTGGTGCCGGGATGGTCTTGGCTCCACGGCCGCTCTTTTCCGCCGTGGAGCAGGTCGCCGGCGGGACAGCGGGCCTGGCCCGGCCGCTCCTGCTCCTCGGGCCCTCGGGGCGGCGGTTCGACCAGCGGGCCGCCGAGGAGCTCGCGGCCCTGCCGGGTGGCTTCTCGTTGCTGTGCGGACGCTACGAGGGCGTCGACCAGCGGGTGGCGGACCACCTGGTCGACGGGGAGCTGTCCATCGGCGACTTCGTGCTGGCGGGCGGCGAGCTGGCCGCCTTGGTGGTCATCGAGGCCGTCGTCCGACTGGTCCCCGGTGTGCTGGGCAACGAGGCGTCAGTCGACGACGAGAGCTTCGGTGCCGGGCTGCTCGAGTACCCCCAGTACACGCGACCGGCGACGTTCCGCGGCTGGGACGTCCCCGACGTGCTGCGTTCGGGAGACCACGCTCGCGTCGCCCGGTGGCGCAGGACCCAGTCGCTGGCCCGGACCCTCCGGCGCCGACCCGACCTGGTGGAGGCACGGGGCGGTCTGACCCCCGACGAACAGGAGCTGCTCGTCGAGGCGGGCGAGGTGGAGTTGCTGCGCCAGCACGGCTACGATTGGTGAGCTTCGTCGGAGCCGGGACGACCGGTGACCTTCGTCGTGCGCCTGTGGGCAGGTGTGGTCTGCGGGCCCACGGGTGGCGCGGGTGCCCGGCGAGCGGAGTGCTCGAACGATCCGTGGAGAGACGCGTCCCATGAACCCGACCGACATCATCGACCGCGACAGCTTGCGCGACGACATCCCCGAGTTCCGCCCCGGTGACACCGTCAAGGTCCATGTCCGCGTCGTGGAGGGGAACCGCGAGCGCATCCAGGTCTTTCAGGGGGCTGTCGTACGGCGCCAGGGGACGGGTGCCCGCGAGACGTTCACGGTGCGCAAGGTGAGCTTCGGGGTCGGCGTCGAGCGGACGTTCCCCGTCCACTCTCCGATCATTGCGAAGACCGAGGTCGTCTCCTACGGGGACGTCCGTCGGGCCAAGCTCTACTACCTGCGCGACCGGCACGGAAAGGCAGCGAAGATCAAGGAGCGCCGCACTGCGCGAGCCTGAGCGACGCCGGTCCGGCTGCCCGCCCGCAGACCGGGGGGCGACCCGGCACGGACGCGTCCGGCCGAAGGCGCTGGTGGGGTCGTGAGCGAGGAGGACCTCGAGCGCTACGAAGCCGACATCGAGCTGGCCTTGGTGCAGGAGTACCGGGCGGTGCTCCCCATGTTCGGCTACGTCGTCGAGACGGAGCGACGCTTCTACTTGGCCAACGACGTGCAGGTGACGGTTCTAAGCGCCTGCACGCCCACGTGCATCGAGCTCGAGCTGCGCGACGCCTGGGTGTGGGACATGTACCGACCAGCCCGCTTCGTCCCGTCGGTCAGGGTGCTCACCTTCCGCGACGTGAACATCGAGCGACTACCCGAACGGGAGCTTTGAGCTCCGCCGAGGCGTCCCGCCACGCGGGGCCGGAGGGCGGCCGAGCCGCCGGGCCTTCGCCTGTCGAGCTGGGCCGGAACGCCGAGCGCCTTGCCGCACGGTGGTACGAGGACCACGGCTACGAGGTCCTCGAGCGCAACTGGCGTCGCCGCGGGGGTGAGGTCGACCTCATCGTGCGATCGGGGCGAACGGTGGTGTTCTGCGAGGTCAAGGCCAGGTCGAGCGACCGGTTCGGGACGGGAGCCGAAGCGGTGGTGCTGGCCAAGCAGCAGCGGCTGCGGCGTCTGGCCAGCCGGTGGCTGGCCGAGCTCACACCGGCTGCGGCCCGGAGCGCCATCGAGGTCCGCTTCGACGTGGTGTCGTTGACCGGGGGGACCATCGAAGTGGTCGAAGCCGCCTTCTGACCCGCAACGACAGGGTGGGAGTGAGCCGTGCCTCGCGACGTCGTCCGGGCGGCGGAGGGCGACACCCTGTCGCGCCGGCCGGTCGGGGTACCGTCGAGGTGTGGCGACAAGCGGGAGTCGTCCGACGGTGAGTGCCGTGGTCGAAGCGTCCTCTTTGGTGACCGGCGTCGCCGCGTCGAGCAGCGCAACGAGCAGAGCGGCGGTGGGGCCGCAGCACATCGGCCTGCGGGTAGTGCGTCGGGTGTGGTGGGCCGCCGCCGTCCTCGGGGTCGTCCAGGGTGGCGCGTTGTTGGCGTGGAGCTGGCACCTCTGGTCGCACTTCGACCTGAGCAGCGACTTCGCGACCTACGCGCAGGCCTGGTCCCAGATCGGCACAGGCCACCTCGATCCGTACGACACGCTCTTTCTCTGGCATGCCCCCCACTACGGCTACCCGTTCCTCCAGAGCCACTTCGAGCTGGCGGTGTGGCCGCTGGCCATGCTGCGGTCGGTCGGCCTGCCTGTCTCGGCGCTGCTGGTTGTCCAGGACGTCGCGCTCGTCGTCGCCACCGGAGCTGCCGTGCGCCTGGTCCTCGAAGTCGTGGACCGACACTGGCCGCGCCAGGGTGACCGCCCGCGCCGCGGCGTCGGGGTCGTGGCCGGATGCCTCGCCGCCGCCTGCGTCGCCTGTCCGTGGATCTACTGGGCGGCTTCTTTCGACTTCCACCTCCAGGTGGTTGCCACGGCGCTCGCTCTGCTCGCCGCTCGCGATGCCTTGGTCGGTCGTCGACGCGCTTGGGTCTACGCCGGCGCTGTGCTGCTGTGTGGTGACGTCGCCGCCACCTATCTGGTCGCGGTCGGGCTGGCGACGCTGGTGGCAGGGCGACGGCGGCTCGACGGCATCGGCTTCGTCGTGGCAGCGACGGCCTGGCTTGGAGTCGTCGCCCTCTTCCATGCAGACAAGGGCTCGAGCCTTGCTGCTGGCTACGGCTACCTGACCGGCCATGCCGTCGGCTCGGGGTTGGCAGGCATAGTGGCGATCGTGGCAGGCATGGTTCGTCACCCCCAGGTTCCTGCCCGGGTCCTCAGGGACCGCTGGCGGGCCGTCGGTCAGTACCTGGTCGGCTCTGGGCTCATCGGTGTGCGCGCGCCGCTCGGGTTGGCAGCGGCCGTCGTCGTCCTGGTCCCGAACGCCCTCAACGCCTCGGGTATCTACGTGTCGCATGTCGCCGGCTTCCAGAACCTGTTCCCGGCGCTGGCGCTGGCCAGCGCTTCCGCCGGGGCGGTCACCTGGATCGCCCGACGCCGCCCCGGAGCGTTGGCGCGTTCGGCCGCGGTCGCGCTGGCTGGCGGCGCGCTTGTTGCGACCTGTGCCGTGACCGTCCAGACGCTGCCGACCATCGGAGCGCAGTTCGAGACGGTCCCCGGGCCGACAGCGGCGCGCCTCGGCGCGGTTGCTGCCGTGACGCCTCCGTCGGCCGAAGTGGTCGCCACCAACGCCGTCGTCGGTCGCTTCGCCACCCGTCGCTGGGTCTACCCGTTCCTGGGCGATGTGCCAGACCAGGTCGTCCCCGTCTTCGGGCGCACGGTCGTCGTGGTGCTCGTCACCCACCTGAGAGGAGCGCCGCGTTCCTTCGAGCAGCTGACCACCGCCGCTCGGCATGCCCTGAGCGCCATGGGTGCGCACCTGCTTGTCCACGGCGCCGGAGTCACTGCCTTCCGCTTCGAGCGGCCTCACGGCATGCGGTCGATCGTGCTTCCCTGAGCCCCTGCTCGACCGCCCGGGCGCGGGCTGGTCGAGTGCTGGGGGTGCTGGAACGCTCGAGGAAGGTCGACCGGTCCGGAGCGGCGGACGTGCTTCCCGTAGGCTGGCCCCATGGTCGCTGAGCTCGAGACCCTCCTCGTGGAACGTGCCGCCGGCGTGGTCACCGTCACCTTCAACCGGCCCCATCGCAAGAACGCGGCGAACGGGACCATGTGGCGGGAGCTGCGGGCCACGTTCGAGGAGGTGGCCGCAGCCAGGGAGGACCGGGTGCTGGTGCTCACCGGGGCGGGGGACGCCTTTTGCTCCGGCGCCGACCTCGGCGATCCCCTGGACGTCGCCGGTCGTCCTGGCGACCCGCAATTGACCCAGATGCGCGCCCTGGCCGACGTCGCCCTGCGGCTGCACCGACTGCCCAAGCCGACGATCGCCAAGGTCGGGGGTATCGCCGCCGGTGCGGGCATGAGCATGGCCCTCGGTTGCGACTTGGTGGTGGCCTCCGACCGGGCCCGCTTCTCGCAGATCTTCGCCAAGCGAGGCCTGAGCGTCGACTTCGGAGCCTCGTGGCTCCTGCCCCGCCTGGTGGGCCTCCACCGGGCCAAGGAGCTGGCGTTCTTTGCCGACATCATCGACGCCCAGACGGCCGCGTCGATGGGGATCGTCAACCGCGTCGTCGCAGCCGACGAGCTCGACGCCGTCGTCGACGAGTGGGCGACGCGACTGGCCGCCGGGCCACCGCTCGCCTTGTCGATGACCAAGGCGCTCCTCAACCAGTCGGCGAGCGTCTCGATGGAACAGGCGCTCGAGGCAGAAGCCCAGGCACAAGCCGTGAATTTCGGCTCGTACGACACCCGGGAGGCGCTGACGGCGTTCTCCGAGAAGCGGGACCCCGTCTTCGAAGGACGCTGACCCAGGGTCGTACGAGGGGCGGGTTCCTGGTGAGGCACCCGGCTCGTAGGCTTTTGCCGAGCGCCTCGAGCGGCCGGCGCCCGACGACAGCGGTCGGTACGGCTCTCGCCTGTCCCGACGGCGACGTCACGAGCATGACGTCGCCCGTGTCTTCCTGGGAGGCGTCGTGCTCGCCACCATCCCGTCTGCAGTGCTCGTCGGTGTCGAGGGACGCCCGGTCTCCGTCGAGGTGCACGTCTCCAACGGCCTTCCCGGGTTCACGGTCGTCGGTCTGCCCGACGCCGCTGTCCGCGAGTCGCGTGACCGTGTCCGCGCTGCGCTGCTCTCGAGCGGCCTCACCTGGCCACTGCGGCGCATTACCGTCAACCTGGCTCCGTCGGGTGTCCGGAAAGGGGGCTCGGGTCTCGACCTCCCCATCGCCGTGGGCGTACTGGCGGCGACCGGGGTCCTCGACGTCCAAAAGGTCGCCGGCCGGGCCTTCGTGGGCGAGCTCGGTCTCGACGGGTCGGTCCGGCCGGTGGCGGGGATGCTGGCGTTGGCCGACGCGGTCGGCGACGTGCCGGTCGTCGTCCCGAGCGAGGCGGTCGCCGAAGCGGCCCTGACCGCCAGGTCCGGCATCGAGAGCTGCTCTACCGTTCGTCAACTGGTGAGCTGTCTGACTGGCGCCGAAGCGTGGCCTGATCGGCTGGCAGAGCCCGTTCCCTCACTGCTCACCGGGGTGGCTGGGCAGCCAGACCTCGCCGACGTCCGTGGCCAACGGGTCGCTCGGCGAGCCCTCGAGGTCGCTGCGGCGGGCGGTCACCACCTGCTGCTTGTCGGCCCGCCCGGGTCAGGCAAGACGATGTTGGCCGAGCGGATCCCCGCCATCCTCCCACCGCCGGACCGAGGGACGGCGCTCGAGGCGACCCGGGTGCACTCGGTCGCCGGGCTCCCACTCCCGCCCGGCGGGCTGATCGGGCGCCCACCGTTTCGCGCACCACACCACGGCTCCTCCTTCGTGGCAATGGTGGGTGGTGGCACGGCAGCCCTGCGTCCGGGTGAGGTGAGCCTGGCCCACGGCGGCGTGCTGTTCCTCGACGAGCTCGGTGAGTTCGCCACGCCGGTCCTCGAGGCGCTCCGTCAGCCGCTCGAAGAAGGGATCGTGCGGGTCAGTAGGGCCCGGGGAACGGTCTCCTACCCGGCACGGTTCCTCCTGATCGCTGCCATGAACCCCTGTCCCTGTGGGGAGGGCGGTCCACCCGGGTCCTGCCGGTGCTCGCCGGTGGCCCGCGAGCGGTACGCACGGCGACTGTCCGCACCGTTGCTCGATCGGTTCGACCTCGCCGTGGTGCTCCAGCGCACCGACGCCGACGATCTGTTGGGTGGTGACCCCGGCGAGCCGACGGCCGTCGTCGCACAACGGGTGGCCTTCGCCCGGTACCGGGCGGCGACCCGTGGCGTGGTGGCCAACGCCCTGCTGTCCCCGGAGCGACTGGCCGTCACGGCGCCGCTGGCCCCCGCCGCCCGCTCCTTGCTCGATGCAGCGCTGCGCTCGGGGGAGCTGAGCGCCCGGGGCCTTCATCGGGTCCACCGGATCGCCCGCACCGTGGCCGACCTCGACGGCGCCGGTCTCCTTGTCGACGCACCGCACGTGCACGAGGCCCTGGTCCTTCGCTCCCGTCGGTCGGTGCTTCTCGGTGAGGCGCCCCGATGACCGCGGTGAGCCGCTCCCGAGCGTGTGCTGCGGCGCTGGCCGGGCTCGAGGGCATGACGCCTCGCCGGCTGGTCGCGCTCCTCGAGCGGTGGGGTCCCGAGGAGGCCTGGTCCTTGGTGGCTTCCGGCGCCCATCCTCGTGACTCCGAGTGCCGGTTCCGAGCCGCTGCTCGACGCGTGGAGGTGGGCGCGGTCGGCGACCGTTACCGGTGCGCCGGCGTCGACATCCTGGTACGGGACGACCCCGCCTACCCGGCTGCGCTTAGAGGGGACCCGGGCGCTCCAGCGGTCCTCTTCGTTACGGGGGACCCGGCTGTGCTCGCCGACCGTTCTGCCGTGGCTGTCGTCGGAACGCGCTCCGCTACGCCGTATGGACGGCAGGTGGCCGCCGAGCTCGGTCGTGACCTGGCGTCGGCCGGGGTCGTGGTGGTATCGGGGCTTGCCCTCGGCATCGACGGGGCGGCGCACGCCGGCGCGCTCGACGCCGGCCCACTGGCGGCTCCCCCTGTCGGCGTGGTCGCCACCGGGCTCGACGTGGCGTACCCCGCTGTGCACCGACAGCTCTGGCATGCCGTGGCGGCCCGAGGCGCCGTCGTGTCGGAGGCACCGCTCGGCGCGCCGCCTCGTCGAGGCCGGTTCCCCGCTCGCAACCGGATCGTCGCCGGCTTGTCCGACGTCGTCGTGGTGGTCGAGTGCCATCGGCGCGGTGGGTCCATCTACACGGCCGAAGCCGCTGCCCGTCGGTCCATCCCGGTTGGGGCCGTTCCGGGCTCGGTCCGATCGCCGGCATCGGCGGGGACCAACGCCCTGCTCGTGGACGGGTGCTTCCCGGTACGCGACGCAGAGGACGTGCTGGTCGCCGTCTCGTTGGCCCAACGTCGGGCTGACCGGCCAGAGCCGTTGCCTGCCACCGGCGTCCCAGTGGCGGCACGGGCACGAGCACCCCGAGGCGACCAGCGACGCCCCAAGGGAGCAGCCTCGGCCTCGGCGCCGCCACCGGCACCAGCCGACGGGACGGTGGAGGCGATGGTCCTGTCCGCACTCGACACGGTTCCTACGCCGATCGAGACGGTGGCCGTACGGACGGGCCTTCCGATAGGCGGGCTGGCACAGGCCCTCCACCACCTGGTCGTCGCTGGCTGGGTGGACGCGGGTGACGGCTGGTGGTCGATCCGGTACCCGCTACCTGGGCAGCAGGGACCAAAGCGGCGGGGGAGCGGCGGGTAGCGTAGTCCCGTGGGCGATCGCGGTACCGTCCGGCTGGGCCTCGACCTGCTCGGTGGAGCGGTTCCGGAGTCGTTCGAGGAGGTCGCCAGGTGGGCGGCCACCGCGGAGGCCAACGGGTTCGACGGAGCCTGGGTGACCGACGACCCGCTGAGTGGCACGGCCTTCGAGGCGACGACCCTGCTCGGTGGGCTCGCTGTCCGCACCAGCACGCTCCGGCTCGGCACGATCGTTCCACCGGGCCCTGGTCGGACGCCCGCCATCACCGCCAAGGTGCTCTCGGCAGTCGACCTGCTGAGCGGTGGGGGCCGCCTGGTAGCCGGTGTCGGTGCTGGCCAGCCCACCGGACCGCACGACGATGCCGGCCCCCACGGTGATGCCGGGGACAGACGCCTGGTCGAGGCCCTTGCCATCGTGCGTGCCCTGTTCGGAGGTGAGCCGGTTACGTCCTCGGGGCCGACCTGGCGGCTCGCCGGCGCCGTCAACCAGCCGCCGCCAGCGCATGGGAGCACCACCCCGCTGGTCATCGAGGTCGCCCAGGTGCCGTCGGCCTCGCTGGCCGGAGCGGCAGACGTACTGGTGGTCCGGAGCTCGCCTGATCGGGTCGCCGCGGTCGCCCAGGTTGCTGGCACCGGCTCGCACGTTGGTCGAACTGCCCTGCGCCACCCGGTCGTGCTGTGGCGGGGCAGAGCCGTGCTCGCTGGTGCGCTCTGGGACCGGGACGCGCACGACCCACGCGGCGTCGGAGCGGACCCACTCGCAACGGTGCTCGACCTGTCTCGCCCGGAGGTCTGCGCCCAGACGGTCCGAGCACTCGGTCAGGCGGGTGCCTCGGGCGTGATCGTTGCCGTCGAAGACGTCGGGCAGGGGAACACCTCGTCCACCGCCAGGCCAGAGGAGCTCCCTGACTACAACGACGCGATCGCTGCCGCTGGTCGGCTGCTGTCGGCGGTGGTCGCCGACGAGCTCGGTCAGGCTGGCTGAGTCGAAGCGGCGGAACGGAGGCGCGACAGGGCGCTGGCGGCGGCCGGCGGGTGGGACCGCAGCCGCCGAAGCGTCGTCAGTCGCCTGGCTGGGTCACGACGCGGTCGGCGTGGACGGTGTACTTGATGCGCACCTCTCCGGGTTGACGCATCGGGTAGGTGTCGACGCCGAGGTACTTGTGGGCGAGCGCGTCGATGTGGGCGTCGGCTCCCTCCTCGGTGCCGCTCACCGTCCCCCGTACGACGACCACGTTGTAGGGATCGTCGGGGTCCACGACCGAGACGGCCACCACCGGGTTGCGGGCCAGGTTGACCTCTTTGGCCCGTCCCTTCGCCGTGTTGAAGACCAGGTTGTCCCCCTCCAGGTCGATCCATACCGGCGTGAGCTGCGGCTTGCCGTCGGGATCGACGGTGGCGACGTTGGCGATGACCGGGCGCTCGATGAGCGCTCGGGCCTTGGCGGTCAAGCTCGTTGTCATCGTGGTGTCCTCCCGGGTGGGTCCAGTGTCGTGGCCGTCTCTGCGCCGTCTGCGCCGGACCGACGGTTCGCCGGCGATGTCTCCGGACCGACGGTTCGCCGGCGATGTCTCCGGACCGACGGCGCTCGTTGCACAGCTGCGTGCCGGCGTGTGGGCGGACAGTCGCCAGGTGAGCCGCCTCGGGCAGGATCGTACCGGCCAGGGGACCGGGCTGCACCGCGGGCGGGGTGCCGGCATGCCGGCGTGGCCGGGGACCGCTGGTACGGTGCCGCCATGCTGATCGGCGCCCACGTCCGGGCAGGCAAGGGGTTGGTCCCGGCGCTTCAGCACGGCGCCGATATCGGGGCCGACGTGGTGCAGGTGTTCACCCAGAGCCCGCGTCAGTGGAAGCCGTCGCAGTACGGGCCAGAGGTCCTCGACGCCTACCGGGCCGCCGCAGCGGTGCATCCCACGGTGCGGCAGACCTTCTGCCACGCCACCTACCTCATCAACCTGGCCAGTCCGGACGACGCGCTGGTCGAGCGTTCACGGGCCTGCCTTGCCGCCAACCTGGCGACGGCTCAGGGCATCGGGGCGTCCGGACTGGTACTGCACCTCGGCAGCCATCGGGGCAGCGGCTTCGAGCAGAGCATCCCCGCCGTGGTGGAGGCGTTGCAGACCGCGCTCGACTCGGTGCACGGCAACCCACCGTGCCCGATCCTCCTCGAGAACGCAGCCGGTGCCGGTGACACCGTGGGGCGGTCGTTCGAGGAGCTCGCCGCCGTCGTCGACCGGGCTGGTAGGGACGAGCGTCTCGGGGTGTGCCTCGACACCCAGCACCTGTGGGCCTCGGGTGTGGACTTCGCCTCGATCGAAGGTGCCGATGCGGTCGTCGACGGACTGGCGGGCACGGTGGGCCTCGAGCGGCTGGTCTGCATCCACCTGAACGACTCGAAGGTTGCCCTCGGTGCCAATCGCGACCGGCACGAGAACATCGGGGAAGGGACGATCGGTGCCGACGGCCTGGCCGTCCTGCTCGGCCACCCGGCGCTCGCCGAGGTGCCGGCCATCCTCGAGGTGCCCGGGGCTGGCGATGGACCTCGGCGGGAGGACGTCGAGGCAGCACGTGCCGTCTGGCGCGCTAGCCGACATCGGGCCGACCGGGATGGCCCGGGCGACGGGGTAGGGTCGGCGCCGTAGTTAGCGCCCCGTGCCCCCGGGCACGAGGGGGAGGACCCGATCGAGAGGAGCCGGCGATGGCCAGCGCGACGCGCACCGAGACCGACAGCATGGGGTCCGTCGAGGTCCCCGCCGACCGCTACTACGGCGCTCAGACGGCTCGGTCGCTGCACCACTTCCCGATTGGGTCGGACACCATGCCGCCGTCGCTCATCCGGGCCATCGGCATCCTGAAGGAAGCGTCGGCACGGGTGAACGCCGATCTCGACAAGCTCCCCGCCGACAAGGCGGAGCTGATCATCGAGGCGGCGCGCGAGGTCGCCTCCGGTGCCCTCGACGACCACTTTCCGCTGAAGATCTGGCAGACGGGGAGCGGCACCCAGACCAACATGAACGCCAACGAGGTGATCGCCAATCGCGCCATCGAACTGGCCGGTGGCGTCCTTGGTTCGAAGGACCCCATCCATCCCAACGACGACGTCAACATGTCCCAGTCGTCCAACGACACCTTCCCGACGGCCATGCACATCGCCGCCGTCCAAGAGCTCAGCCACCGCCTCCTCCCCGCCGTGCGGCGGCTGCGCGACGCACTCGACGCCAAGGCCGAGGCGTTCGCCGGCATCACCAAGATCGGTCGCACGCACCTGATGGACGCCGTCCCCCTCACCCTCGGTCAGGAGTTCTCCGGCTACGTCGCCCAGTTGGATGCCGATGTGTGCCGGATCGAGGGCGCCCTCCCTGCGCTCTACGAACTGGCTGCCGGCGGGACGGCGGTCGGCACCGGGCTCAACACCCACCCCGAGTTCGGCGAGCGGGTGGCCGCCGCCATCGCGGAGATCACCGGGCTGCCGTTCGTCACCGCTCCCAACAAGTTCGCTGCCCTGGCCGCGCACGACGCCCTGGTGGCGGCCAGCGGCGCTCTGCGGACGCTCGCCGTCTCCCTGACCAAGATCGCCGACGACCTGCGGTGGCTCGGGTCCGGTCCCCGAAGCGGGCTTGGCGAGCTCCAGCTACCGGAGAACGAGCCGGGGTCGTCCATCATGCCCGGCAAGGTCAACCCGACCCAGTGCGAGGCCATGATCATGGTGTGCATCCAGGTGATGGGCAACGACGTCGCGGTGGGGATCGCCGGCTCACGGGGCAACCTCGAGCTGAACGTGTGCAAGCCGGTGATCATCCACAACGTGCTGCACTCGATCACCCTGCTCGCCGGTGCGTGCGGGTCCTTCACCGAGTTCTGCGTGGAGGGCCTCGAGCCCAACGAAGCCCGCATCCGCCAGCACCTCGACAACTCCCTGATGCTCGTCACCGCGCTCAACCCGCTCATCGGCTACGACAAGGCGGCTCAAGTGGCGAAGAAGGCCCACCACGAGGGAACGACGCTACGCGAAGCGGCGCTCTCGCTCGGGTTCCTGACCGGCGAGCAGTTCGACAAGGCGGTCCGACCCGAGTCGATGACCCATCCCTGAGCGGGTGTCGGCCGGGGGTTCCGCGTGAGCACGTCGCCACAGGTGCTCGACGACAAGGCGGCCGCCGCCGCACTGGCCGAACGCGCCGGGCCGGCGTGGACGGTTGAGGATGGCACGATCCGACGCCAGGTCCGGTGCGCGAGCTTCGCTGCGGCTCTGGCCTACGTGGCTGCCGTCGGGGCGGTGGCCGAAGTGGCTGGGCACCACCCGGACATCGACATCCGCTACGACGTCGTCCTGCTCCGGCTGCGGACCCACTCCGTCGGCGGTCTGACCGAGCTCGACGTCGACCTGGCGGCTCGCCTCGACGCCATCAGTCCCGAGGGGACCGACCCCGAGGGCACTTGAACGCTCGGCGTGCACGGACGACCACTGGGCGTCGACGGGCACTCGCCCACCATGCGGACCCTGGCGGTGGCCTTCGGGGCGGACCCGGGTGCCCGGTCCCGACGTCAGCCGACGGGCAGGTCCCAGAGCGGGAACCACCGGTCGAGCTCGGCCTCGACCCGGAGGTCGTTCGCCACCAGGCTCTTGAGCTTGAGCTCGGCTTCGGTGTTCCGACGCTCGTGGCCAGCCGGGGCAAAGGGGTAGAAGGTGCCCCGCTTGAACAGGTAGACGAGGTAGATCGTCGACGCCGAGACCGACACCGGTGTGGCCAACCCGCCGTCTGTGTCGAGGTCGTCTCCCGTGCCGAGCTCAGGCGCCCCCTCGGGGAGCGGGCAGAAGCCGAAGACGGAGCAGAGCAGCTGGGGTCCCCAGCCGGCGTCGGACAGGGACGAGTTGACCACGTGGACCTGGTTGACGAGCTCGCCGACATCAGCGTTCTCGAGGACGACCCAGTGGTAGCCGTAGGTGTCCTCGGCCGAGGCCAACGTGCCGCCGCCGTCCATCGACAGCAGTGCGGTGACCTCCCGCTGCATGTCTTCGAACGCCTGGCCGGTCGGTGGCTTGTAGCACACACCGGCCCGGCCTGACGGGGTGAGCCCGCCAGCGGTCTGGAGGGTGACAGCCGCCGAGGGCAGGCCGAACAGGTTGTCGAGGTCGGCCTGGACGGGCTTGGTCCGGCCGAGGAGGGTGTCGAAGAGGCCCATCAGGCCGGCCGGCCGAGCTCGGCCTCGAGCTTGGAGAGGGCGGCCAGACGCTGGTCGAGGGAGGGGTGCGTCGAGAAGATCGTCGAGATGCTCACCCCCCGGCTGTTGATTGCAGGCGTGAAGTAGAAGGCGTTGAAGCTCTCGGCGGCCCGCAGGTCGCGGGTTGGGATCCGCGACATGGCGCCGGTCACCTTGACGAGTGCGGCGGCCAGCACCGAGGGCTGCCCGATCAGGATGGCCCCCGAGCGGTCGGCGGCCAGCTCGCGGTAGCGGGAGAGCGCCCGGGTCAACAGGAAGCTGATGGCGTAGACGACGACGGAGACCAACAGGACGCCCATCTCGATCAAGGCGAGCTGGCTGGCGCCGTTGTTGTTGCCACGGCCACCGCCTCTGCCCCCGACACCGCCGCCGAACCCTCCGAGGAGGCCGGCCCAGAGCATCATGCGGGTGATCAGGCCGGCCACCATGCCGAGGAAGCTGGCGATCGTCATCACGGCCACGTCGCGGTGAGCTACGTGGGAGAGCTCGTGGGCCAGCACGGCCTCGAGCTCGGGCTCGTCGAGCCGTCGGAGCAGGCCGGTGGTGACGCACACCACGGCGTTGTTGGGGCTGCGTCCGGTGGCAAAGGCGTTGGGCACGTCGGTATCGGCGATGGCGACACGAGGCTTCTTCAGGTCGGCCAGGGCGCAGAGGCGGTCCACCACCCCGTGGAGCTGAGGTGCCTGCTCGGGGGTGACGAGGTGGCCTCCCATGCCGAACAGGGCGATCTTGTCCGAGAACCAGTACTGGACGAAGAGGACGGCCGCGGCGATGACGAGGACGACCGAGGCCGAGATGCCGAAGGCGATCAGCAGGCTGATGACGGCGCCGTAGAGGACCACGAGGAGGAGCCCCGTGGTGAACATGCGGATGGTGAGCCCCCGGTCGGGGGCGATCTTGCGAACGGTGCTCATGGCTCCTCCGTGATGTCGTCGGTCCCTGCCTGGTGGGGTGGAGGACCGGCTTCGGGCTCTGCTCCCGTCGACCCCTGGGACAGGGCGCCGGCGGGGGAGCCGCTGGTGACTTCGGCTTTGAGCGCGGCAAGCTCGGCGTCGACGGCGCTGCCCTTCGACAACTGGTCGAGCTGGGCCTGGATGTCGTCGACCGGCTGGGAGAGGTCGGAAAGGGCGCCCGACGACAGCAGCTCGTCCATGGCACCGGCCCGGGCCTGCATCGACTCGACCTTGTCCTGCGCCCGCTGCATGGCCATGCCGCCGTCGGAGATCGAGTCGGAGATGCCGGTGACCGCCTCGCCGATCTTCGTCTGGGCCTCGGCCGCCGTGTAGGTCGCCTTCAGGGTCTCCTTGCGGGTCCGGAAGGTGTCGACCGCGGTCTGGAGGCGCTGGGCGGTCTCGATCAGCTTCTGCTCCTGAGCAGCGACCTGTTCGTGCTGACGCTGGTAGTCGGCCAGCTGTTCGCCGATCGCCGCCCGACGGGACAGCGCCTCCCGGGCCAGGTCCTCGTTGCCCTGGGTCAGGGCAGCCCGCGCCTGCTGCTGGAGCTTGTCTGCCTGGGCCTTGAGCTGGCCGGCCTGCAGCTCGATGCGCTTCTTGGCTGTGGTGATGTCGGCGACGCTGCGCCGGACCTTCTGGAGGCTCTCGAGCTGCTTCTGATAGGAGAGGTCCAAGGTCTCGCGCGGGTCCTCCGCCTTGTCGAGGAGCTTGTTCGTCTTCGCCTGCACGATCCCCGACAGCCGCTTGATGACGCTCATGGTTGCGAGTCCTTCCTCAGCCCCGCCCCCTGGTCCTCGAGCGCAGGGGGTTGCCCATGGAGTGTAGGGGTTGGCTGCCCGGTAGCGTGAGCAACGTGCCCGGGGAGCTCTGCCTACTGACCGTCCACGCCCATCCCGACGACGAGTCGTCGAAAGGGGCCGGCACCGTCGCGTGGTACCACGCCCACGGCGTACGGACGGTCTTGGTGTGCTGCACCGGGGGCGAAGAAGGTGACGTGCTCAACCCGGCCATGGACACCCCGGAGGTCCGGGCTCGCATCCCCGAGCTCCGACGGGAGGAGCTCGCTCGGGCTGCCGCGGTCATCGGCTACGACGAGGTCGTCTGGCTCGGGTACCGCGACTCGGGCATGGCGGGGACGCCAGCCAACGACCGCTCGGACTGCTTCGCCCGCGCCCCGCTGGAGGAGGCCACCGAGCGCCTGGTCGCCGTCGTGCGCCGAACGCGTCCTCAGGTGATGGTGGTCTACGGCGAGGAACAGTCGTCCTACCCCCATCCCGACCACCTCCGGGTCCACGAGGTCGGCGTTGCCGCCTTCGAGGCGGCTGGTGACCCCGGTCGGTACCCGCAGGCCGGTCCTTCCCACCAGCCCGACAAGCTCTACTACACGGTGCACTCTGCCGCTCGGTTCCGTGAGCTCCATCAGGCGTTCGTCGAGCGCGGGCTCGACTCTCCTTTCGACGAGGCGTGGCGCAAGCGGTGGGAGGGAGTCCGCGACGAGCCGGTCACCACCTCGATCGACGTCTCGTCGGTTGCCGACGTCCGTCGCCGAGCGCTGCTCGCCCACGCCACGCAGGTCGATCCGGCGTCGCGCTTCTGGTTCGGGCTCCCGCCCGAGGTGATGGACGCCATCCACCCGACCGACGACTACCGACTGGCCCGTCTGGGGACGGCTCCCCGCGAGCCGGTCGTCTGGCCAGTCGACGCCCCTTCGGAGACGGACCTCTTCAGCGGCGTGGCCTCACCAGCGGAGCGCTGAGGCCGCGGGGGCGAACTGCCTCGGGGCGACGGCGGGAGCGAGGGCAGTCGGGCCCGTTCCGCCCAAGAAGGGCAGGTGGACGACCCCGGCACTCTGGAGGAGGATGGCAGCGATAGCCGCCGCCGCCACCACGGCCGCCAGGACGGCGAGAAGGGGGCGTATTCGCTCCCAGGTCATCGACGGCGCTGGAGTGGCCGGGCGGGTCTGCACGGTCGTGACCGTGGGAAGGGCCGCAGGAGGCAGGTGGGCGGCGGCCAGCGGTCGCACGCGGACGGCCAGGGCGTCGCTGTCGAGCCCGGCGACGAGCAGTCGGTACGTGCCGGCTGCTGTCCGGAGGCTGACCAGAGCACCAAGCTCGCCGGGCTCGGCGGGCACGAGGGACTTCCGGCGCCGACGGTGGCCGGGTGTCGCTGTGGAGCGACGACTCGGCGCCGGTTCAGCCGGGTCGTGCAGCTCGGGGTCGACCCACCAGGGAGACGTCGACGGACTGATCGGCTCGATCACGTAGGTCTCCAGTGAGGACCAGGGGAGCATCCGGGGGTTGCCGGCGTCAGCGGTGGTCAGGGTCACTCCCTGGTCGTCGATGACGAGGGAGACGCCCCCGACCGAGCGGGTGACGTCGTCCCCGGGAGGCAGCAGGACGACGTCGTCGAAGCGGACTGCCTCGTGGAGCGGGGCGTCCAACTGGTCGGTCACGGTCGCATCAGCGCTCGGAGCGGGCGGTAGCCGATGAGCGACGCCCCGGCGCGGCGGAGGGCCTCGGTGACCGGAGCGACAGCGGTGAGGAGGTGGAGGTCGGTGCACCGCTGCCGGAAGTCCTCGGTGACGGCGCGCAGCTCGGGCGTGTCGATCGCCGGCCGGAAGGTCACCTCGGTGACGCCCGGCTCGAGCTCGCAGAGCAGCTCGAACAGCGCCCCGGTGTCGGCGTGGCCGGGCCAGTCGACGACGCGGTCGGCGAAGAGCACCCCGGCTTCGGCAGCGAGCGCCCGGAAGGGAAAGCCTGCCTGGGCTTCCGCCTCGGCGCCGGCAAGGCGGATCGGGAGCGAGTACTCCACGGCGAGGTCGAGGTAGATGTCGAAGAACTCGGGACGGAGCACCAGGGCATCGAGGTGGGCATCGAGGTGGGTGACGTCGAGGCCCCACAGGACGGCCCGCTCGACCTGGGCCCGGCACTCCCTCCTCACCTCGTCGAGGTCGGCGTGGTCCCAGAGGTCGGCGACACTGCGGGGGAAGCCACCGTCACCGTCGAGGAGCGAGGGAGCCTGGGTGATCGGGCCCCACCGGTAGCGGTCGTGCTCGGCGTTCAGGGTCAGGTGGACGCCGACGTCTTCGCCCCGGTAGCGGTGAGCGGCGTCGCGGGCCCAGGGTGCCGGGACGATGAGCGACGCACTGGTGGCGAGACCGCTACGGAGGGCGTCAAAGACACCGATGTTCGACGCGTGGCAGAAGCCGAGCTCGGAGCAGTTGAGCACGACGAGGCGCGAGCTTGGAGGTGACCCCAGGCGTTCGAGGAGCGATGGCGCCATGGGCATGACCGTAGCGCCGTCGCGCTGACGAGCCGATCGTTTGGAGCGGGGATCAAGCGGCCCGGTCGGGACCGGCGGCGCCTTGGAGGGCTCGTCTGGCCGCGGCGATCCCCCGGAGACCGCTCTGGCGGGTGCGGGCGTCGAGCCGCCACGCACCGGGCTGGTCCGCCGAGCCCCGGCGAGGGGAGCTGCCTCGGCGAGAGGTCGTACCGCCTGCTGCACCGTCTGCTCGAGCGTGGCTACGGCCAGCCGCCGAGGCCCGGCGGGCGGTCCGGCGACCGGTAGGCCGGCTGCGTTCGGGACGCATCGGTTGGGTGCCTTGCTGGACCGGCGCCCGAGTGTCGCCGAGGGCGCCCCGGGGGTCCGTCGCGCCGCCGTCGGGCATGGCCTCGGGCATGGCCTCGGGCATGGCCTCGGGCATGCAGAGCTCCAGAGCGAGCTGCTCCGCGTGCCAGCGCACGAGCGGTGCCGTGCCCTCCACGAAGGTGGCTGAGGGGAGAGGCGCCTGGGTCCCTGGTCTCGACATCATGCCTCCAGCATGCGCCGAGGGTGTATTACGGGTGCCGTGACCGAGCCTGAGACGTCTTCCGCCCCCCGCTACGGCATCACCATCCCGTTCGATGGTGTGCCACTGGCCGAGCATCGGGCGTGGTACGAGGAGCTGGCACGGCTGGGTTACACCGACGTCTGGTCGGCCGAGACCGACGGGACGGACGGCTTCACCCCGCTCGCCCTGGCCGCGGCTTGGACCCCCGGCCTTCGCCTGGGCGTGGCCATCATCCCGGCCTACACCCGGGGCCCGGCACTGCTCGCCCAGAGCGTCGCCAGCATGGCCGAGGCGGCACCGGGGCGTTTCACGTTCGGCCTCGGCACCTCCTCGGACGTGATCGTCAGTCGGTGGAACGCCCGGGAGTTCACGGAGCCCTACCGTCGGGTGCGCGACACCATTCGCTTCTTGCGTGAGGCCCTGAGCGGCGAGAAGGTCGATCGTGCCTACGACACCTTCGAGGTGCACGGGTTCCGGCTGGCACGGCCGGTCGAGCATCCACCCCCGATCTACCTCGCCGCGCTCCGGCCAGGCATGCTCCGTCTCGCCGGCCGCGAGGCCGACGGGGTGATCGTCAACTGGCTCTCGGCCGAGGACGTCCAGACGGTCGTCCCCGAGCTCGGAACGCCGGTGCCGGTGGCAGCGCGGATCTTCGTCTGTCCCTCCGAGGACGCCGATGCCGTCCGGGCGGTCGGCCGGCGCATGGTGGCGGCGTACCTCAACGTCGAGGTCTACGCCGCCTTCCACCGCTGGCTCGGACGTGGGCCCCTGCTCGAGGGCATGTGGGAGGCATGGCGGGCCGGCGACCGCAAGGCGGCGCTTGCCGCCATCCCCGACGAGGTCGTCGACGCGCTCGTGGTCCATGGTTCCCCCGAAGCCTGCCGTAACCACGTGGGCCGCTACGTCGCCAACGGGGTCGACGTCCCGATCCTGGCCGTGCTGCCCATCGGGATGTCGACGGAGGAAGCCGTGAAGGCTCTTGCCCCGCCGTGGGAGGATGCATGACCATGCTCGCCGTGCTGGTGATCGCCCCACCCGCCGTCAGTGACGTCGTCGTCGGAGCGTTGGTCGGTATCGGAGCACTGGTGGTGGCTGCCGGCATCGGCGCCCGGGCCACCCTGCGGGTCGTCACCGAGTACGAGCGGGCTGTCTTCTTCCGCCTCGGTCGTATTCGCGAGGAGGCGAAAGGACCCGGGATCATCACCAAGTGGCCCTTCGTCGACAAGGTCGTCAAGGTGACGCTGAGGGTCGAGGTCGTCGACATCCCCCCCCAGGCGGTCATCACGGCCGACAACGTCACCGTCCAGGTCGACGCCGTCGTGTACTTCCAGGTGGTCGACCCGGTCCGGGCGGTGATCGGTGTCGACAACTTCCGCTTTGCCAGCCAGCGGGTGGCGATGACGGCGTTGCGGTCGATCGCCGGCCGGCACGAGCTGGACAACATCTTGGCCCACCGGGACGACGTCAACGACGAGCTGCGAACCACCATCGCCTCGTCCACGCACAACTGGGGGGTCGAGGTTCGCCAAGTCGAGATCCGCGACATCGTGCTGCCGCCCGAGCTCCTCCGGGCGATGGCCCGACAGGCCGAGGCAGAGCGAGAGCGGCGGGCCAAGGTGATCGCTGCCACCGGGGAGCTCGAGGCCAGTCAGGAGCTGGCCGAGGCAGCCACACGACTGTCGCAGGCCCCCGGCGCCCTTCAGTTGCGAACGCTCCAGACGTTGGCCGAGGTAGCCACCGAGCACAACTCGACGCTCGTCTTCCCGCTGCCGGTCGAGCTGCTCGGGGGGCTGTTCGGGGATCGAGGCGAGCGGACCGTGGCGAACCAGGCACCGACGCCTCCCGAGGTGGCCGTGCTGCCGGCCCGACCCACCCAGGGTGGCGAGGGTGGCGAGGGTGGCAAGGCGACCGACTGAGGTTCGACCGGCGGTCCCGCGGCCTGCTCGGTCCACCCGCTAGGTTGGCTCCGGCCACCAGGGACGACTGGTGGCCGAAGGGAGGACCCATGCGCATCGGGGTGATGTTCGACGTCGGACGACCCTTCGACGAGGTGGTCGGCCAGGTGGCGGGCCTCGCCGAGGCCGGCATCGAGACGGCCTGGACGTCGCAGATCTTCGGGTACGACGCACTGACCACCTTGGCCGTCGTCGGCCGGGAGGTGCCGGGCATCGAGCTCGGGACGGCAGTCGTGCCGACCTACCCGCGGCACCCCGTCATGCTCGCCGGTCAGGCGCTCACCGTCCAGGCGGCAACGGGGGGCCGGCTTCTCCTCGGCATCGGCCTGTCGCACCGGATGGTCATCGAGAACGTCTTCGGCCTCTCGTTCGACCACCCGGCTCGCCACCTGCGCGAGTACCTGTCCATCCTGGTCCCGTTGCTCGAGGGCGAGGCGGCCTCCTTCGCCGGCGAGACGCTCAAGGCGGCCACCTTCGGCCCCCTACAGATCGACGCTCCCGCCCCACCGGTGCTGGTCGCCGCGCTCGGTCCCACGATGCTCGCGCTGGCCGGTCGCATGGCGCAGGGGACGGTGACGTGGATGACCGGACCCCGAACCGTTGCCGACCACATCGTTCCTTCCATCACGGCGGCGGCAGAGGAGGCTGGACGGCCTGCCCCGGTGGTCGCGGTCGGCCTACCCGTGTGCGTGACGAGCGACGAAGACGCGGCGCGGGCCAAGGCGGCCGAGACGTTCGCCATCTACGGCCAGCTGCCGTCCTACCGAGCGATGCTCGATCGCGAGGGTGTTGCCGGCCCGCCGGACATCGCCGTGGTCGGCAGCGCGGCTTCGGTTGCCGCTCAGGTCCGGCAGCTGGCGGACGTCGGTGTCACCCACTTTTGTGGGGCACCGTTCGGTTCCTCGGAGGAGATCAAGGCGTCGATCGCCACTCTTGCGGAGCTGGTCGGTCGCTGAACCGCCTCGACGGCTCCGACATCGGACGTCGAGCCTCCGACATCGGACGTCGAGCTCGAAGGCGTGCGAAGGCCGAGGCTTCCGACCGAGCCCTGGCAGGTGGTCAGCGCCGGATGCGGGTGTGCTTGAGCTCGTTGAGCTCGGGGTGGCCCGACATCAGCGTGACGATGCGCTCGATGGCCTGGGTGGCCAGGTCGGCGTTGCCACCAGGACGCTCCATCAGGCGAGCGAAGGCGGCCCGGTCGTCCACGATGAAGGTCGGGACCCCGAACACGTCGAGCTCGTCGACCGACGCCTCGTGCTCCTTGCGGATGGTGGCTCGGGGCCAGCCGTCGTCGACTTCGGCGAGGACATCTGCAGCAGGGACGCCGACCCGCTCGAGCGCGGTAGAGACGACCTCCCGGTCCCGCAGGTCGCCGCCCTCGTCGTGGCGGGCGGCGAACAACGACCGGTGAGCGTCGAGGAAGCGGTCCGGGTAGCGATCGCGGACCACCACGCCGGCTTCGAGCGACAGGAGGTCCGGTAGGTGCGCAGGATCCTCGAACGCCGACGGAGCACCGTCCTCGACGTGGGTCTGGTTGAGGAAGAAGGGAACGAACGTGACGTCCCATCGAGCCCCGGCAGCCAAGGCGTCGAGCAGGTGCTCGTGGGCGTTGCGGGCGAACGGGCAGCGGTAGTCCCAGGTGACAGCGAAGGGAGGCAGGTCGGCCATGTCCAAGCAAACGTCGCGGCCGACGGTTCCATTCCGTGCCTCGGATGCCAGTGGCGTTGTCGACGGGTCGGTGACAGCTCTCGCGTTCAGCGGAACCGGCGCCCGAGCAGCCCGAGCCCGGTGCCGATGACGACGCCGCCGACGACGTCGGAGGCGTGGTGCGCTTCGAGGTGGACCCGGCTAGCTGCCACCAACCCGGCCGTGGCGACGAGGCATGCGGCGCCGACGGGATGGTCGCGCTCGGCCAGCACCGTCGCGGCGCACCAGGCAGCCAGGGTGTGCCCGCTCGGGAAGCTGCTGGTCCGGGGCGCTCGCAGCGGGATGACGTTGCCCGTTGCCCGTGCGGCACCTTCCGGCCGGGGTCGCCGGACCGTTCTCTTGATCACGGCATTGACCGTGGACGACGCGACGCCGGCGACGGCCAGGGCGCGCAGCGCGTCACGTCGCTCGTCGCCCGTCCGAGCGTGCCACAAGCGCCCGGCGGTGACGAGCGCCCAGACAAGCCCGTGGTCGCCCAACCCCGACGCGAGCCGTGCCGTCGATTCGACGACTGGACGACCGCGTAGGGGCGCGAACCGTCGGTCGACGGCGGCGTCGAAGCGCACCAGGGCGGCGGCTGCCGAGGGTGGACGAGGCGTCCGCGGCCAGGTGGTGGCCGACGGGTGGGTGGTGGAGCCGACCGGGCTCACGCGGCACCGACTGCGACGTGACCGGTGCCGAGGAAGCGTTTCGCCAGGGCTGGGTCGCCACCGTGAGCCGGGCAGTAGGAGCGGAACTGGCAGGTGCCGCACAAGCCCGAAGGGCGGGGCCGGAAGTCACCGGTTCGGCACGCTCGAGTGACGGCGTCCCAGACGGCGTGGGTCCGCCGCTCGTGGGCGCGGAGCACGGGCTCGGTGGGATGGCTGATGATCACCGTGGGCTCACGCAGGTGCAGCAGCCGAACCTCCCTCGGTCGTTGGCCGAGGACCACCTCGCAGAGGAGCGCGTAGAGGTGGACGCCGGCCAGGCGGGCCCGCTCGTAGGCGGGGGCAGGGGCACGACCCGTCTTGTAGTCGACGACGACCAAGCTGCCGTCCTCGGATCGGTCGAGGCGGTCGAGGATCCCGCGTAGATGGACGCCACCGACGGTGGCTTCGAGGAGGAGCTCGACGCCGACGGCATCGATGCGGTCGGGGTCCTCGAGTCGTCGGGCGTTCCCGACGAGCCGTCGGGCGTCGTCGACGAAGGCGGCAATCGAAGCTCGGTCGAGACCCAGCTCGTCGAAGGCACCTTCGGCCTCGAGCGCACCGGCAGCCCGGTCGACCTCGGCCATGGCGGCCTCCTCGGAGCGCTCGCCGGGTGGGTGGTCCCACATGAGGTGCTCGAGGGCGGTGTGGACGAGCGTTCCCTTCACCGTCCAGGGGGTTGCCGCCTCGGGGAGACGCTCGACAGCCGTGAAGCGGAACGCCAGAGCACACGCGCCGAACGCCGCCACCTTGGAGGGAGACAGGGTCCGAGGGGGCTCGAAAGACATGCGCTCAGGTTAGGACGTGGGCATGACGGGGGCGGAGTCGGTCGACGTGGGAGCGGCGAGGAGCCGGCCCGCTACCACGGCAGCCACGGTGGCTGGTGCCTCGAGCGGGCCGAAGTGCCCGAGGTCGGCCAGTACGTCGACGGTGGCGTGGGCCAGGTGCGCCGCGTCGGCGGCAAGGGCGTCCGGGCCGAAGGCGTCGGTGGTGGCTCCGCAGAGCAGGGAGACGGCGCAGGTGACCCGGTCGAGCCGGAGGAAGGCCGGGTGCGAGGGCCCGTGGGCGTAGACCGCCGACTCGTCCTCACGCCGGCACCGGAGCCGGACCATGCTGCCGTCGCCCCCTTCGTTGTCGGGGACCACGTCGAACCCACAGCGCACGTACGCTTCGAGCACCGGTCGGTCGATGGTGGAGAACGGCGGCTTGCCGGCGAAGTTGTCGATGGCGTGCTCGGCTGACGGGAACGTCTCGCGGCGCCGGAGCGCGCCTTCGGCCAGCGGGTTTCCCGTGGTGGTCGGCGGCCGGGGTGGGCCGGGGAAGACCACCGGTTCGAAGCAGCACAGACCGGCGAACGTGCCGGGACGGGCCTCCTCGGCGAGCAGGAGCGACGCTCCGCCGCACGAGTGGCCGAAGCCGTAGGGGTGGTCGAGGCCGAGCTGACCGACGACGGCGAGGACGTCGTCTCCGAAACGCTCCCAACGGTAGTCGTCCGGCGACCGGCCCGAGCGCCCATGGAAGCGCAGGTCGAGGGCCGTGCAGTGGAACGACGAGGCGAGCGCGGCTGCCATCGGCTCGAGGACGGCGGCGCAGAACCCCGTGGCGTGGACAAGGAGGAGGTCGGGGCCGTGCCCGCCGAAGTCGTAAGTGGCGATCGGCGTTCCGTCGGCGCTCGTGCAGACAACTGGCTCCATACCGGTCGACGCTACCGGGCGGGGAGCGGGCGCTCCACGATCGTGCGCCGGTCGCGCCGGTGGCCGCCGCTGCCTGGTCGTCCGGCAGCGACGTCGACCCCGAGTAGGCCAGTGCAGGTGGGCCAGTGCAGCCTGGACCGTACGGGTGGGCGAGGGCCGCCTCGTCACCACAGCCGGCGGTTGCGCTAGAAAGCTGGTCGGTGACGCACGCGATCGAGGTCTTTGGACAGCACTGGGGGTACCTCGCCATCTTCGTCGTCACGTTGATCTCGGCGGTGGGCCCTCCCATCGGGGCTGAGGCGTCGGTGATCTACGGCGGCGTGCTGGCGAGCGGCCAGGTCCACGTGTCGGGCTCTCACCCACTGACGGTGCCCGCCGTCATCGGGGTGGCCGTGGTGGGCGAGCTCGTCGGCTCCTACCTCGGCTACGGCCTGGGCTACCTGGGTGGCCGGCCACTTGTCGACCGGGTGGGGAAGTACGTCCTGTTGACCCACCGTGACCTCGACAAGGCAGAGGCCTGGTTCGCCCGACGAGGCGAGCCAGCCGTGCTGGTGGTCCGGCTCATCCCCCTGCTCCGGTCGTTCATCTCGATCGCCGCGGGACTGGGAGAGATGGCGATGGCCAAGTTCACGGTGTTCACCATCATCGGCAGCGCCATCTTCGTGTCGGCGCTCGCCGAGCTCGGCTACTCGCTGGGCTCGAGCTATGCACGCATCGTGAAGGACTTCAGCTTCGCCGGTTACGCGGCCGCCACCGTCTTCGTCGTCGTCGTGGTCCTCCTGTTCGCCCACCGGCTTCGGGCCATGCGCCTCGAGCGCGAGCTGGAGCTGTGACCGTGGCGGCGCACAACGGTGCCGGGTCGGCTGGGCGACACCGTCCTCGGGTGCCACGAGCCGCCGCTCGTGGCGACTGCCCGACAGTTCGGTCGAGACCGTACGCTTCTTGGATGTCGTGCTCCGAACGCCGGGTGGCACCTGGGCGACACGCTCCGGTCGGGACGGTCGACGCAGCTCCTGATGGCGTCGGACGAGACCGAGGGACCGACAGCGGGACGACGGGGGCCCGGGCCGCCATGGGCCTGCGTGCCTGACTGCCATGCCTCGATCTCACAAGGTCGTGCGAGTCCAGGGCGGCCGTCTGGTGAATGCCGCGCCCCGGGCCGAAGTCGAGGAGATCCTCGACGCGGCGTCGGCCGAGGGCTTCGACGTCGTCACGTCGTTCGTCGTCGACGAGAACGTCTATCTGGTGCTGGGCCGCGAAGCCTGAGCGCAGCGATGGCGAGCGCCGAGCGTCACGGTTGCCCGTCCGTCGTTCGGTCGCCGTCGGACTGGCCGGAGGAGGACGCCTCGAGCTCGTCGACCAGGTCGGCGACGGAGGCGACAACTCTTGAGGGTCGGTAGGGGAACCGGTCGATCTCCTCGACGGCCGTCATCCCCGACAGGACGAGGATGGTCTCGAGGCCCGCCTCGATACCGGCAACGATGTCCGTGTCCATGCGGTCCCCGACGATCACGGTGGTCTCGGAGTGTGCGCCGAGCGTGTTCAGTCCTTCGCGGACCATCAACGGGTTGGGCTTGCCGACGAAGTAGGGGTCGACTCCAGTGGCCCGAGTTACCAAGGCGGCGACCGACCCGCACGCCGGCAAGAGGCCGAGGGCCGAGGGACCGGTGGGATCGGGATTGGTGGCAATGAAGCGCGAGCCGGCCTCGATGAGCCGGATGGCCGTCGTGATGGCGGAGAAGCTGTAGCTGCGGGTCTCGCCGAGGACCACGTAGTCGGGGGTCCGATCGGTTAGGACGTAGCCGATGTCGTGGAGGGCGGTGGTGAGGCCTGCCTCCCCGATGACGTAGGCCGTACCGCGTGGGCGCTGGCTGTCGAGGAAGCGGGCAGTTGCCAGCGCCGAGGTCCACAGGGATGACTCGGGGATGCGGAGGCCGGCGACGGCGAGCCGGGCGGCCAGATCCCGGGGCGTGTACATCGAGTTGTTGGTGAGCACGAGGAACCGACGCCCTGAGGTGGACAGTGCGTCGACGAAGCGGTCCGCCCCTGGTACTCGCTCACCCTCATGGACGAGCACGCCGTCCATGTCGCACAGCCAGCTGGTCGGGGCTTCTCGTCCGCTCATGGGCCCAGTATGGGCGACGCGAGGGGTCCGCCGTTCGCCCGGGCGTCGAGGGAGGCGGCACGTGCGACGCTCCGGCCGGAGTGCGGCCGCTCACGGTGGTGTTGGTCAGTCGTAGCAGCGAAGCTCGACGACGTTGCCGTCGGGGTCGCGCACGTAGACGGACGTGCCGTCGCCGCGCGCTCCGAAGCGGGTCACCGGGCCTTCGATGACCTCGAGATCGCCGGATGCCGTCGCGGCATCGACGTCGGAGCGCTCCACAACCAGGCAAAGGTGATCGAGGTTCTCGCCGGTGCGGCGACCGGGCAGGAGGTCGATGAGTGTCGTCTCGTCGATGCGTGCCGACGGGAACGGCGCCTCACCCCGGCGCCAGGCGTCAGCACGCACGGGCTCGAGGCCGAGCCGGCCGCAGTAGAAGGCGAGCGCTCGCTCGCCGTCGGCCACCCGCAGCACCACATGGTCGAGGCCGTAGACCCCCATGTGCGCAGCGTAGGGCTGTCGGTAGCGGCTCGCGCGTGACACCGGCGAGCTCGCGCTCCGGCGCGAGCGGCCTACCCTCTGGCCGGTCGAGGGCACGACAGCCGCCCGGCACGGCGTGAGCCGTGCCGGGCGATGTGACGTACTGCAGACGAACTGGCGTTACGCCAACCTGGGCTTTCAGGCCACCCTGCGCAGCTCGCTGCCGCGCTCGATCTCCTCCGCCTGGTCGTCGAACTTGCGATGCAAGCCACTGAAGAAGCTCACGATGGCGTGCACGACCAGTGCCGTGCCTCCCAACGCCAGCCCGGTCAGGGTCACTCCGACCCAGTCGTACCGGAGTCCGCTGATAGCCCACGACGTCCACATGTTCAGGTTGGCCAGCCAGGCAAGAGCCACGCCCCAGCCGACCGCGACGACGGCGCGCCCTTCACGCAACCGCCGGTAGGCACGTTCGCCGAACATGGTGAGCCCCATCACACCAAGGGCAAAGAACAGGAACAGTCCGAAGAAGTGCATGTGCGTCCTCCCTTCAACGGCCGAAAACGACGGACGAACAACCGCGCCCGTCGGTTCTTTCAACCGAGATGTCGGGTTCGGTATTCCGAACTATGGGGCACGAACAGGGTGTCTGGTGGGTGTCCCATGGGTCCTGCGCCAGAGCAGCGCTCCGACGCCAAGGTAGCCACGTCCACGGCAGCTGATCGAGGCGGCCGACCCCGCCGGCGTGGGCCAGTTCGAGTAGTCGGCTCGCGGTCACAGCCGAGTCGTAGGGTTGCACCATGTACGGCTACCGCTTGCGCCACCCGCTCCGCCGGCGTTGGTTGCCACGGAGCGTCCGCCGGGCTCGTGCCTGGGGGTGGTGGCTCGGACCTCACCGTCATCGTCGGCACCGGAGGAGGTGGTAGCCATGGCCGCCACGGGCCGCCCAGTGAGCGGCTGCGCCTTTCCATACCAGCGAGCCAGGGCTGATCGGGACCGGGCGCACGCCGCCGCCCAGGCGGACGTGGCGCCTACCACCGGGTAGCGGTAGCAGATTCACGAGGTGCGATCGTTGTGCGATCTGTGAGCCCGGACCGGATGGCAGTCCGGGCAGTTCCCGCGGCTGACCTGCGGTGATGACTGGAGCGGGTGACGGGAATCGAACCCGCATGACCAGCTTGGAAGGCTGGGGCTCTGCCATTGAGCTACACCCGCGCGACGTAGCCGAAGGGTCCGGCGACGAGCGACCGCTCCACTGTAGGCGAGGGACGAGGTCGCTTCGGGACCCCGGGGCTGGTCGGGTCGCCGGTCGAGCCGGGTCGCTCGGGCCGGTTCGCCCTCCAGCAGCTTCAGCCGGGGTCGAGGCAGCTCAGTCGGGGTCGGGCCAGAGGGGCTCCACGACCTCGAAGCCGACCGGCTTCCCCCAGGCATTGCGAAAGGAGACTTCGTGGACGGGTCGCCGGCGAGCGACGCCCCAACGACCCGTCGGGTAGCCGAAGCTCACGCAACAGGCCATCCTCCAGCCGTCCTCGCGGGGGACCCCGAGGATGTCCAAGGTCTCGACCGGGTGGAAGAAGCCGAGGACGGAAGTGATCGAGCTCCCGACCCCCTCGGCGCGGGCAGCCAGCTGGGCGCTCCACACCGCCGGGAAGATCGAGCCTCCCGTCGGGTCCGACTGGACGAAGGCGAAGAGGTAGAGCGGAACCTCCTCGAAGTGGTCGGCCAGCCACTGGGCCGACGCCTGCACCTTGCGCAGCTCGACGCTGTCGGGAGCGTCGGGCTCGGCCTCGGCTCGGGCAAGACGGTCTGCGTAGACGGTGCGCCACAGCTGGTCGATGCTGTCGCGGTAGAGGGGGCCGATCCGTGCGATCACCGAGGGGTCGTCGAGGAGCAGGAACCGCCAGTTCTGGGAGTTACCGCCCGAGGGGGCACGGATGGCAGCGTCGAGGATGCGAGCCTGTGTGTCGAGCGGTACCGGGTCCGGACGGACCCGACGCATGGCACGCGTCGTGTACAACGCTTCGCGGACGTCCATCTGGTCCTCCTCGGTCGGTCGGCCGCCAGGACTGGTCGCCGGCTCGTGCGCCGACCCGGCCGGGCGGCAGGCACAGCCACCGTAGCGCTCCGGCCACGCCGACACCGTGGTACAACCGCCCGGTGACGTCCGTCGGCGACCAGGTCGAGCTCACCATCGGCGAACCGGCGCCCAGGGGGGAGTGCGTGGCCCGAGGACCCGATGGGCGGGTCGTCTTCGTTCGGCACGCGCTGCCCGGAGAACGGGTCTGCGCCGTCGTCACGGAGGAGCACCGGAGCTTCCTCCGGGCGGACGTCTCCCTGGTCGTCGACCCTTCGCCCGACCGGGTGGTCCCGCCGTGCCCGCGCGCAGGGCCGGGCGGGTGCGGGGGGTGCGATCTCCAGCACGTGTCCCTGTCTGCCCAGCGGACGGTCAAGACGTCCGTGGTCGCCACCCAGCTTCGTCGCATTGCCGGGGTCGAGGTGCCGGTCGTCATCGAGGCACCGCCACCGTCGGATGGCCTGGGGTGGCGGACTCGGCTCCGGCTCGCCGTCGACGAGGGCGGACGGGTGGGCCTGCGGCGCCACCGATCGCACGAGGTCGAGCCGGTCCAGCGGTGCCTGGTGGTCCATCCACTGGTCGAGGAGGCGCGAGAGTCCGTCCAGGCTGGGCCGGGCCCGGCTTCGGTCGTCGTCGACACCGACCCGGCAACGGGAGCCCGTGTTGCGTGGGTCGAACCCCCGGGCGCGACCGGCCGGACCCGTCTCGTCCCTCACCGGAGCACGGCTCGTGGCGGACTCGTGACCGACCGTCCGGTGGCTCAGCCGATCGAGCGGTCTGCCTCCGGACACCGCTACCGTGTGAGCCCCGGCGTCTTCTGGCAGGCCCACATGGCGGCCCCCGACCTGCTGGTGGGCGCCGTGCTCGAGGCAGCCCGCATGCAGCCGGGGGAGCGGGTTGCCGATCTCTACTCCGGTGCCGGACTGTTCGCCGTCCCGCTGGCGAAGGCCGTCGGACCGGAGGGCTCCGTCGTGGCGGTCGAGCGCTCGGCAACGGCCTGCGCCGACGCCGTCCACAACACGGTCGAGTTGAGCCAGGTGACGGTGGTCCAGGCGCCGGTGGCACCGCGGGTGCTCGCTCAGCGGGTGGGCCGCGCTGACGTGGTCGTCCTCGACCCCTCCCGTAAGGGAGCAGGGGCTGCCGTCATGCGGGCCGTCGCCGCTCTCCGGCCGCGAGTCGTGGTGTCGGTGTCGTGCGACGC
>JBMFXC010000022.1:0-13587 GCA_049964655.1 Acidimicrobiales bacterium
ACGCAGAGGTCCCCGGTTCAAATCCGGGCAGCCCGACCACGCTCCGGGAGCTGGGCAGTCCGGGCCAGAGCTGGGCGGTCCGGGCCAGAGCGGAGCCAGCTCGTCGGACGTCGACGACGTCTGCTCCCCAAGCCCCGCCGCCCGACGCGGCTCGGCAACTACGACCCGGCGGGTTGCGACGGGCCGAGCGGCTTCTCGCCCCCCGGTGCCCACGTGAACACCGGGGAGCGCCGCTCGAGGAACGCCGCCATGCCCTCGGCGGCGTCGGTGCCCTCGGCGGCCTCGGCCGACCACCGTGCGGCGAGGTTCGGGTCGATCCTGCCGTGGGCGCTGGCCGCGTCGACGAGCTGCTTGCTCGCCATCTGAGTGAGCAGGGACCGCTCCCGGGCGAGCACCGTCGTGAACGCCTCCACCCGGGCGTCGAGTGTGCCGACCGGGTGGACCTCGTCGAGGAGCCCGACACGGAGCGCCCGCTCGGCGTCGACGATCTCGGCCGAGTAGAGGAGGTGCTTGGTGGCCGACGGACCGGCGAGACGGACGACGCGCTCCACGGCAATCGCCGGGTAGACGATGCCCAGGCGAGCAGGTGTGATGCCGACCCGCGCCGTCGCGTCGGCAAACCGCAGGTCACAGGCGGTGGCGATCTCGGTGCCGCCGCCCACGCAGGCGCCCGTCACGACCGCGACGGTCGGCTTGGGGAAGGCGGCGAGGGCAGCGTCGGCGTCGGTGTTGACCTGGTGGTACTCAGCCAGGTCGACCGCTGCCAGGTCGGCGATGTCGGCTCCGGCGCAGAAGTGGTCACCGACGCCCCGGACGACGAGGACCCGAACCCTGGCGTCGGTGGCAAGCCGTCGACAGTGCTCGGCAAGCGCCCGCCACATGGCGAGGGTGACCGCGTTGCGCTTGTCCGGACGGTTGAGCCACAGCGTGGCGACGCCGTCCTCGACGGTGACCGCAAGCTCGTCGCGGAGGTCGGCGGACGTCGGCGTCGGCATGGATCTCTCCTGGAGGGCGGGGGCTGGGGTTGGGGAGCAACCGGCTGGCCGGCTGGGTGCCGCCCGAACGATCCGGCGCGTCACCTCCGGTCAGACGAAGCGCATGGGGCGTGCCGGTGGTCGCCGACGCTAGCCGACCGGTCGGGCGGCCTCTGTGTGGGCGGATGCTGAAGGGCCAAGGTCGGCACCCAGCCGGCGAGCAACGTTTCCGTGAACGTTAGACTCTGGCCATGGTCTCCTCTCCCGTCACCCAGGGTGCTGACGGCGGTCGCTACAAGTGGGTCGTCCTCTCCAACACCACCCTCGGCGTGCTGATGGCGACGATCGACCTGTCGATCATGCTGATCGCCCTTCCCGACATCTTCCGCGGCATCCACATCGACCCGCTCCAACCCAGCAACAGCTTCTACCTGCTGTGGCTCATCCTCAGCTTCATGGTCGTCACCAGCGTGCTCGTCGTCAGCCTCGGACGGTTGGGTGACATGTACGGCCGCGTCCGCATGTACAACCTGGGTTTCGCCGTCTACACGTTCTTCTCGCTCCTGCTCACCATCACCTGGATGTCCGGCACGGCCGCCGCCATGTGGCTCGTCGTCATGCGCATCTTCCAGGGAGTCGGGGCTGCTCTCTTGATCGCCAACTCGGCAGCCATCATCACCGACGCCTTCCCCGAGGACCAGCGAGGCACCGCGCTCGGCATCAACCAGGTGGCCGGTATCAGCGGCTCGTTCATCGGCCTGGTGCTCGGCGGCGTGCTGGCCCCGATCCAGTGGCGGCTGATCTTCCTCGTCTCGGTGCCCATCGGTCTCTTCGGCACCGTGTGGGCCTACCACAAGCTGCGCGAGGTGCCCCGCCGCTCGACCGCCCGGCTCGACTGGCCCGGCAACATCACCTTTGCCCTGGGGCTCATCGGCGTGATGGTGGGGATCACCTACGGCATCCAGCCCCATGGGAGCTCCACCATGGGGTGGACGAGCCCGTTGGTGCTCGGCTGCCTGTCGGGCGGTGTCGCTCTCCTCGTCGTCTTCGCCTTCATCGAGCAGCGAGTTCCCGATCCGATGTTCCACCTTCCCCTCTTCCGCATCCGGGCGTTCACCGCCGGCAGTCTGTCGACCCTCCTCGCCAGCATCGGACGCGGTGGCCTGATGTTCATGCTCATCATCTGGCTGCAGGGGATCTGGCTTCCCCTCCACGGGTACTCGTTTGCCCGGACGCCCCTGTGGGCCGGCATCTACATGCTCCCGCTCACCGCCGGCTTCCTCCTCGCCGGCCCACTGTCCGGCTTCCTGTCCGACCGGTTCGGCTCACGCCCGTTCGCCACCGGCGGCATGCTCGCCGCTGCCGCGTCGTTCGCCCTCCTCGAGATGCTGCCGGTCAATTTCTCCTACGGCGTCTTCGGGCCGATCCTGCTCTTCAACGGGCTCGCCATGGGCGCCTTCGCCGCTCCCAACCGGGCCGGCGTGATGAACAGCCTTCCCCCTCAGCACCGAGGTGTCGGGGCCGGCATGAACTCGACGTTCCAGAACGCCGCCCAGGTGCTCTCGATCGGCGTCTTCTTCACGCTGATGATCGTCGGGCTGTCGGCCACCCTCCCCCACGCCCTCTACCAGGGCCTCGTCTCCCACGGCGTGCCGGCGTCGGTGGCGAACCGGGCCGCCCACCTCCCGCCGGTATCGACCCTGTTCGCGGCCTTCCTCGGGTACAGCCCGGTCGAGCACCTGGTGGGCGCACCGGTGCTGGCCCACCTCTCCCGGCACCAGGTCGCCGTCCTCGACGGTCGACGCTTCTTCCCCTCGATCATCTCGAAGCCGTTCGCCAACGGGCTCCACGCCGCCTTCGACTTCTCGATCGGGGCCTGCCTGGTGGCCGCCGGTGCCTCGTGGTTGCGAGGCGGGAAGTACCGCTACGTGGAACCGGGCGCCACAGTGGAAGCGGCGCCTGCCGAGCCAGTCGGGGCACCCCCGCTGGCCTCCGCCATCGAGGGCTGACTCGATCACGCTCGGGGCCGGTACGCTCGGCAGCCCATGGGCGTCGTCAGCGATCTGCCGCCCCGCACCAGGATCTCCCTGCTGGGCGGGCTCGAGGTGTCGGTGGTCGGCCTGCGGGCCACCTTCCGCTCGCCGCTGTCCCCGTTGGCCCTCGCCGCCCTCGCTCTGCTCCGGTGCCCCGTTCCGAAAGACCGCCTCGCCGCCCTCCTCGCCGAGTGGTCAGGAGCACCGGTCGTCCCAATAGGCCTCACTGCCGTCACGATCGAGCTGGCACGCACCCTGGGGGACGACCTCGTCTCCGACGACGGCGTGCTCGGCCTGCGGTTCGGTTCGCGGCTCTGGATCGACGCCGACGCCTTCGCCGAGGCGGCGACCCGGCCGGCCCCCACGTCCGTCGACGACCTGGCCCGGACGCTCGCGCTCTACGGTGGCGACCTGCTCGACGGGGTCGGCCTGAGCGCCGAAGGCGAACTGGGCACGCTCGCCGACCGGCGTCGGGCCGAGCTACGGGGCCTGGCTGGCGACGTCGCCCGCCGGCTCACCCGGGCAACCCGGCGCGGCCCTGTCGCCCTCGAGGCCGCCGAGCGGCTCGCCGAGCTCTCCCCCTGCTCCGAGGTCGACCAGCGGCTGGTGATCAAGGTGCTCGCCGCGTCGGGACGGGGGGAGGAGGCCCCAGAACGCGCCGACGGCCTGGCGCGTAGGTGTGCGCTCTCGGGGGCACCGCCGCCTGGAGCAGTGGTCCACCGACTGGCTGACCGCGTCGACACCGCGGCTCGGCGGAACCTCAAGCGGCGGCATCCGGGGCTGGCCGTGCCCGGCACGCTCACGATCGGTCGTCGAACCGAGCTCGACCAAGTGGTGACGTTGGTCACCACGGCCGCGCCGTCCTTCGTGACGCTCACCGGACCTGGCGGGGTGGGCAAGACCCGGCTCGCCGTCGAGGCGGCGATGCGGGTTGCCGAACAGTGGGGTGCCCAGACCGCTGCCGTTCGACTGGACCACGCGCCCGAGGGCGTCCTGGCGGCCACGGCACGTGCCTTCGGCCTCGAGGTGCCCGCTGCCTCGTGCACCGTCGCCGAGCTCGCTGCGCTCCTCGACGGCTTCCCTCGCGTGCTCGTCCTCGACACCGGCATCGGTCGGCCGGGGACCGGTGGACGCGACATCGCCGGGCTCGCCGCCGCGTGCGGTCGACTGGCCGTCCTCGCCGCCAGCCGCTCCCCCATGCACCTCCCCGGGGAGCGCGTCTTCCCCCTGGGCCCGCTGCCTGTCCCTGATGCCGGGGCCTCCCGCGACGAGATCGCCGCGAGCCCGGCCGTCCAGCTGTTCGCTCGCCTGGCCGGCGATCCCGCCCTGGCCGGCGATCCCGCCCGCGCCCCGGTCGTCGCCACCCTGTGCCGCGAGGTCGGCGGGGTGCCGCTCGCTCTCGAGCACGCTGCCGACGTCTGGCTGACCTCGTCAGCCCTCTGTGCCGGGTTCGCTGGCGAGCCGGGGTCGGCCCCCACGCACACCGATGCCATGGCCGACGCCATGGCCGACGCCACAGCTGCGGCGCGCCGTGCGCTCGCCCGCTCGGCTGTCGAGCCGCTCGACGACGGCGAACGCCGGGTCCTCGCGGTCCTGGCCCATCTCCCCGGGGGTGCCGACCTGTCACTCGTCGCCCGCGTGACCGGCTTGTCCGAGCACCGCGCCGCTGCCCTGCTGCGCTACCTGGTGGCCCTCCGCGTGGTCGACGACGCCCCGGGCCTACGCGGACGACCGACTCGGTACGCGGTGCCCGACGCCACGGCCGCCTACGTGCTCGGCGACACCGAGGCCGAGTGGAGCGACGCCCTGGCCCGCCCGCTCCGCGAGGCCGTGACCGAGCGTCTCGGGACGGACAGGTTCGACTTCGGGACGGCGACCGAGGCCGAGCTCGCCGCGTTGGGCGGTGACCACGCCAGCCTGCTGGCCTCCCTGTCGGGAGCGGTGGAAGCCGGTGAGCGGCCGACGGCAGTGCGGATCGCCGCGGCACTGGGATGGTTCTGGCAGGTGTCCGGCAACATCACCACCGGCACGTGGTGGGTTGGACGGGTCCTCGCCATGGACGCATCGGGCGGCTCGGCGCCCGATGCGGTCGAAGGTCAGCTGCGTCTGGCTGGAGCGATGCTCGCCCTCCGCCGGCACGCCGGGAGCGAAGCTCGGGCCCATCTCGTGGTGGCGCGCCAGCACTTCCTTGCTGAACAGGAGGAGCGGGGACTGGCCAACCTCGACCTGACCGACGCGCTCGTCTCGCTGTTCGAGCTCACCTCGGCCGACGAGGCCCGTCGCGTGGCAGAGGACCTCGGGGCGACCAGCGAACGGTTCGCCGCACTGGGCGACGTGACGGGTGTGGGACGTGCCCAGCACACCCTCGCCCTCGCCCTTGCCTTGGCCGGTGAGCACGGTCGCGCCGCAGAGCTGGCCGAAACCGTCGTCACCGCGGCAAGGGCCGAGGGCAGTCGGCGCGTCGTCGCGCTGGCACAGTGCGTCGTCGCGCTGGCCAGGCTCTTCGATGGAGACGCCCGGCGATCGGTGAGCGCGGCCCAGGCGTCGCTGGCGGGCGCCTGGGCCTTGCGCGACCTCGCCCTGGTCCGCTACGCCCTTGCCGTCCTACCGGCCACCCTCCTCGCCGCCGAGCGCCGGACGGTGGCGAGGGCTGCGCTCCTCGACGCGGTGGGCGAGGGTCTCGACCGCCGAGTCGGCGTTCCGACACCGGCGAGCTGCCGCGCCCGCCTCACCCCGATCCTCCTCGACGGCATCAGCGACCTCGACGACGCAAGCCGGCAGCGGGTACGGCGTAAGGCAGCGTCGCTCGACCTCGACGAAGCCGTCGCGGTCGCCTTGGCCGGAGACGGCTGAGCGCGCCGCCGCAGGTGCTCGTCACGCCCGTCGGCCCGACCACTGCCGGAACACCGGCGACGTCCCCGACGCCGAAGCTGTCAGCGTCGGGGTGCGGTGGTTGCCCGGCGCGGGGAGGGCCGAGCCCGACCCCGCCGGACACCACGCGTTGGCGGGGACGCCCTTGCACGGGTTCGGCATGGTGGGGAGGTTCTTCGGCAGCGGGTGCATGGTCACCACCGTCTTCTTCGGGTAGGACGCTCCGGCCGGGCACGCACCGAACCCCGTGTCGCACAGGGTCTGGGACAACAGGGCAGGGGGCACGTTGACCGTCTTGGCGATGGCCCCGCAGGTCGGCTGGGTCTGCTCGAGGTTGGCGGGCGTCGAGCCGTCGGGGGCCACGTTGCCGGCGAAGCAGTTCTGCGGCTTGCCCGCGGTGAGCACGATCTGGCCGTAGTCGCCGTTGGTCGGGTTGCCGAAGTAGCCGTTGTGGCTGAACGTGTTGTGGAGCAGGGCGTCGCTCTCGGTGTCGTAGACGCAGCCGAACCCGTTGATCTCGGTGCCGCCGCTGCCCGAGCACGTCACCCCTGGGTAGGGGTGGTCGCTGTCGGGGAACGGCACGAAGAGGACGCCCCATGCCCCGTTGTTGGAGAAGGTGTTGTCCATGACCGTGTCGTTGCGGCCGCCTGAGACGGTCATCCCCGTCCCCACCGGCCCGGCCGCGGCGTAGCCCGGTGCTTCGGGGACGTTCGGGTTGTTGTTGTTGTGCACGTCGTTGTGCATGAAGACCCAGCACGAGTGGGTGTGGGTGATCGGGCTGATGCCGTCGTTGGGGCAGGCTCCGTTCTGGGGCGGCGGCGGGTCACCGAGGATCTGGGTGTTGGTGTCGAAGCCGTCCTCGTTGTGGTCGAACTGCGAGTTCTCGACCACGAGGGCGCCGCCCGAGTTGGTGCCCGAGTAGCCGAGGGCGTTGTACTCCATCCACGCGTGGTCGATCGTGATCCCGCACACCTGCTGGCAGGCCCCGACGTACATACCCGAGTCGTTGAAGTTGCTGGCGTAGATCTGGTCCCAGGTCGCCGGCCCGGCGGCATCGTTGGCGAAGATGCCGTAGGTGGCGTCCTCGGCGACCGGGCCGTAGTACGTCGAGGTGGCCGTCAGGTAGCTGCCCCAGTAGCCGTGCAGGCCGATCTTCGCCGTGCCCTGGCCGCCGTCCCACCAGATGCCGTTGCCCTGGCCGCCTTGGCCGGCGAGGAAGTTGCACACGGTGAGGTTCTCGATCCAGACGTCGTTGGCGCGAAAGACGACGATGCCGTTGCGGCCCATCGGCTTGCCGTCGGCGGCCGGTGCTCCCTGGCGCTGGTCGGCCGGGTTGGCACTGCACTCGGGGGAGCCGGGCTTCGTCCCGTCGACCACCACGGTGTTGCGGTTCATCCCTCGCAGGTGCAAGTCGGGCGTGGTGATGAGGACGCCACCGACGTCGCCCAACTTGAGCTGGCCGGCGGTGGGTGGGTGTTGGAGGTCGTCGGACTCGTGGTAGTCGCCGGGGCCGACGAGGATCCAGTCACCGGGCTTGGCCGCGTCGACTGCCGCCTGGATGGTGTGGTAATGGCCCTGCTTGCCGTGGTAGGACCCGACCAGGAGGACCGTTGGCGGCGCAGCCGACGAGCTCGATGACGAACTGCACGCGGCGAGCACCACCGCGCACACAACGACTGCGGCACCGGCCAGTCGACGACGACGGGTGGCATGAACGGTGCTGGTGGCCACGGTGTCCCCCTCCCCCGGCCCCGTCTGGACCGGATGTCCGCAGGCGCCACAGGCTCGCCCTGGCCCAGCATGCGCAGTGGCAATCCGGCCCGGACAGCCCGGACGGCCCGGACGGCCCGGACGTCTGCGGACGTCTGCGGACGCCACGCTAGCGGGCGTCCGGGCCCGTAGCGGTGACCTCGTGCCCCGAAACGGACCGGAGGCCGGTCCGCCCGCACGTGGGGCGGTCGTTCAAGTGGCCGCTGACGTGGGACGATACTGACACCATCATGGACAGTGACACCGGCAGCCCGAGCGGGGCGCCCGGGGAGGCGCCCGGGAAGGCGTCGGTGGCCCTCGGACGTGCGTTGGACGGCCGCGCCGTCGAGGTGGCCCGGTCGATCGCCGCCGACTGGGAGGCGCGCGCCGGCTTCCACGGGACGCCCGAGGAGCTCCAGCTCCGTTCCGACACCCTCCGAGTGACCGAGCTCGGGGTCCGGGCGGTCGCCCGCTTCCTCATGACCGGCACGTCCCCCACTGCCGAGGAGGCATCGGCCATCTCGGCCACCGGCCAGGCGAGTGCTTCCCGCCGCGTGGCGCTTGCCACGCTGGCCAAGCTGTACCTGTCCTGGCGCGACCACACCGTGGACGCCCTCCGTCGCGAGGCGGCGGCGCTCGGCACGCCGACCGACGTGCTCGAGCAGGCCTTCGCGGTGGTGCGTACCGGCGCCGACGCCAGTCTGGTCAGCATGGCCAAGGAGTTCGACCGCGTCTACGACGAGCTCCAGGCAGAACTGGCCGACGAACGGTCGCAACTCGCCCACCTGGCGGCGCACGACGCCCTCACCGGCCTGCCCAACCGGGCCCTGCTGCTCGACCAGGTGCGCCGTGCCCTGGCCGCCGCCGGGCGGGCCCGGGCCCGCATCGCCCTGCTCTTCGTCGACATCGACCACTTCAAGGCCATCAACGACCGCCACGGCCACTCGGCCGGCGACGCCTTCCTGCAAGCGGTGGCGCAGCGATTGAACCAGGCGATCCGGCCCGGTGACACCGCGGCGCGTCTCGGCGGTGACGAGTTCGTCGTGCTCTGCGAGGACCTACGGGGCGGCGAGGCCGAGGCGCTCGCCGTCGCCGAGCGCATCGGCCAGTTGCTCGCCGCTCCGGTCGCCCTGGCCGATCGGCTCGTCGAGACAGGTGCGAGCATCGGGGTCGCCGTCGCCGAGCCGGGCGACGACGCCGAGGTCGTCCTCTCCCACGCCGACGAAGCCATGTACGAGGCCAAGCGCAACGGCCGAGGCCGCGTGGAGTTGTTCCGCCCCCGGCCATGACGCCGGACCGGACGGACGGCCGCCCTCGCTCACCGGATCCGGCGTCGACCCCAGTCGGCGAGCACCCGGCGGTAGCTGGCATCCCAGCGGTCGTAGCGGGCCCGGAGCATGGCGCCCGCCCACGAGTCGGGCAACAGCGCTGCCGGCAGGAGCGGGTCGTCCTGCAAGTGCCGCAGCACCTCGGCCGACAGCTCGAAGCCTGCCGCCAGCATGGCAGGGTCACGAGGCTCGAGCCGGTCGAGCTCCTCGGCCAACAGCCGGGCACGGGCCGACCAGCCGTCGAGGTCCCACAGGCGGTTCGCCAGGCGGACGGCGTCGACGTCGAGGTCGGCGTTCCCCACCACGACCTCACCGTCGGACAACCCGGCCAGCTCGAGCGGAAGGTTGTCGGGCCGCACCCAGACGCCTTCGCGTAGCTCGCCCAAACGGGCTCGGACGAGCAGGCGCCGCCGGGCGGCCCGGACGTCGGCTGCGCTGACCGGGGCGACCACCACTACCAGCGCCCACCGACCGGTCCACGGCCCGGTCGTCCCCGCCCGGCTGACTCGCTGTCGGTCCTGGCGTTCGAGCAGATGGCCGGCCAGGCGGTAGCGGCCGGCGCCGTCCGTCGTCGCCTCGCCGGCGGCCACCATGCGCGACAGCGCCACCCGAGCGCGGTTCTCGTTCACGCCGAAGAGCCCGGCCAGGTGCACCAGGTGAGCGACGGGCAGCTCCGGCGGGTCCTCGCCCAGCAGCGCGCTCGCCAGTACGGAACGAGCCGTCAACGATCTCCTGGCGGTTTGGACCCCGCTGGCGGCTTCCTCCACCATTACGCTATTGCACCGCCTATTCTTGTTGTGTAATGTCCTGCTCGTGGTGGACACCATGGTGCCCGACGTCACGGCGCGGCCGCAGGTCCTGCCGACCGAGCGCCTGCTCCCCGACGGCAAGTGCCGCCCCGAGCTGCGCGCCGGGCTCCGGCGCATCGACGACGCCCGCAACGCCCTCAGCGTGGCCGGCCTGTGGCTCGGCGTCGTGGCGATGGTCGGCGTCGCCGTCTGGGTGGGGAACCCCTGGCTCTACTTGGCGGTGTTCGTGGCGATGGGCCCGGTCCACGCCCGGTTCGCCATCCTCATGCACGAGGCGGCCCACAAGCTCCTGTTCACCAACAAGTCGGTCAACGACTGGGTAGGCACGTGGCTCGTCGCCTACCCAGCGTTCGTCCCGATCGGCCTCTACCGACGCGGCCACTTCGCCCACCACCGCGAGGAGTTCGGCCCCAACGAGCCCGACCTCGCCTACTACGACGGCTATCCGTGCGGCCGCCGCGCCCTCCTGCGCCGCCTCGTGCGGGATGCCCTGGGCATCTCGGGGTGGAAGAACTTCCGACTGCTGCTGCGGGGGGTCCGCTCGCCTGCCCACCGTCGCCTCTCCCTGTCGATCCTCGGCGTCCAGGCCGTGCTGTGGGGCGGATCGTGGGCGGCAACGGGACGGTGGTGGGTCTACCCCGCGTTGTGGTGGCTCCCCTGGATGACGCAGTGGCGGGTGCTGAACCGCCTGCGCTCGATCGCCGAGCACGGCGGCCTCGAGGCGAACGGCGACCGGCGGGCGACGACCCACAACGTGCACCAGTCGCTCCTCGCCCGCGTGTGGCTCGTCCCCTACAACACGGGCTGGCACCTCGCCCACCACGTCGACATGGGCGTGCCGTGGCGGAACCTCCCGGCCTTCCACGCCGAGCTGGTCCGGGCCGGCTACGTCACCGACGAGCTCACCTGGCCCAGCTACCGGAGCCTGTGGCGAGCCCTGTCGTCGGCGGAGGCTGCCGCTGCGAGCGGTCACATGGTCCGGCCGCGCGCCGCCCGGTAGCGCCGGACCAGCCCGGCCGTCGACGAGTCCTCGCCCGCGAGGTCCGGGGCGGCTTCGCCGCCCAGCACCGGCGCCAGCTCCCTGGCCAGGGCCTTTCCGAGCTCGACGCCCCACTGGTCGAAGGAGTCGATGCCCCACAACGCACCTTCGGTGAACACCGTGTGCTCGTAGAGGGCGACGAGCTGACCGAGCACGGAGGGGGTGAGCCGAGGCGCCAGCACGGTCGACGAGGGACGGTTCCCCGGCATCACCTTGTGGGGAACCAGGGCTTCGGGCGTGCCGTCGGCGCGCACCTCGTCGGCCGTGCGCCCGAAGGCCAGGGCCTTGGTCTGGGCGAAGCAGTTGGCGACGAGAAGGTCGTGCTGGTCGCCGAGCTCGTGGGTCGAGTGGGCGAAGACGACGAAGTCCGCCGGCACGAGGGTCGTCCCCTGGTGAAGCAACTGGTAGAAGGCGTGTTGGCCGTTGGTCCCTGGCTCCCCCCAGAACACCTCACCGGTGGGCAGCGACACCGGGCTCCCGTCCCGCCGGACCGACTTGCCGTTCGACTCCATGGTGAGCTGTTGCAGGTAGGCGGGGAACCGGGCGAGGCGCTGGCTGTAGGGAAGCACGGCGTGCGTCTCGGCGCCGAAGAAGCTCCGGTACCACACGTTGACGAGCCCCTGGACGACCGGCACGTTGCGCTCGAGCGGAGCAGTGCGGAAGTGCTCGTCGATGACGCGGAAGCCGGCGAGCATGTCGCGGAACGCCTCGGGTCCGACGGCCACCATCAGGGAGAAACCGATGGCCGAGTCGTAGGAGTACCGACCACCGACCCAGTCCCAGAACTCGAACATGTTGGCCGGGTCGATGCCGAACGCCGAGACCGCGTCGGCGTTCGTCGACACGGCCACGAAGTGGCGAGCCACCGCCTCCTCGCCCGCGCCCAGACCGTCGAGGAGCCACTGGCGGGCAGCACGGGCATTGGTGAGGGTCTCGAGCGTCGTGAAGGTCTTGGAGCTCACCACGAACAACGTGCTCGCCGGGTCGAGATCGGCCGTCTTGGCCACCAGGTCGACCGGATCGACGTTGGACACGAAGCGGCTGACGATGCCCGGCTGCGCGTAGTCGGCGAGGGCCTCGGCTGCCATGGCCGGTCCGAGGTCCGAGCCGCCGATGCCGATGTTGACGACGGCATCGATCCGTCGGCCCGTGTGCCCGGTCCACGCCCCCGAGCGGATCCGCCGTGCCGTCTCACCCATGCGGTCGAGCACGGCGTGCACGTCGGCGGGCACGTCCTGCCCGTCGACGTCGAGCGACGCGCCCCGCGGCAGACGGAGGGCGACGTGCAGCGCCGCTCGATCCTCGGTGGTGTTGACGTGCCCGCCGGTGAACATGGCGTCCCGCAGCTGCTCGAGGCCCGCCCGACGGGCAACAGCGGCGAGCAGCGGGAGGGTGTCGGCCGTGATCCGGTGCTTCGAGTAGTCGAGCACCAGGTCGCCGGCTTCGAGGGTCATCGCCTCGGCACGGCTCGGGTCCTCGGCGAAGAGGTCGCGGAGGTGCCGTGGACGCACCTCCTCGGCATGGTCAGCCAGGCGGGCCCACTCCTCGGTGGTGGTCACGTCGATCGGCGCGGGGACCTCGGGTGCAGGCACGGGCGACCTCCTTCGAGCTATGGAACGAGTACCGGAAGGGGACGGACAGCGGGCTCCGCCGGCAGCCCCGACCGTAGCGCCAGTGGGGCGGGGCCGGCAGGTTCGGCAGGTCCGGGAGACACCAGGGCCGCCCGTGTCCCCGTCGCGAGAAATTCCCGGCGGTTCACCGGCGCGTCACCGATCCCTTGCGGACTGTTCACCTGCACTCCCTACGGTGCAGGTGATGGGAGCTGTCCGAGGTGCCAGCGGGGTCGGATCGGCAGAGCAGATCGCTCGGCAGCCGGCGCAGCCGGCACGCCGAAGCGCTGCAGCAGCTCCTGTCATCCCGGGTGGCCGTCGGTGCTCCCCAACGCACGGGCCGCTCACGCGGAGAGCCAGGTGACGCTGGTGAGCCTGGCCCTCCGCGACGTCGCAACGGTCTCACCCGCCGCCGGAGAAGCGGCCGGTGAGCCGGTTCCCGCCGAGGTCGCCGAGGCCGGTGGGGGCCCGTCGACCGTCCTCGTCGTCGACGGCGACCCGTCGTCAGCATCCGAACTGGCCAGAGCCCTCGAGCTCGAAGGGTTCGCCACCGACGTCGTCCACGAAGGGGGCCGCGTCCTCGCCCGTCTGGCCGAGCGGGCACCGGCGCTCGTCCTGCTCGCCACCTCGCTCCCCGACCAGTCGGGCATGGCGGTCTTCCGGGCCATCGCCGCCGTCTCGTCCGTACCCGTCATCGTCATGGCACCCCTCGACGACGAGCTCGACGCCGTGCTCGCCCTCGAAGCAGGAGCAGCCGACCTCGTGACGGTGCCGGTGCGCCAGCGCGAGCTGACGGCACGGGTGCGCGCCGCGCTGCGCCGGCAGGTGGCGCCCACGGCGTTCGTCTCGACGGCTGTCGGCTCCGTCCACCTCGACCTGGCGTTACGCGAGGTCACCGTTGACGGGCAACCCGTCGACCTCTCACGCAAGGAGTTCGACCTCCTTGCCCTGTTGCTCGAGCACCCAGGCCATGTCGTGTCGCGGGCGGTCTGCATGGAGCGCCTGTGGCCGTCCCGCAGGCACTCGGGCAGCCGCACCCTCGACACCCACGTCAAGCGGCTTCGCAAGAAGCTCGAAGCAGACCCAGCCCGTCCCCGCTACCTCCTCACGGTCCGCGGCGTCGGCTACCGGTTCCGCCCCTGACACTCCGCCCCTGACACTCCGCCCCTGACAC
>JBMFXC010000022.1:13687-29726 GCA_049964655.1 Acidimicrobiales bacterium
TCCGCCCCTGACACTCCGCCCCTGACACTCCGCCCCTGACACAGCTAGGGTGATGGCGGCGATGGGGCTCGCCTGAACCGCCGCGTGGGCGCGGCTGATGGCTCCTGGTGGACCAGCGCGATCGGCCCAGGGAGGACCGTGCCCACGACCCACAGCCCGACCGACCACCGGCCCGACCGACCGTTCCATCGGGTGCTGGCCAGTGAGGGGACGCACCGCATCGTCGCCGTCGGAAGCGGCGGGGCTCTCGGGACCCTGGCCCGTTACGGCGTCGAGCGAGTGCTGGCCACCGCGTCGCACGGGTTCCCCTGGGGGACCTTCACGGTAAATGTTGTCGGAGCGCTCGTCCTCGGCACCGTGCTCACCCTGGTGCTCGAGCGATGGCCGCCGACCCGCTACGTCCGCCCCTTTGCCGCCATCGGCTTCTGCGGAGGCTTCACCACCTTCTCTACCTTCGTGGTCGAAGCCGACCGCCGGGCGTGGACCGGGCACGTCTGGCTCGCTACTGGCTACGTGGTCGCGTCGCTCGCTGCCGGGCTGGCCGCCGTTACCACCGGGATCGTCCTCGCCCGCATTGGCATGCTTCGCCGGCGAGACGACGGCCCCGGTGCCGAGGAAACTGGGCCCTCGGTGCACCGAACAGCGGGCCCCTTGGGTTCCGCGGAGAGGACAAGCAGGTGAGCACACCCGTCGAACGGCCAGCCGAGCGCCTCACCATCATCGTGGGCGAGTCGGACCGCTACCACCAGAAGGCCCTCCACTCGGAGATCCTGCACCGGGCCCACGCCGCCGGCCTGGCCGGCGCATCGGTCTGGCGTGGCTTCGAGGGCTACGGGGCTCGCAACCACATCCACACCACCCGGATCCTCAGCCTGAGCGAGGACTTGCCCGTCAAGGTCGAGATCGTCGACACGCCCGAGCGCATCGACGAGTTCGTGGCCTCGCTGGCCGACCTCGAGATCAACGGCCTCGTCGTGCGCGAACCGGTCACTGTGGTACACCGCGACGGTCCGGGCACGGATCTCTGACGTGCTCCTCGCCGCCGTGGCGGTCGCCGGTGCCGTCGGTGCCGTCCTCCGCTACCTCGTCGACCGGGCCGTCCAGGCCCGGACCGAGAGCGACTTCCCGATCGGCACCCTGGTGATCAACGTGTCAGGTGCGGTCGTGCTCGGTTTTCTGACCGGGGCCGGCCTCCACCACCACCTGGCAGCGGAGTGGGTGACGGTCTTCGGCACGGGCATGGTCGGCGCGTACACGACCTTCTCGACCTTCGTCTACGACGTCCGCCGGCTCCTCACCGAAGATGCCCCGGCAAGCGCCCTGGTGGACGTGGCCACAAGCGTGCTCCTCGGGCTCGCCGCGGCGGCTGCCGGGCTCGCCCTCGGCGCCGTCGTCTGACCGACCGACCGACCGACCGGGCGGGCGGGCGGGCGGGCACCAGCCGCCAGCCCAGCGGGTTGTCGCGCACTGTTCGCGAAGAGATCACCGTGCGGACGCCTACCGGTGGCGTGGCGTTCACGGGTCATCCGTACCATCCCGAAGGAGGCCGCACCCGGGCACCGAGCGGGACGGCCCGCCTGGCGCCATGGACCCGACACCCGACTCCGACTCCGCCACCGCGCCGCCGGGGCTCCCTGGGCCACACCCCCCGGAGCCCCCTCACGACGACCCGGCGCGTCCGGTCGTCCTGGTGGTCGAGGACGAGGCCTCCTACCGCGAGGCGATGACCGTCGGGCTGCGCCACGAGGGCTTTGCCGTCCGGACCGCCGTCGACGGTGCCTCGGCGCTCCGCAGCGTCACCGAGGAGCGGCCCGACATCGTCCTGCTCGACGTCCTCCTGCCCGACATGAGCGGTACCGAGGTGTGCCGGCGCCTGCGCCAGCTGACCCCGGTGCCTGTGGTGCTGGTCAGCGCCATCGACGCCGAGCTCGACGTGGTCCTCGGTCTCGAGCTCGGTGCGGAGGACTACGTCACCAAGCCCTTCCACCTGCGCGAGCTGGTGGCCCGTATCAACGCCATCCTCCGACGGGTGTCGGCGGTCAACCATCCCTCGTCCCGCCCCTGGCAACCCGGGTCGTCGCCGGACGGGGCGGCCCGGTCGGCCGCCGAGCCAACCGGGTCGTCGCGCACTGGCTCTGTCCTCCGACAACCTGCCAGCCAGGCCGCCGACCAGACCCTCCGACGGAACGTCGAGCACGGCGCCCTGACGGTCGGCCGGGTGCGCGTCGACACCGTCCGGCGCGAGGTGACCGTAGACGGCGAGCCCGTCCACCTGTCACGGCGGGAGTTCGACCTGCTCGCCCTCCTCCTCTCGCCGCCGTCGCAGGTGCGCACCCGCGACGAGCTCATCGACCTCCTGTGGCCCGACCGCGATCTGGCAGACAGCCGGACCCTCGACACCCACGTCCACCGACTGCGGAGCAAGCTCGAGGTCGACCCGGCGCACCCCCGGCTCATCGTCACCGTCCGCGGGGTCGGCTTCCGCCTCGACACCGAGGCGCCTCGGGTGCCGGCACCCTCGCGGCAGGAACCGTCGGCCGACTGATCAGCCACTGGGGTGCCGGCGGTCGGCTCGGCGCACCGGGCGGATTGCGCCGTGGCCGGGGTGATCATTACCGCGCCGCTGCCGGGGCGACGCTCAGCGAGGCCCCCGGTGCCCCTCGGTGTGGCGTTGGGTGCGGGCGACCACCAGGCGGCTCAGGCCGATCAACGCCACGACCAGGCCGACGAGGAGGAGCGCGGCCTCGGCGGAGAGCCGGTGGGCCGAGGCCTGGGGCTGGTTGTAGAAGGTCCACACCGGGTAGGTGAGGTAGGCGACCGGGGCGTGCAGCAGGTGCGTGCTCGGGTACCCGTTCGACCAGCTGGCCGTGTAGAGCAACGGTGCCGTCTCGCCGACGGCGATGGCCATGGCGAGGATCAACCCGGTGACGATGCCCGGGACAGCCGGACGGATCACGACCCGGCGCAGTGCGTAGGTCCGCGGCATCCCGAGAGCCTCGGAGCCGTCGCGATACGCGGTCGGCACGTTGCGCAACGCCACCTCGGTGGTCTTGACGATGTAAGGGATCACCATCGCAGCGAGCACGAGGAGGGCGCTGAGCAGCGAGAACCCCCAGTGGAACTGGACGACGAGGGCGATGTAGCCGACGTAGCCAAGCACGATGGACGGCACACCGGCGAGGACCTCGGAGGCGCCGCGCAAGAGGCCGCCCCGGCCGTCGCGGCAGAACTCGGCCAGGTAGGTGCCGCCGGCCACGCCGACGCTGCCGGCGATCACCAGGACGCCGGCAACGATGACGAGGGTGCCGACGATGGCGTTGGCGAGACCCCCGCCCGTCCCCTGGGTCGTGGTGGTGAGCACGCTCCACCGCCACCCGCTCACGCCCTTGCCGACCACGCCGACGAGGACCCAGACCACCGGGACGACGATCCCAAGCAGGGCGGTGGCGCACAGCAACCACCACAGCCGGTCGGCGAGGCGGCGGCGCACGAGCCGCCGGGGCTCGGTGCGCGCCGCCGAGGCCCGAGCAGAAGCGGCGCCCTCGACGGGCACGGTGGTCACGTCAGATCCCCCTTCCCACCGGCAGGGCGACGCTCGACGAACGCCGCACCAGCAGGCGGGCCACCACGTTGACGAGCAGGCTGATGCCGAGCAGCACGAGGCCGAGCTCGGCCAGCGTGCGGACGGCGAACCCGGTACCGTCGGTGAGCGCCGAGTCGAGCTGGCTCACGATCACCGAGGCGATGGTGCCGAAGGTCGCGTAGGCATCGTGGGGGATCGTCCCGAGGACGACCCCGCTGGCCATAGCCACGGCCATCGTCTCGCCGAGCGCCCGAGCCAGGCCGAGGACGCAGGCTCCGAAGACGCCGGCGCGCACCCAGGGGATCGACACCGTGCGAGCGACCTCGAGGTCGGTCATCCCGAGGGCGACCGCCCCCTCCTCGGTGCCCCGGGGCACCTGGCGCAGGAGGTCGCGGCTCGTCGACGCGATGATCGGGACGACCATGACGGCAAGGACGAGGCCCGAGGTGGCCAGACCCTCGCCCGACCCGACCGGCCCGTGGAAGAACGACAACGGCGGCACGTCGGGCGTGTGGTGGGAGACGAACGGGAAGACGTGCCGCGACAAGAAGGGTCCGAGGGTGAGGGCCGCCCACAGGCCGAAGACGACGCTCGGGATGCCGGCAAGCATCTCGAGACAGAAGCCAATCCCCGCCGACAGGCGGCGTGGGAGCTTCCAGACGACCACCATCGCCGTGCCGAAGGCGACGGGCACGGCGACGACGATGGCGACGAGGGACGACTCGAGGGTGCCGACGACGAGCGGCCACGCGCCATAAGAGGCACCGGCCGGGCGGGTCACCCCGCCGATCGTCACCGGCGGGTTGTAGAAGTTGCCAGGCTCCCACGCCGAGCGAGTGAAGAAGCCGAGCCCATTGCCCCGGATCGCAGGGATCGCCTCGACGAGCAGGGGGACGAGGACCCCGGCGAGGGCGAGGCCCGGCAGGACCGCGGCGACGCCCGTCGACCACTTGAGGACGCTTTCGGCATGGCCCCGCCACCACGCGGAGACGGCTCCGATGGCGCCACGGCGCACCGCGGTCGAGCCCTCCGGCGCCATCGGCACCGGAGGGCTCTCGCCGCTCAGCGGGGGTCCGGCGAGACGAGCCCGCCGGGCGTCCTGCGCGGGGTCCACTCCGCCTTCCCTACTGGACCGACTGCAGCTGGGCCTGCGACTGGGACACAACCGAGGAGGGCAGCGGCCGGAAGCCGACCTGCGACAGGAAGCTCGAGGCATTGCCACCGTTCGGGTTGATCGCCCACGAGAGGAGCGCCCGGATGGCCTGGGCTGTCGTCGAGCTCGACTGCTTGGAGCTCACGATGGCGTACTCGTAGTTGATGATCGGGTAGCCCTGAGCGGCCGTCTTGCCGTAGATCATCGAGATGGCGCCGTTGGCCGGCGTGCTGGACGCGAACCCGGCCGCCTCGGCATCGATGGTGGCGTTGCTCGGCAGGACGTAGTTGCCCGACCCGTTGGCGATCATGGCTTCGCCGAGGTTGTTCTGCTGCGTCTGCGCCTGGTAGCTGATGCCGATGTAGGCGATACACCCCACCGTCTTCGCACACTCGCTCACCATCCCGCCGTTGCCCGTGGCGCCAAGCGCCGAGGAGATCGGCGGGAACGAGATCGACGTCCCGAAGTTGTTGGCACCCCAGTCGGCGGGGTCACCCTTGGAGAGGTACTGGCTGAACAGGAACGTGTCGCCGCTGCCGTCGATCCGGTGCAGGGGGACGATGCGCGTGGCCGGCAGCGTCACGCCCGGGTTGAGCTTGGCGATCGCTGCGTCGTTCCAGGTGGTGATCTTGCCCTCGTACATCCGGGCGATCACCGTGGGATCGAGCTTGATGTGCCCGCTCACCCCGGGAAGGTTGTAGTTGATCATCTGCGCCGAGATGGCGAGGGGGATGTTGAGTAGCCCCGGGTGGGCGGAGACCTGGCTGGCAGACAGGTAGGCGTCGGAGGCACCGATGTCGATGGCACCGGCAGCTGCCTGCGAGATGCCCGTGCCCGACCCCGTGCCTGCTGTGGTCAGGGTGATGTTCGGGTACTGCTTCGTGTAGGCGGGCCCCCACAGGTTGAAGAGCGGGTAGAGGAGCGTCGAACCTGTCTCGGTGAGCGCCACCGTCGCAGACGGCGGGGTGAGGATCTGCGCAGTGGCCGGCGCGGCTCCTGTCGTGCTCGGGCTCGAGGAGGCCTTGGTGGTGGCCGGGGACGAACTGCTCGACGAGCAGGCGGCAAGCGCCAGGGCGCCTGCCAGGGTGAGGCCACCCAGGGTCACCAGGCGGCGTGGGCGACTCGCCGTCGGCGAGGTGGTCTGTGCGTGGACGTCCATGGTGGACGGTGCTCCTTTCGTCGCAGTGTTGCGAGGGGTCATGAGACAATCCGGAAGATCGTGGAGTGGGGCGTTCGGAGTCGTCGTGGGCCCCGGCCGCGACCACCCAGACCGGCCGTGCTGGGGGCGAGCCCGACGGGGGGCAACCGGGACGGGCCGATCAGCCGAAGCGACCGGAGAGGTACTGGCGGGTCGTCTCCTCGGTGGGGTCGTCGAAGAGCCGGGCGGTCGGCCCGTGCTCGGCCAGGCGGCCCTGGTGGAAGAAGGCGGTGTGGTCGGCGAGCCGGCGAGCCTGGGCCAGGTTGTGGGTGACGATCACCACAGTGATGTCGGGCACCAGCGCGGCGAGCATCTCCTCGACCGCGGCGGTCGACACGGGGTCGAGCGACGAGGTGGGCTCGTCGAGCAACAGCACCTCGGGCGAAACGGCGAGGGCCCGGGCGAGGCAGAGGAGCTGTTGCTGGCCGCCGGAGAGGCGGAACGGCGACGTGCCGAGACGGTCCGAGACGGCCTCCCACAGGCCCACCTGCCGGAGGCGTTCCTCGGCGATCGAGCCGAGCTCGGACCGCCGGGCCAGTCGGTGCGCCTTCACGCCGGCGACCACGTTCTCGCGAATCGACAGCGGAAACGGGTTGGGCCGCTGAAAGAGCATGCCGACTCGGCGCCGTACGACGAGCGGGTCGCTCCTGCCGTCGTAGAGGTCCTCGCCGAAGAGCTCGAGCGACCCCGACAGCCGGAAACCCGGCACCCGGTCGTTCATCCGGTTGAGGCTCCGCAGGAAGGTGGTCTTGCCGCACCCGGTCGGACCGACGAGGGCGGTGATCGCCCCTGCTGGCACGTCGAGGTCGACGTCTGCGAGCACCCTCGTCCCTCCGTAGGACAGGGTCAGGCCGCGGGCGGCGAAGGCTGTCCGCGCCACGGGGGGCTCGGGGGCCGGAGAGGCCGACCCCGCCAAGCCGGTCGTGTCGTTTCCGAGGAGCTGGACTATCAAGGACAGACCGTACGGGGCGCTCATGAACGTTGGCTCATGACGAGGTGTCCGTTCGGTGAACAACGACGGAACACTCGTTGAACACGGTCCGAACCAGGCTCGCCGGCCCCGGCGGCGGACGCCCGAGTCGGGAGCGCTCCGCTGCCTCGGCTGGCAGGTCAGTTGCCGTCGAGAACGCCTCGGAGCAGGGCCGCCAGCTCGAGCGGACGGTCACCCTGGACGCTGTGCCCGGCGCCTTCGACCACCTCGACCCGGGTGTCGGGGCGGCGGCGCAACAGCTCGGTGATGTCGGCGTCGTCGACCATCGGTGAACACCCACCTCGCACCAAGGTGACCGGAGCCGCGACGCGGCCGAGGTCGTCCCACCCACCGGAGAAGTCGACGTCAGCCAGGTCCTGCGTCCCTCCTCCGTCGGGACGGCCGAGCTGGTGGCGCCACGTCCACCGCCCGTCGGAGCGACGCACGGCGTTGTGACGTACACCGCGTCGGAGCGACGACTCGGACCGGCTCGGGTTGAAGGCGATGGTGCGCTCGACCATCTCCTCGAGCGAGCCGAAGGACTCCGGACCCGCCAAGAACGCCGCCACCGACGCGCTCTTGCGCCGGTCGACACCGGGCGTGATGTCGACGAGGACGAGGTGCCGGACGAGGTCGGGCTGGCGAGCAGCCAACGCCAGGGCGACCAGCCCCCCGAGCGACATGCCCACCACGGCGCGCGCCTGAGGGGCCCAGCGACGTACGGCAACAGCGACGTCGTCGGCAAGGCGTACGAGGTCGAGCCCGTCCGGCCCGGCGGGCTGGCTCGAGTGCCCGTGCCCCGGCAGGTCGATGGCGACCAGCGGCTCCCCGAGGGCCAGCGCCACGGTGTCCCACGTGTGGGCGTTCTGGCCGCCCCCGTGCAGGAGCACGAGCGACGCCGAAGCGTCTCCCCACACGAGGGCGCTGACCACCCGTCCCGAGGCCACCGTTACGTCGTCACGCATCACCCGAGGCCGACCGCGCCACTCCAAGCCAGCTTCGGCGGCGTTCTCCTCGAGGAACGACAGCTCGTCGTAGTCGTCGTCCACGTCGGCGGGAACGGTCACGGTTGGTTCGGCACCTGGGTCCCCGGGCACGCCGGCATCACGGTCCATGGGACGATCCTCGCCCACCCGGCGAGGTGAGGCCAGCTACCCACGGGTAGCCGGCGACCGAGCCCGTCCGGCCCGGTTCGGCCCGTCCGGCTCGGCTCGGCTTCCCGGCTCGGCGTCGGCCGGTGGCACACTGGTCGATCGTGACACCCCACGCCCCCACACCGCCCCACCTGACGCCCGCCGAGGCCGCCGGTCTGCTCCGTCCCCGCGACACCCTCGGGCTCGGGCTCGGGCCGGCCAACCCCGACGGGTTCCTCACCGCCTTGGGCGGCCGCAACGACTGGGAGGGGCTCGTGGTGGGCGGGGCTCTCTTGCTCGGCTACTACTCGTTCCTCGCCCATCCTGGCGTGGCCTACCGGTCGGGCTTCTTCGGCCCGGCCGAACGGATCCTGCTCGCCCAAGGCGCCCGCGTCGAGCTCGTCCCCGGCGGCTTTCGCCAGTTCGGCCCCATCCTCCGCCGGTTCGCTCCCCGTGTGATGGCGGTCCAAGCCGCGCCACCCGACGAGGACCCCGAGGAGGGTTGGGGCGTCAACTTGTCGCTCCACATGGGTGCGACCATCGACGAGCTGCTGGCCGCCGGTCGCGACCCCGACCGCCTCCTCGTCGTCGAGGTCAGCCCGAACTTCCCCCGCACGCGCTCCCTGCCTCCCACCTACCGCAACCGGCTACCCCTCGACGTCGTCGACGTGCTGGTCGAGAGCTCGAGCACGCCCTACGAGCTGCCACCGAGCCAAGCCGACGACGTCGACCGGGCCATCGCCGCCCTGGCCCGGAGCTTCGTCCGCGACGGGAGCACGCTCCAGATCGGCATCGGCGCCGTCCCCGACATGGTGGCCCACCAACTGGCGGTCGAGGAGACCGGTGGCAGCTACGGCATCCACTCCGAGATGTTCACCGACGGGTTGATGAACCTCCACCGGGCCGGCAAGGTCACCAACGACGCCAAGGGCATCTTCGACGGCCGGTCCGTGACCACCTTCGCGCTGGGCTCACGCGCCCTCTACGACTGGCTGGACGGCAACGACGACGTCGCCTTCCTCCCTGTCGAGGTCGTGAACGACCCGACGGTGATCGCCCGCAACCGGTCGTTCGTGTCGGTCAACGGGGCGCTCGCCGTGGACCTCTACGGCCAGATCGTGGCCGACTGCGTGGACGGCCGGCAGATCTCCGGGGTCGGGGGCCACGAGGACTTCGTGTCGGGAGCCGAGCTGCGGGCCGACGACCACTCGCTTATCTGCCTGCACTCGACCGTGACGGTGGCCGGTGAGACCCGCTCGAGGATCGTGGCCGAACTGCCCGGAGGTTCTGTCATCTCCACCCCCCGCCACCACACCGGCGTGGTGGTGACCGAGCACGGTGCCGCCGACCTCGTCGGCCTGACCGTGCGCGAGCGGGCACACGCGCTCGCCGACCTCGCCCACCCGGACTACCGCGCCGAGCTCCACGCCGCTGCCGAGGCAATGGGTCGCGGGTGAACGTCGGCGGCCCCGGGCCGAACGGCGGCGGCGGGCTCTCGCTGGCCACCTTCAACACCCACCTCGGGGTCGACGGCTGGGGCCGGCCCTACGACGTCGTCGACGCGTGCCGGTCGCTCGACGCCGACGTGCTCGTCCTGCAGGAGTCGTGGGCGCCGGACGGCTCACCCAGCCTGGCCCGACGCGTCGCCGACGACCTCGGCTACGACCTCGCCGAGGAAGCTCTCGGGCAGGGACGGCTGCTCGGCCCCGACCCCGGCGCCGACGACCGGTGGGGGCCGTCCCTCGGCCCCTTGTCCAGCATCCTGCACGTCGACGACGACCCACGGTGGCGACAGCGCCGTTCGGGGGCGCGGCGATCGGGCGGGCGTCATGGTTCGTGGGGCTTGGCGGTGCTCGTGCGCGTCCCCGCACGGTTCCTCGGCGTCACCCGCCTGCGGCCGCTGCGCCGCGACCCGGTCAGGCGGCTCGTGCTCTCCTGGGAGGTTCCCGTGGGCAAAGGGGTGCTGACGGTCCACGGAACCCACTTCTCGCACTTGCTCCAAGGCTCGCCCGTCCACTACCGCGAGGCGTCCCGCGCTCTCGCCCGAGGCGAGCGGCCGGCCGTGCTCGCCGGCGACATGAACCTGTGGGGGCCGGCCGTCTCGCTGCAGCTGCCAGGGTGGCGCCGCGTGGTGCGAGGCCGGACCTGGCCGGCCACCCGACCGCACAGCCAGCTCGACCACGTGCTCGTCTCGGGACCCGTCTCGGGGTCGGGAGCCGTGCTCGGCCCGCTCGGCTCGGACCATCGACCCGTCCGGGCCGAACTGGTCGTCGACGACGACGCGCCCGGTCGCCCCACACGGGGCACAACAGCACCGGGCACATCAGTGCCGGGAAGCGCCGGGCACCGCACGGCACGATGACGACCAAACCCGGAAAGTCCAGGGGCGCTACCGTCTCTCCGTGACGTCCACCGACGCCAGGGCCGACACCGACTGGGGGGCGGCCTTGTCCGCGCCGTCCGCCGGCTGGGTCGTCCGGTTGTCGCCACACGACGGGTGCGGGCGGCGCGCCCGTCGAGAGGGCCAGGGGAGAAGACGGCGTACCTGGCTATCTGGTCTCCGTCGCTGCGGACAGGGACGGGCCCGGTGAACGAGCTCGCCGAGTCGTGGAGACGACGCGGTCGGTACCACACGGTCGACAGCTTCGCCCTCTTCGTCGTCGAACTCCCCCCCACGCAGGTCGCGCTGGGCCCACCCGTGGTGTTCCTCCACGGTTTCCCGACGTCGTCGTTCGACTTCGCCAGCGTCGTCGACGAGCTGGCTCGGCACCGTCGGCTCTTCCTTCCTGACCTGCTCGGGTTCGGGTTGTCGGACAAGCCCGACCTTCCCTACTCGTTAGGCCTCCAAGCCGATCTTGTCTCCCGCCTGCTGGCCGACCTGGCTGTCACCCGGTGTGCCCTGGTGAGCCACGACATCGGCAACCTGGTGGGCGCCGAGCTGCTCGCTCGACACCTCGAGGGGAGCTGGCCGGTCGAGGTCACTGCTCGGGTCCTCACCAACGGGCTCGTCTACGCGGACCTGGCCCGTCCCTCGAACAGCCGGCAGTTCCTCCTGCGCCAGCCCGACCGCCGGATCGACGAGCAGGACGCCCCCGACCGCGCCGCCGTGCTGGGCACCCTGACGGCGACGTACTCGCCGACGTCCGCGCCCGACCCCGACGTGCTCGCCGCCCAGTGGGACCTCATCTCCTTCCTCGACGGCCACCGCCTGATCCACCGCACCGCCCGCCACGTCGCCGGCTCCTCTGCCGCCGAGGCCCGCCTCGCCGGAGCACTGGCACACCACCCGTCGCCGCTCACCGTGGTGTGGGGGAGCGACGACCCGCTGGCTCTCCCCGACGACGTGCGGGTGCTCGCCAGCCGCCTCGGGGCGGCCGGGTTCGACCTGCTCCCCGGCGCCGGCCGGTACCTCATGCTCGAGGCCCCCCGTCGCTTCGCCGAGGCCGTCTCCCGCGCCCTTGGCTGAGGAGCCATCCGTGAGGGAGACCCGCCGCACCGGCGTCCCCCCCTTCGTCAACCAGAGTGCATAGGGTGGCACGGCACCCGCGCCTCCAGCGGGGGGATGGACCACGAGGGCGTGCGCGACAGCCGCCAGGGGGAGAAATGGGATGAGACGACGGGTGGACGGACACCGGCGCGCCGGCTCCGTGCTGGCTGCGGTGGTCATCGCCGCGATGTTGCTCGCCGGGTGCTCGACGGCGTCCCGAAGTGCCAGCACGGCACCGACGGAGCCGCCCCCGCCCGCCGTCCCCCACCCCTTCGGGGTCCTCAGCTGCACGCCACGCTACGGGGTCCGCTTCTGCCCGGGTGGCGGGAGCCGCCGCGTCCCGAGCTTCGACGGCGTCCCGCTCGACGCCGACGTCACGTTGCCGGCAACCGGACGCGGGCCCTTCCCGCTCATCGTCCTCCTCCACGGTCTCGGTGCGTCCAAGACGGAGTTCGAAGTCGACCACCCCGATACGTCGCCGGGGGCGGAGAACAACGTGGCGCTCGCCTCCAACGGCTGGGCGGTGCTCAATTACACCGCCAGGGGCTTCGGTGGCTCGTGCGGTACGCCGGCGTCCCGGTCCGGCCAACCCTCATGCGCCCGCGGTTGGATCCAACTGGCCGACCAGCGTTACGAGGTCCGCGACACCCAGTACCTGGCCGGCGAACTGGTCGACGAAGGCCTCGTCCAGCCGAAGATCGCCGTCGCCGGCCTCTCCTACGGCGGCGGACAGTCCCTCGAGCTCGCCGTGCTGAAGGACCGGGTGCGCCTCACCGACGGTGCGCTCGTGCCCTGGGTCAGCCCCGTGCACCACGTCCCGATGTCGGTGGGTGCGGTCTTCGCCCAGTGGGCGTGGGACGACCTGGCCGACGCGCTCGTTCCCAACGGTCACCTGTCGGCCATGGGGACCACTCCGGCATCGGCTGACATCTCGCCGATGGGCGTGCCCAAGTTGAGCTGGGACCGCCTCCTCTACGGGGTCACCGCCGAGGGCTACCTGTCACCGCCCGGCGTCGATCCCCGCAGCGACCTGACGACCTGGGAACACGCGATCACCGCAGGGGGACCGGAGACGGCCACCGACGCCTACGCACTGCGAGAGCTCCAGACCTACAAGTCGGCGATCGGCATCCCCCTGCCACCGGGTGGACCAGCACCGACCGCCATCCTGAACGGGTGGAACGACACGCTCTTTCCCGCCTCCGAAGCGCTGCACTACGCGGCGCGCATCAGGGCCGCCCACGACACCACCCCTCTGCTCCTGCTCTTCGCCGACGTCGGTCACGGTTGGGCCACCAACCAGCCGGCGGTCACGGCGGCTGACACCGCACGGGGCATCGCCTTCGTCGACGCCGTGATGCGTCGGCACGCCACCACCGACACCGGGGTGGTCGTGTCGCCGACCTCGTGCACCGGCCCCGAGACGGCGGCCACCGCCGGGGCGTCCCTGGCCGCTCTCCAGCACGGCGTGCTCACGCTCACCGGCTCCGACAACCAGGTCGTCACCTCCGCCGGTGGCTCGGCGACCACGGCCGCCCAGCTCAACCCGGCCTACGCCGGCAAGTCGTTCTGCGACACCCTGCCCCCGGCGAGCGCCCCCGGCACCGCCACCTACCAGCTGGCCGTCGGGGCCCAACCGCGCACCCTGCTCGGCTCGGCGGTGGTCACGGCGACCCTCCACGTGGTCGGCAACTACCCCGAGCTGGTCGGCCGGCTGTGGGACGTCGCCCCCGACGGCTCCCGTCAGCTCGTCTCGATCAACGTCTACCGCCCGTCCGTCAACCAGGCGGCCGGCACACCGACGACCGCCTCGGCCACGACCACCATGTCCTTCGCCCTCACGCCCAACGACTACACCTTCGCCGCCGGCCACACCATCGAATTGCAGCTGGTGGGGAGCACGGCACCGCTGTTCGAAGCCTCCGGCGGGACCTTCCAGGTGACGGTGTCGGGAGCACGGGTGACGGTGCCGGTGAGCTGACCCCTGGAGGACCTCGCTTACCGGAAGCCGTCGTGGCCACGTACCGCTCGCCGGCCGGCAGCCCGTCGGGTGCGCGCCGCGCCGGACGGCGACGCACCCGTTCGACCTCGAGCGTCTAGGACGGGTAGAAGTGGCCGCCACCGGCCGTCGTCTCGATAGCACCCGAGCTCACGTCCCGACGGCGTTCTCCCCACCCGGGTGGGACGGACCGAGGCGACGGTAGAGCCAGCTCGGACCGACCGTCTCGGCGCCGGCATGGCGGGCACGATCCCCGAGGGCACGATCGGCAGTGACCACGGTCACGCCGGGGTCCCCGCCTGGGCGCGCGAGCTCGGCGAGCAGTGCGTCGTCACCGCTGCCGGCGGCGTGCACCACGCGTACGCCGTCGGCGTCCGTCTCGGCGGCACCGGCCCGGGCCTCCCCCTCCAAGACGACCACCACCGGGAGCGGGAGCACCCCGCGCCCGGCCGCCGCACGGAGCTGCCCGACGAACGCCCGTGCCGCGCCGGGCCGGTCCCGCCACCACCCGGTCGGACGGGAGCCGATGACGTTCGCCGCGTCGACCACGAGCACGCCGTCAGCCTCGCGCCGCCACGGAAGCCGGGTCCACCGGGCTTCGAGGTGGGAAGTCGGGTAGGTGTCGGCTCACACCGCCCCGTGCGCCCGGCACCTTCCCTGGCGCTCCCCCGGGGGTTCGACGCCCGCACGACACCGCCGTGCCGTATCGTCGGCCCATGACCGACACCAAGCCGTCCCCTCACAAGACCTGGCGGTACCGCTTCGTCCGCCCGGGCGGCGACGAGGTCGGCTCGGGCGAGTTCGACGGGGACGAGGCAGCCATCGTCCGAGCCAGAGACGTGTCACGATCGGTCGCGGGGCCGGTGGTCGTCGAACGCTACGGCATGGTCGACTGGCACTACGTCGACGAGGTCGACGAGCACCACTGAGCCTGTCGTTCACACCGGGCCACTCGTACGCGGCACCCAAGGCCGAACCGGGGCGAAGAGCCGCGGTCAGCGAGCCATGTTGTCGAAGCGGGCGTGGTTGCCGATGAAAGCGAGCCGCACCGACCCGGTGGGCCCGTTGCGGTGCTTGGCGACCAGCACCTCGGCTGTGCCTTGCGTGTCGATCGAATCAGGGTTGTAGACCTCGTCGCGGTAGATGAACAGCACGACGTCGCTGTCCTGTTCGATCGAGCCCGACTCCCGCAGGTCGGCGAGCATTGGACGCTTGTCCTGGCGCATCTCGAGCCCGCGGGAGAGCTGCGAGAGGGCGACGACAGGCACCTCGAGCTCGCGGGCGAGGATCTTCAGGCCACGGCTGATCTCGGACACCTCGACCTGACGGTTCTCGGCGCCGTGACGCCCGGTCATCAGCTGGAGGTAGTCGACCACCACCAGCCCCAGGCCTTCACGGCTCTTCAGGCGGCGGGCCCGGGCTCGGATGTCCATCACCGTCAGGTTCGGGTTGTCGTCGATGAAGATGGGTGCCTCGCTCATGCGGCTGATGGCGTGCCCGATCTTCGTCCAGTCGGCGTCGTTCAGCTTGCCGGTACGCATCCGGCTGGCGTCGACCCGGGCCTCGGCGCTGAGCAGGCGCTGGGTGAGCTCGAGGTGGCTCATCTCGAGCGAGAACAACAGGACGGGCTGACGCAGCCGGATCCCGGCATGGGCGACCATGCCAAGGGCGAACGAGGTCTTGCCCATGGCCGGCCGGGCGCCCACCACGACGAGGTTCGAAGGCTGGAGACCCGACAACTGCTCGTCGAGGTCCACGTAGCCGGTGGCCAACCCGGTGATCGACTCGCCGCGGTTGACCAGGTGCTCGAGGTGGTCGAGGCTTTGGCCGAGCAGGTCGCGCAGTGGGGTCAACGAGTCGACCACTCGGCGCTGCGCGACGTCGAAGACGAGGCTCTCGGCGCGGTCGAGCACGCCGGCGACGTCGGGTGGCGCGCTGTAGCCGAGCTCGGTGATCTCCCCCGCCACGGCTACCAGCCGTCGGAGCAGGGCCAGCTCCTCGATGATGACGGCGTAGTGCTCCGCGTTGCCGATCGAGGGAGTGTTCGCCTGGAGCGACACGAAGACCGAAGGATCGCCGATCTCCTCCAGCAGCCCGCGTCGGCGCAGCTCTTCGGTGACCGTCACCCAGTCGGCTGGCTCGCCCTGGCTGTAGAGGGAGGTGATCGCCGTGAAGATGTGACCGTGCGACTGGCGGTAGAAGTCCTCGGCCGCGCAGTGCTCCATGGCAGCGGCGATGGCGTCGCGCGACAACAACATGGCACCGAGGAGCGACTCCTCGGCCTCGAGGTTGTGCGGCGGAACCCGACCACCGGCAGGGGTGCTCCGTTGCGGGCTCGGCGTGAGCAGGCGGCGTGGGCGGGCGTCGTCGAAGGCTTGGACCATGGTGCTTCCACCCTCTCCTACCAGCCTGGGGACGTGCGACGGAACAACTTGGGGATTTCGCGCCAGACCCTGTGGGTATTCCGGTAGTTGGCGGTGACAGCACAGGACCGCCCCGGCGGGGCCCCGCTCGCC
>JBMFXC010000022.1:29826-32873 GCA_049964655.1 Acidimicrobiales bacterium
CACCGTCCTACGCCCCACCGTCCTACGCCTCCGGCCACAGCAGGTGCTCCGGCCACAGCAGGTGGTCGTCGCCAGAGGGCGTGACGGCAACCTGCGCCCGAAGCATCCCGCACCGGTGTGACAGCGATCCTGGCGCGGCACGAACAAGCGCGTCGACGTCGCCGGAGACGGCCGGCACGGTGGGGCCACCGTGGTCCGCCACGGTGACCGGAGAGGAGGAGCACCCCGTCCCTTCGCGAGGCGCTCCCGCGTCGCAAGGCGGCGGCGGGGCTCACGGCCCCGGTGCTCAGGCTTCGGCGGCGACCACGTCGACGGTGAGCTCGAAGACCACGTCGTCGTGGAGCTCGACCCGGACCTGGTGCTGGCCGAGCTCCTTGATTGCATCGGGCAGCACGAGCTTCCGACGGTCGATGACCGCGCCGGTCTGCGCCTCGACGTGCTCGACGATGTCGATGGCCGACACCGAGCCGAACAGCCGACCGGCCGCGCTCGCCCGCGCCGTCACGGTGACCGGATGGCCGACCAAGGTGCGCGCCACCGTCTCGGCCGCTTCACGCTCCCGGCTGTCGCGCAGGTCGCGCGAGCGACGCATGGCGGCCGCCTGCTCCTCCACACCGGGCGTCGCCACCATGGCACGACCGGACGGCAGCAGGTGGTTACGGGCGTAACCGCCGGCGACGTCGACGATGTCACCGCGCTTCCCGACGCCGGTGATGTCCGTCCGCAGCACGACCTTCATCTCAGGCCTCCTCGCCGGCCGAGCCGGGCTCTTCGCCGACGACGGCCTCCGCGGCGGGCTCCGACGTCCGGGCCTCACGCGATTGAGTGCGCTCCTCGCCGGCCTCCGGACGTCCCCGGCGACCACCACCAGGGCCTCCCCGCCCGCCCCGCGAACCGGGACGCTCCGTCGTCGTCCGCTGCGTGTACGGCAAGAGGACGAGCTCGCGGGCCGTCTTGATGGCGACCGCCACGTCGCGCTGGTGCTGGGCGCAGTTCCCCGACACCCGGCGCGCCCGGATCTTGCCCCGATCGCTCATGAACTTGCGCAGGAGGGCGACGTCCTTGTAGTCGACCCAGTCGACGTGGTCCCTGCACAGCGCGCACGGCTTCTTCTTGATCCGGCGTCCGCTGTCCTTTGCTGCTCGACGGCTGCTGCTGCCGCCACGGTCGTTGTTGCGTGCCATCGCTAGAAGGGCTCCTCGCTGTATCCGTACCCACCAGAGCTGGGGGCTCCGCCCGTGCCGCCCGTGCCGCCCGTGCCACCCGTGCCACCGGGCCGACCACCGGCGCCGTCACCGGGGGCGCGGCGCTCGTTCTTCGTCACCTGCGCCGTGGCCCAGCGGATGCTCGGACCGATCTCGTCGGCCACCACCTCGACCTTGGAGCGCTTGTCCCCCTCGGGGGTCTCCCAACTGCGTTGCTCGAGGCGACCGGTGACGATGACGCGGGCCCCGCGGGTGAGGCTCTCGGCCACGTTCTCCGCCATCTCACGCCAGCAGACGATGTCGAAAAAGGAGGTCGCCTCTTCCCACTCCTGGGTCTGCCGGTTCTGCCACCGGCGATTGACCGCCAGTCCGAAGCTCGCCGTCGCCTGTCCGGTGTTGGTGAAGCGGAGCTCGGGGTCACGGGTGATGTTGCCCACCAGGGTGACGGTGTTGCCGTTCGACATGGCTCAGCTCTCCGCGGAGGCGGTCGCGGCACGGCGCCCGGCAACTTTGTCGGGCAGACGGACGACCTTGTGGCGCAGGACCTCGTCAGCCAGCACGAAGACCCGCTCCATGTCGGCGACCGCGTCAGGCGTGGCCGTCAGCTCGACGACGACGTAGTAGCCCTCGCGCTTGTGCTTCAGCTCGTAGGCGAACGTCCGTCTTCCCCAACGGTTCACCGAGCCCACGACACCGCCCTTGGCCCGCAAGGCGTCGAGCCCGCGGTCGAGCGCGGCGTTGACGGACACGTCGTCGGCCGCGGTGTCGAAGATGATCATCGTCTCGTAGGGCCGCATCGCGGCACACCTCCCTCTGGATCGACCACCGACCAGCTCGGCGGGCGAGCCCCACCAGGTGGGGCAGGTCGGGCCCGACGACCCGTGTCGGGTCGTCAGTGGGCCACAGGTTCGACCGGGACATGCTAGCGGCTCGGCCAGCACTGCTCTGGCACGCCTCCGGAACGGCAGGCGCGCCTCCGGTGCCGGCGACCCGTATCGGCGGACCCGTATCGGCGAACCGCCGCCGAGGGCACCCGGGCGGCCGGCACGACGGCGGTGCCGATCGGTCGCGGCACCGCCGACGTCAGTGGTAGCTCTCGTCCTCGGAGGGGAAGTCACCCGAGCGCACGTCGGCGACGTAGGCCGCGAGTGCCGTCGTGGCGTCCGCGGCGAGGCTGGCGTACGTGCGGACGAAGCGGGGCACCTGGGCATTGAAGCCGAGGACGTCGTGGAAGACGAGCACCTGGCCGTCGCAGTCGGGCCCCGCACCGATGCCGATGGTGGGCACGTCGACGGCCGCCGTCACGGCCGCGCCGAGGGACGCCGGCACTCCTTCGAGGACGACGGCAAAGCATCCGGCCTCCACCAGTGCGATCGCGTCAGTCAGCAGCGCTGCAGCCGCCTCCTCGGTGCGTCCCTGCACCCGGTAACCACCCATGGCGTTCACCGACTGCGGGGTCAGCCCGAGATGGCCCATCACCGGGATCTCGGCCCCCACCAATGCCTCGACCATCGGCACGCGGCTTGCTCCCCCTTCCAGCTTGACCGCTGCGGCTCCGGCCCGGACCAGCGCGGCACCGTTACGGACGGTGGTCGCCGGGTCCAGGTGGTAGCTGAGCCACGGGAGGTCGCCCACGACCAGAGCCTCCGTGTGGGCCCGGGCGACGGCGGCCACGTGGTGGGCCATGTCATCGACGTCGACGTGGAGGGTGTCCGGGTAGCCGAGCACGTTGTTGGCCACCGAGTCGCCGACCAGCACGATGTCGACGCCGGCGGCGTCGGCGATCCGTGCCGAAGGGGTGTCGTAGGCGGTGACCATCACCAGCGGAGCCGCTCCGTCACG
>JBMFXC010000023.1:0-16511 GCA_049964655.1 Acidimicrobiales bacterium
GTGCCGTTGGCCGTCGACACCGTCACCCCGACCGGTCCGAGCGTCAGGGTGGCAGGGGCGACGACCGTCACCGACGTCGCCGATGCTGCCATCACCGTGGCAGCCGCCGACCCGAACCGCACGGTCGGCGTACCGCCAGCCACCAGGTCGGAGCCGGAGATGGTGACCACTTCACCTCCGCGCGCCGTGCCCGACGAGGCCGACAACCCGGTGACCGAGGGGCACCCGCCCGACGGCTGGAGTGCGGCAGCGATACCCGGCGCGATCGGCGTCCCCAGTCCGCTCGCCATGTCGTAACCGACGGTGGCCGGGTACACCCCGCTCCCGGAGCCCTGCGCGTCCGAGGTCCCGGTGTAGGCCGTCGGGTTGTTGTTCCCCGAGGTGACGTCGGTGAAGGTGGTGGTGGCATCCGGGCCTGCCGCCGCCGCGTAGAGCGCCGGATTGGCGAAGCCGACCGGTGCCCCGCACCCCTGGTCCACGTCGGCCACCAGCGCCGCCCACAGGGGCGCGGCCCCACTGGTGCCGCCGACGACGTACCACTGACCCTCGAAGTACTCGAGGTAGCCGCCGACGGACGGGTCCGCTGCCGCCGACACGTCGGGCACCTCCCGGCAGCGTGCGTACTCCCCCGGTGACGCCGAGCACGGGGAGCCAGAGGACAATGAGCTCACCACCCCGGGGCCCGACTGCCATGTCGGCATGGGGAAGTCCTGCGACAACCCGCCGCCCCCGGCCCCTTCCGAGTTGTTCCACACCGTCTGCCCTCCGGGGTCAGACGGCGACGGCAGGGTCGTCCCTCCGACGCCGAGGGCAAAGGGCTGATCGGCCGGGTCGTCGACGGCGAGCGCCGTGTCGGCGGTGGACTGGTTCGACTGGTAGCAGCCTTCGGCGCCGCTGTCCCCCGCCGCTGCGACGAACGTCTGACCCTGGGCGGCCGCCTGTTCCAAGAGGAGGTTCTCGGTACTGGCGACACCCCCGACGAGCCCCGGATCGCACACCCCCCAGCTGGTGGAGAGCACCTGCGCCTGGTCGTCGTCGACCATCGCCTGGAGGTCGTCGAGCGACCCCGACGAGGACGCCGGAGCCGAGTAGACCACGATCGACGTCCCGGGGGCGAGGCCGGCGACGTCCTCGATGTCCAGGGCCGCCTCGCCCGACTGCCCCACCGGTGGGGCGCCTCCGTCGACGTTGACGTCGGTGACCGGAACCGAGAGCCCGAAGCAGCGCTCGTAGGTGGCAACGTCGGAGGGGGTGTACTGCTCGAGCTCCTCCAGCCCGATGGTCACCCCGTGGCCGACCCGCCCTTGGCCGTAGAGCGCGTCGAAGGCGTAGGCCTGAGCGAAACCGGCGGGCGTGTCCGCCCCGGTGGCCTGGGCCAGCTCGGCCGCTGCCGGGCAGGCCGTCGGGGCGGCGAGAGCCGGCCTCGGCGACCCCGCCTCCGCACCCGGACCGACCGGACCGCCCACCGTCGACCGACTGCTACTCGGCAGCCGGCTGGCGGTCGCGAAGGCGGGAGCGGGTCGCACGGTCGTGGTCAGCCCCACCACCCCGGCGACCGCCGGAGCCAACGAGACCGGAACGGCCGGCGCCGCCGACGCCAGCAGAGCGACTCGCCCAGAGCGCAGGCGGACCGTCGACTCGGCCACGCCGAAGGCCCGTTCCACCTCGGTCACCGTCCCGCTGGCCGCCACGGTCAGGCGGTCCGGCGCCGTCGCACCGACCACCAGGCCGGCAGCACGGAGCCAGCCTCGCACGGCGGCCAGCGTGCCAGCCGACGGACCGAAGCGCGGCCCGAAGCTCCCTCGGGCCAGGTAGTGGTGGTAGTCGGGTGAGCCCGGCGTCGACACGGCGACGAGGAACCGGGCAAGCGCCCCGGGGTGCGGCACGGCCAGGGTGACCTCGACCGGCACCCGGGTGCCGCCAGGGGCACGGCCCACCACCATGGCACCAGGCGGGATGGTGGGCGCCGAACCGACCCGGACCGGGCCGCTCACTGCCTCGGCGGCGCCGACCGCCGGGGCGCTGAGCACGATACCGACCAGGACGACGAGCGAGCTGGCGAGCACAGCGTGCACCCGTCCGATCACCGCCCGGTTGCAGGCCCGACCGGTCGGCACGGACCGTCGTGGGAGCACCCTCGCTGCTCCCCCGAATCGCTTCTTCACTCGCCCGTTCTCCTCGCCTGTCGCATTGCCAGTGGTTATCGGCCGTTCGGAGCGTTGTCGTGAGCGCTCGGGGAGCTCGGGGCCGGGTCTGACGGGCGCTCCGCCCGCGACCGGGTCAGCCGCTCGGCGATCGTCGCCTCGTAGCCGCGGTCGCTCGGTTGGTAGTAGACGTGCCCCTCTACCTGCGGTGGCCGGTACTCCTGGGCCACCCACGCCCCGGGGAACTCGTGGGGGTAGCGATAGCCGGCACCATGACCGAGGGCGGTGGCGCCGCGGTAGTGGGCGTCTCGGAGGTGCTCGGGGACATCGGCACGGGCACCCGAGGCGACGTCGGCGCGCGCCGCCCCCAGGGCGACGGTCACCCGGTTCGACTTCGGCGAGACGGCCAGGTGGACGACGGCCTGAGCCAGGTTGAGCTGGGCTTCGGGGAGGCCGACGAGCTCGACGGCACGAGCGGCGGCCTCGGCGACCACCAGGGCCAACGGATCGGCTTCGCCGACGTCCTCGCTGGCCAGGATGACCAACCGCCGGGCGATGAACCGGGCATCCTCGCCGGCTTCGAGCATCCGGGCCAGCCAGTAGAGGCCGGCGTCCGGGTCCGAGCCCCGTACGGACTTGATCAACGCGGAGATCTGGTCGTAGTGCTCGTCCTCGCCGTAGTGGACCAGCCGGGCCTGGCGCGCCCGCTCGACGTGGCCTCGGGTGACGTGGACGGTGTGCTCCACCCCGGCAGCACCATCGGCTCCCGCCAGCGCCAGGGCCACCTCGAGGGTGGTGAGCACCGCACGGGCGTCACCCTCGGCACTGCCGGCCAGGGCCTCGACGGCGTCGGCGTCGGCCGTCGCCCCTTCGGCGACCAGCGCCCGCCCGGCGACGGCAGCCAGCTCGTCGAGGGTGAGCGGCTCGAGCCGGAACAGCGTCGAGCGCGACAGCAGTGGTGCGTTGACACTGAAGTAGGGGTTCTCGGTCGTCGCCCCGACGAGGACCACCAGGCCGTCCTCCACGGCAGGCAGGAGGGCGTCCTGCTGAGCCCGGTTGAACCGATGGACCTCGTCGAGGAAGAGGATGGTCCCCTGGTCCTGCTCACCCAGTCGCCGGATGGCGGCCTCCACCACCTCGCGCACGTCCTTCACCCCCGCGGTGACGGCAGAGAGCGGGACGAACGCCTTGGCCGTGGCATCGGCCACCAGCCGGGCCAGCGTCGTCTTGCCGGTGCCGGGAGGCCCCCACAGGATGGTCGAACGCAACCGGTCACCTTCGACCAGCGTCCGGAACGGTCCGTCTGGGCCCAGAAGATGACGCTGGCCCACGACCTCGTCGAGGGTCCGGGGTCGCAGGCGGGCGGCAAGTGGGGCGCGGGCGGCGCGGCGGCGCTCTGCTGCCTCGGCGAAGAGGTCGTCAGCCGACACGATGCACAGGCGCACCGCACCGCCGGCAGTCCCTCACCGGCCTCCTCCCTCCGCCTTGGACTGGCCAGCGGACGCCGACGGTGCCTGCTGCAGGGCAAGACCCAGCTCGGTGAGCACGGCGGGGGCGACGGGTGAGGGAGCCCCCGTCATGAGGTCGGCGCCCGATTGGGTCTTCGGGAAGGCGATGACCTCGCGGATGCTCTCCTCGCCGGCGAAGATCGCCACCAGCCGGTCGACACCGACAGCAAAGCCTGCATGCGGCGGCGCCCCGGCTCGGAAGGCACCGAGCAGGAACCCGAACCGGGCGGTCGCTTCCTCCTCGGCGATGCCCAGGGCGGTGAACACCCGCGACTGGATGTCGCCGCGGTGGATCCGGACGCTGCCCGAGCCGAGCTCCCACCCGTTGAGGACCAGGTCGTACGCTTGTGAACGCACCGCCAGTGGATCGACCTCGAGCAGGTCGAGGTCGTCAGGGTGGGGCATGGTGAAGGGGTGGTGGGCGGCCAGCGGGTTGCCTTTGTCGTCGAGCCCGTCGAAGAGCGGGAAGTCCACGACCCACACGTAGCGGTAGGGGCCCTCGTGGACCGGACGACCCCCGACCTCGAGGCGCAGCTGCCCGAGCACCGTGCAGGCGACCCGATGCTCGTCGGCGACCACCAAGACGAGGTCGCCGGGAGCAGCCGCCGTGACCTCCAGCAGGCCGCGGCGCTCGTCGTCGGCAAGGAAGCGGTCGAGCGGGGAGTCGAGCGCCCCCTGCTCCCCGACCCGGAACCAGGCGAGCCCCTTGGCGCCCAGGGCCCGGGCCCGCTCGGTCAGAACGTCGAGGCGCGATCGTGGCGCCGTCGCTCCGCCGTCGACTACCAGTCCCTTGACGGTCGGGGCGGCAAAGGCCTTCACCGACGTCCCGGCGAAGGTGCCGGTCAGGTCGACCAGCTCCATACCGAAGCGCAGGTCGGGCTTATCCGTGCCGTAGCGGTCCATGGCCTCGGCCCAGGTGAGCCGGGGGATGGCGCCGGGCCGCTCACCCGTGGCCACCTCGGCAGCGTCGAGCACCGCCTCGGAGACGAAGCCGAGCACGTCCTCCTGGCCCACGAAGGAGGCTTCGACGTCGAGCTGGGTGAACTCGAACTGCCGGTCGGCTCGGAGGTCTTCGTCGCGGAGGCAGCGAGCCACCTGGTAGTAGCGGTCGAGACCGGCCACCATCAGCAGCTGCTTGGCGAGCTGCGGGCTCTGGGGCAGGACGTAGCTGGATCCGTGGTGGAGCCGGCTCGGCACCACGAACTCGCGGGCCCCTTCGGGCGTGGGTGCCCACAACAGCGGCGTCTCCACCTCGCAGAAGCCCTGCCGGTCCATGGCGTTGCGCAGGGCGCGCACCACAGCTGCCCGGAGGCGCAGGTTGGCCTGGAGCCGAGGCCGCCGGAGGTCGACGTAGCGGTGGCGGAGCCGGACAGCCTCGTCGACGTCGACCCGGTCGTCGACGGCGAACGGAGGTGGGTCGGCCTCGGCGAGCACTTCCACCGTACAGTCGCCGACCTCGACGGCGCCGGTGGCCAGGTCGGCGTTGGCCGTCCCTTCCGGTCGGGCACGCACCACGCCGGTCACCGCCACCACGTACTCACTGCGGGCCTCGACGGTCCCCGGCACTACGCACTGGACGACACCCGAGTGGTCCCGCAGGTCGACGAAGGCGAGGTGCTCGCCGTGCTCGCGCCGCCGGGCGACCCAGCCGCACAGTCGGACCGCGCTGCCGACGTGCGCTTCACGCAGCTCGCCGCAGAGGTGCGTGCGCATCGACGTCGCCGAACCCTCCTGGTCGGCCACGCCGCCCGCAGGTGGTGGGGCTGGCATCACGGGGTCTCCTCCTCGTCCTCGAGCTCGTCCTCGAGCTCGTCCTCGAGCTCGTCCTCGGCAGTGCCGGCAGCGTTCGGAGCGCACTGCGGTGTCCTCGCTGCCCTCTGTCGCACCGCGTCCACCACGGCGTCGAGCGGCACGGCCACCTGCTCCTCGTCCACCCGCAGTGGTCGGACGGCGACCTGGCCGGCAGCCAGCTCGTCCGGTCCGACGATGACAGCGCATCGCGCCCTGGAACGGTCGGCCGCCTTCAACTGGGAGCGCATCGACCGTCCGTCGAACGCCCGATCCGCCCGGAGGCCGGACCGTCGCAGCCTGGCGGTGAGGTCCCGCGCGGCGGCACCGCCCACCACGTCGACGACGAAGGCGTCCAGCGCCGGTGGTTCCACGACGAAGGCCTGCTCGGCGTCGCAGGCGAGGAGGAGCCGCTCGATGCCGATGCCGAAGCCGATCCCCGGCGTCGGCGGACCACCCATCACCTCGACCAGCCCGTCGTAGCGACCACCGCCCCCGACTCCGTTCTGGGCCGCGTCGAGGGATGGCGCGGTGAACTCGAACGTGGTCCTCGTGTAGTAGTCGAACCCCCGGACCAGGCGGTCGTCGACGACGAAGGGCACGTCGAGGGCGCCGAGACCGTCCCTCACCCGGTCGAAGTGGCACCGGCACGCCTCGCAGAGGTGGTCGAGCATCCGAGGTGCCTCCGCCGTGGCCGCCCGGCACTCGGGCCGCTTGCAGTCGAGCACGCGCAGCGGGTTCGCCTCGAGCCGCTCGGCGTGCTCGGGGCACAGCTCTGCCCGGCGGGGACGGAGATAGGCCCTGAGCTCCTCGAGGTAGGCGGGTCGACAGGTCGGGTCGCCCATCGAGTGCACCTTGAGGTCGACTTGGGAAAGACCCACGGCAGCGAAAAAGTCGTAGGCCAGGGTGATGACCTCGACGTCGAGGTCGGCGTCACCGGTGCCGATCGCCTCGACCCCGAGCTGGTGGTGCTGGCGGTACCGACCGGCCTGGGGGCGTTCGTAGCGGAACGCCGGGGTGACGTACCAGGCCTTCCAAGGCACCGGCGGCCGGTGCTGGATGAAGGCCCGCACCACCGGGGCCGTCCCTTCGGGGCGCAGGGCCAACGACCGGCCACCACGGTCCTCGAACTCGTACATCTCCTTGCCGACGACGTCGCTGGCAGCCCCGATCCCTCGTCGGAAGACCCTCGTCTCCTCGAAGAGCGGGGTATGGACAAGGCCGTAGCCGGCCGATTCGACCCCAGCGACGAACCGGGCCACCAGGGCCTCCCAGCGTGCCGATTCGGGGAAGAGGACGTCGCGCGTGCCGCTCGGGGCGCGCGCCGGCTGCAGGTCGTCGGCCACAGGTGCGCTCAGTCCTTCTTGCCAGGGAGGATGCGGTACACGTCGTAAACGGCGTCGAGCTGCCGGATGGACCCCAGCACTGCCTCGAGGTGGGCGGGGTCGGCCAGCTCGATGTCGAAGCGCATCCGGCTGATCCGGTCGGCGTCGGTCTGTGTGTTGGCTCCCACGATGTTGAGGTGGTGCTCGGAGACGACGCTCGTCACGTCGGCCAGCAGCCGCGACCGGTCGATGGCCACGACCTCGATGGTGGCCACGAACACGCCGGAGGAGCGGTGGTCCCACTCGACCTCGATGAGCCGTTCGCGAGAACGGCTGGCCAGCGCGGCGGCGTTGGCGCAGTCGGCCCGGTGGACGGAGACCCCTCGACCCCGGGTCACGAACCCGACGATCTCGTCTCCGGGCACCGGGGTGCAGCAGCGGGACAACCGCACCATCAGGTCGTCGAGGCCCTCCACGTACACCCCGGCTGCATGTGGTCGACCGGGCCGCGCCGAGAGGTGCTGGGCCCGGGCGGTAACCGGCAGCTGCTCCTCGTAGATCCCGCCGCGGAGGTCCCGATGGAGGCGCTGGGCTACCGCTCGCGCCGAGATGCGGTTGTCGCCGATGGCCGCGAAGAGGGTGTCGAGGTCGGCGTAGTTCATGGCCGCAGCCAGCTCGGCCAGGGCGTGGTCGGACGTCAGCTTCTGGACGGGCAGACCCTCCCGTCGGAGCTCCTTCACCAGCTCTTCTCGCCCGATCTCCTTGGCGTCCTCGCGTCGCTCCCGTGAGAACCACTGGCGGATCTTCGTCCGGGCCCGCGACGAGGCGACGATGGCCAGCCAGTCGCGCGATGGGCCGGCCGTCGGTGCCTTGGAGGTGAAGATCTCGACGGTGTCCGCCGACGACAGGCGGGTCTCGAGCGGGACGAGCCGGCCGTTCACCTTGGCGCCGATGCAGCGGTGGCCGACCTCGGTGTGGATCGCATAGGCGAAGTCGACCGGCGTGGCGTTCGCCGGCAGGGCGATGACCCGGCCCTTCGGCGTGAACACGTAGACCTCGTCCTGCTCCAGATCGAGCTTGAGCGCCTCGAGGAACTCGATCGGATCGGTCGTCTCGTTCTGGAAGTCGACGATCCGCTGCATCCACTCGATCTCCGCCGTCGTGGCGCCCGTCTCGCGAGCGAGCGCCTGGCGTTCGGCACGCCGGTCCGCCGCCGCCTTGGCCTCGGTGCCGGGATCGCCGGAGCCGGTCGTGGCCGTGGGCCGCGCCTTGCTCCGGGGTCGGCGCACCGACGCCGCGTCCTTGATGGCCCGGGCCCGGCGGGCCGACCGTGTCGGGCCCGGGTCGTCCGGCGCACCATCCACCTCGTCCGGGTGCTCCTTGTAGTCCCAGTGGGCAGCGATGCCGTACTCGGCCCGGCGGTGCATCTCGTGGGTACGAACCTGCACTTCGACCGGCTTGCCGTCCAGCCCGATGACCGTGGTGTGGAGCGACTGGTAGAGGTTGAACTTGGGCGAGTTGATGTAGTCCTTGAACCGGCCCTGCACCGGGGGCCAGATGGCGTGGATCGCTCCGAGGGCCGCCCAGCAGTCCTTCTCCGAGTCGACGATCACCCGGATGCCCACCAGGTCGTAGAGGTCGTCGAACTCTTTGCCGCGGACGACCATCTTCTCGTAGATGCTCCAGAGGTGCTTGGGTCGGCCGGTCACCTCGGCCCGCACGCCCGAGGCCGCCAGGCGCTCGCGCACCGCGGACAGGACCCGCTCGAGGTACAAGTCTCGTAGGGGCGCCCGATTGGCCACCATCTGCTCGATCTCCGCGTACCGCTTGGGGTGCAGGGTGGCGAAGGCCAGGTCCTCGAGCTGCCACTTGACCGACTGGATGCCCAACCGGTGGGCGAGCGGTGCGTAGATGTCGAGCGTCTCTTGGGCGATGCGCCGCTGCTTCCACTCGGGCATCACCGACAGGGTGCGCATGTTGTGGAGGCGGTCCGCCAGCTTGATGATCAGGACCCGCCAGTCCTTGGCCATGGCCACCAGCATCTTGCGCACGGTCGCCGCCTGCTGGGCCTCTTTGGAGTCGAACTGCAGCCGGTCGAGCTTGGTGACGCCGTCGACGATCCGCGCCACCGTCTCCCCGAACAGGTCGGAGATCTCCTCCAGCGTGACACCGGTGTCCTCGACCGCGTCGTGCAGCAACGCGGCCACGACGGTCTGGGCATCGAGGCCGAGATCCGCCACCACCCCGGCGACGGCGATCGGGTGCGTCACATAGGGCTCCCCCGACTTGCGTCGCTGGCCGGCGTGGGCCTTGGTGGCCACCTCGGCTGCCTGCAGGATCAGCGAGACGTCGTCGGAGGGATGGCGGCGACGGAAGGCATCGAGCACCGGCTCGAGGAGCGTCGTCGGTGACGCCGCAGGCTGCGTCTCCTCGGACGCGGCCCCACCCGTTCCGCCGCCGAGCCCGTTGGCCGGAACGGGTTGCACCAGTGCCATGGCTACACGGTACCTGGCGCCCGACCCCCCCTGGCGCCGGTCACAGCGGTGGCGATCCCCCGGTCAGTGGCGTCGGGCGCCCTTGCCCTTCCCCTTGCCTTTGCGTGGACGCGGCGCCGGACGGGCTCCACCGCCCTGCGGCCGAGCCGTCGCCACGGCCACCGACCCCGCCCCACCTGCTGAGCTGGCCCCGCCTGAGCTGGCCCCGCCTGAGCTGGCCGATCCGCCGGCGTTGTTCGCCTGTCCCCGGGAAGACCCCGGACGGAGGACACCGTTGCCACCGTCAGCGCCCCGAGCCGAGCGCGTTGCCGTCCGGATGCTGGTGGCGCCCGAAAGGGCTGCCGCGGCCGCCGGCGTGAGGATCCCGAGACGGTCGCCGCCACGGGCCTCGAGCCGCTGGCGGATGGTGGCGTAGCGAGGCTCACGCTCCTTCATCACGGCGAGCAGCGGCGAGGCGACGAAGATCGACGAGTACGCCCCACTGGTCAGCCCGATGACCAAGGCCAGCCCGAAGTTCTCGAGCGTGGTCGCCCCCAACACGAACGATCCGACCACCAGCACGGCAAGCACAGGCATGATGGCCACGAGTGACGTGTTCACCGAGCGGGCCAGTGTCTGGTTCATGGAGAGGTTGACCATGTCCGAGTAGGTGATCCGCCCCGACGCACCCAACCCGTTGGCGTTGTCACCGACCCGGTCGAACACGACCACCGTGTCGTAGAGCGAGTAGCCGAGCACGGTCAACACGGCGATGACCGTGTCCGGGGTCACCTGGAAGCCGGTCAGCGAGTAGATGCCGACGGTCACCAGAATGTCGTGGAGCACGGCCGCCAAGGCGGCGATCGCCATCTTGAACTCGAACCGGATCGAGATGTAGGCGACGACGGCCACGAAGAACACGATCAGCGCCTCGACAGCCTTGCTGGTCACTTGGCCGCCCCAGGTCGGCCCGACGTCGGTGAAGGAGACTTTCGACGCCGCTGCCGCGGCGGGGATCCCGGCCGCCTTGGCGAGGGCCGTCGTCACGGCCTGCTCGATGGCGTCCCGCCTGGCCACCGTCAGCCCGTTCAGGTCACCTTCGACCTCGATCTGCTTGGTGCCGGTCACCTGGTTGGTCAGCTGCACCACGGTGGGCTGGGTCACCCCGGCGGTCCTCACCGCCGCCCTGGCCTGGGCCACCGTCAAGGATTGCGAGGTCACCGTCCACGACTGACCACCCTTGAAATCGATGCCCAGGTTGAGGCCACGGGTGGACAACGACACCACGCCGACCAGGATGACGAACGCCGACAGCGCGAACCAACGCCGACGCTTGCCGATGAAGTCGAACGACGTCTGACCCCGGTAGAGGCGCAGGAGCACGTTGGGCCGTCGATCGCCGTCCACCGGCCCGTCGGCCTGCCCGCCGTCGGCCTGCCCGCCGTCGGCGGACTCCAGCACCTCGGTTCCATCCTCTGCTTCGGCGGCGACGTCCACCACGGCTGCGTCCTCCGCCACGCCGGCCTGCTCCGTCCCTCCGGCCGGTGCCTTCGGGCCTGCGCCCGATCTCGTCCGACGCGACGCGCTCACTTGGCCCCCTCCACGTCCATGCCGAGCCCCCGGGCGACCCCGAGCCCCCGAGCCTGGGTCGCTGCCTTGCTCCGCCCGAGCAGGATGACGAACGGCCGGGTGAAGAAGTACGTCACCACCACGTCGAGCACCGTCGAGATGCCGAGGAACAGGGCGAAGCCTCGGACCGAGCCGATCGAGATGAAGTAGAGGATGGCGGCACCGAGCAGCGAGACGGCGTCAGCCGCCAGCACCGTCCGGAACGCACTGGCGAAGCCCCGGTCGACGCTCGTCCGTACGGTCCGCCCGGACCGGGCTTCGTCCTTCAGTCGTTCGAAGTAGACGATGTACGAGTCGACGGTGATCCCCACCGAGACGATGACGCCGATCACCCCGGCCAGGTCGATGGTGGTGCCGAGGCTGTGGCCCATGGCGGCGATGACCGACCACAGGATCGATCCGGTCAGCAGCAGGCCGGAGACCACCACCACGCCGAGCAGCCGGTAGTAGACGAGGATGTAGGCGAGCACGAGCACCAGCCCTGCCAGCCCCGAGATCAACCCGGCGTCGAGGGACGACTTGCCGAGGGTCGGCGAGACCGTCTGGACGGTCAAGCGGTTGAGCTTGACCGGGAGCGAGCCGTAGTTCAGCTCGATGGCCAGCTCCTTGGCCTGGTTCTCGGTGAAGTTCCCGCTCACCTGCACGCTGCCGTTGAACGAGCTCGGCGCCGACGAGGTGGCGCTCGTGATGGGCGCCGAGATGACCGTACCTCCGAGGTCGACGGCGATGATCTGGTGGAACTGCTGGGCGGCCAGCTTGTCCCATGCCGACGAGCCGCTGGAGGTGAGCGTGAAGTCCACCACCCACGTGCTGTTGACGAGTTGAGCGGAGGCCGACTTCACGATCGACCCGGTCAGAGCGGCCGGCCCGAGCACGTAGCGTCCTCCCCCGGCACCCTTGGCCGCCGGCAGGAGGACAGTGGCACCCTTGACGTCAGGGGTCGACCGGTAAGCGGCAAACGCGGGGTCTGGCGGGACGCTATTGGCGGTGAACCCGGACGTGCTCGCCGGATCGGGCTTCACCCCGAGGTTGGCCTCGGTCAGCGCGTACTGGGACCCGCAGGAGGGCAACGGGCCGCTCGGCGACGCGCCCGATTTGGGCGGTGCGTAGGCGGGCGCGTAGCAGAGCGCCGGTCGGAAGTAGAGCTGGGCCGTGTTGCCGATCGTGTCGAGGATCTGCTGGACGTTCTTCGCCCCGGGGATCGACACAGCGACCTGGTTCTTTCCCTGGCTGGCCACCGTGGCCCCGGTGGCCCCGAGGGCGTCGACCCGGTTGTTCATGATGTTGACGATGGTGCTCAGCTGCCCCGAGCTGACCGTACGCGCCGTCTGGTAGGTGACGGCGAGCCCGCCGTCGAGGTCGAGCCCGAGCTTCGGTGACCAGCCAGCTCCCAGCGTGGCGCCCAACAGAGCGATTCCGACGATGACCGACGCCGCCAGGCTGGTCCACAGACCTCGTCGCTGCTTCATGGCAGCTCAGGCGGAGCCGGCCGGCCGAGCATCCCCGTCGGTGCCGCCCCGCTCCTCGTCGTCGCCGTCGAGAGCACCGTCTGCCTCGTCTGCCCCGTCAGCTGCGTCCACCCCGTTCCCGTCGACACCGTCCACCCCGTTCCCGTCGACACCGTCCACCCCGTCTGTCTCGCCAGGCTCGTCTTCGCCGTAGTAGCCCCCGTCCTCGCCTTCCTCGGCGGACACCGCGGCCGCCTCGAGCCGCCGCACCACGTACTGGCGTAGGACCACGAAGGACGCCCCGACGCTGGTCTCGAGGGTGATCCGGTCGCCGTCGATGTCGAGCACGTGGCCCACCAGGCCCCCCGCGGTGAGGACCTCGTCACCCACCTCGAACTGGTTCTGCAGCTCACGCTGGCGCTTCGCCTTCTGCTGCTGCGGTCGGTAGAGGAAGAAGTAGAAGGCAGCACCGATGACCACGAGGATCAACAGGAACGACGAGCTCCCCGAGGACGTGCTCTTGGTCGCCGCCAGCAGCGACAGGCCGTTCGCCACGGTCGCCGTCATCGGCCCGGGGTCGCGCCGCCGCCATTGGCAGTGCGGGAAGTTCGTGGGGCCGAAAGGATCAGGGGGGTCAGGTGCACAGGGCCGCCATGCTACCCGACCCGGGTGTCCGTGCCGACGCAGCCCACCCGTCGACTGCCTGGCCCCCTCCTCGACCCCAGGACCAGCCAGGACGTGTCATGTCCACCGTTCCGCCACCTCTCGGCGGACCCGCTCGAGCTCGCCCCGTTGGATGGCCTCGGAGAGCCGGTCCATGAGCGCCAGCATCCACGACAGGTTGTGGATGGTGACCAGCCGCCAGGCCGTCGGTTCCCCCACGGTGAGGAGGTGGCGGAGGTAGCCACGGGACCACCGGGCGCACGTCGAGCATGCACAAGCCGGATCGAGTGGGCCGTCGTCGCGTGCGAAGCGTGCGTTGCGCAGGTTGAGCCGTCCCTCCTCGGTCAGGATCGTCCCGTGGCGGGCCAGGCGAGTCGGCGCCACACAGTCGAATTGGTCGACCCCGAGGGCCACCGCTTCGACCATCCCCACCGGGTCCCCCACCCCCATCAGGTAACGAGGACGGTCCGCCGGGAGCACGTCGATGGCAGCCGCCAGGGCATCGAGCAGCTCGGGGCGGCCCTCCCCGACCGACAGGCCACCGATGCCGTACCCGTCGAAATCGAGCTCGACGGTCCGCTCGGCGCTCTCGCGTCGGAGCACCGGGTCCACCCCCCCCTGGACGATGCCGAAGAGGGCCTGGCCGGCCGGCCGGTGCTCGATCCGGCGATGATGCGCCCGGGCCCGGGCCGCCCACGCAGCGGTGCGCTCCACGGCCGTGCGTACGACCGCCGCCGGCGCCGGCAGGGTGGTGCACACGTCGAGCACCATGGCCACGTCGGCTCCGATCAGGCCCTGTGCGTCGACGGCACCCTCCGGTGTGAGCCGGACCGCAGCACCGTCGTAGACGGAGGTGAACGTCACGCCGTCGTCGTCGACCGTCGGCGCCAGCGAGTGCACCTGGTACCCGCCCGAGTCGGTGAGTACGTGGCCGCCGAAGCCGGTGAAGCGGTGGATCCCACCGAGGGCGGCGACCACCTCGGCACCGGGTCGGAGCAGCAGGTGGTAGGTGTTGGCCAGCACCACCGCCGGTCCGAGCTGCTCGAGGTCCACCGCGTCGAGGGCCTTGACCGCCCCCCGGGTGCCCACCGGCATGAACGCCGGCGTGCGGTAGGTACCACGGGCCGTCGTCACCGTGGAGGAGCGGGCAGCGCCGTCGCGGGCGACCACGTCCACCTGGACAGCGCCGCTCACATCGGCTCCCGGCGCCTGCGCCCCACCAGCATGGCGTCGCCGAACGAGAGGAACCGGTACCCCTCGGCGAGGGCGGTTGCGTACAGGTCGCGCCAACCCGGCCCACAGAACGCCTCCACGAGCAACAGCAGGCTCGACCGCGGCAGGTGGAAGTTGGTGAGGACGACGTCGACCAGTGCGAACGGGTAAGACCCGTGGATGAACAGGTCGGTCCTGCCTTCGAGCGCTCCGGTGGCCACGGCCGATTCGAGGGCACGTACCACCGTGGTCCCCACCGCCACCACGCGCCGGGCGGCTTGGCATGCGTCGAGGGTGGCCTCCGGTACCCGGTAGCGCTCGGTGTGGATGACATGGTCCTCGGCCACGTCGGTCGTCACCGGTCGGAACGTGTCGAGGCCGATGGCGAGCTCCACCCGGTGGACCGAGGCACCGGCTGCCACGATGCCGGCGATCACTTCGCTCGTCAGGTGCAGCCCGGCTGTCGGCGCGGCCACCGACCGGTCCGCCTCGTCCTCGTCACGGGCGAACACCGTCTGGTACCGGTCCGGGTCATCGAGCGGTTCGTGGATATAGGGCGGCAACGGGACCTCGCCGACCGAACTCGCTGCCGACCGGTCGAGCACCGTCACCAGCCGCCGACCGTCGTCCGCTCCCGGCGCCGCGGCACCCACCTCGACTACCGGCTCACCCGTCGGCCGGCCGTCGGGACCGCACGCGTACAGGAGCGTCCCGGGCGGCAGCCGTCGGCCGGGACGGACGAGCGCGTACCACCGGCTCCCATCCCCTTCCGCCCGGGCGCAACCGGCTGGACCGACCCTCCTCCAGCCGGGCACGCCCCCGGCTGTCCCCTCGACCGGCTCGAGCAGCAGCACCTCGGCACGTCCCCCGGTCGACCGGACCAGGCCCAGGCGGGCCGCCAGCACCCGCGTCTCGTTGACCACGACGACGTCGCCGGGACCGAGGAGCGCCGGAAGATCTGCCACCCTTCGGTGCTCGAGCACACCGGCCGGCGACACCTCCGGAGCGACCAGAAGCCGGGCGGCGCTGCGCGGCTCGACCGGTCGCTGGGCGATGGACTCGGCCGGCAGCGGGTAGTCGAAGGCCGACATGGGTGTCCCCCGGTCGGGTCGCGTCACGCCCGCGCCGCGCTCCTGGTCGGAGACCTCGCCCATGACGCCATGGTGCCAGACGACGGCACGACCACCGGCACCGGCCACCGTCGGGTCGCGATGCGCCCCTCAACCGAGCGGCATCGACACCGGGGCAAGTCCCAGGTGGTCCCACGCCCGTGGCGCCGCCACGCGACCACGCGGGGTGCGCAAGACGAGCCCCTGGCGGACCAGGAACGGTTCGTAGGCGTCTTCGACGGTCGCCGGCTCCTCGCCGACGCACTGGGCAAGCGTCACCAGCCCGACTGGCCGGCCACCGAACCGCCGACAGAGGACGTCGAGGATCGCTCGGTCGATCTTGTCGAGGCCGAGCTCGTCCACCCCGAAGAGGTCGAGACCGGCTCGTGCCGTCTCCGCCGTGATCACACCGTCGGCTCGTACCTCGACGAAGTCGCGCACGCGTCGGAGCAGGCGGTTGGCGATCCGCGGCGTGCCCCGCGACCGAGCAGCGACGTGCCGGGCGCCGGGTGTGTCGATGGGGACGCCCAAGATGTCGGCCGACCGGAGCACGATCGCCTCGAGCTCGGGGACCTCGTAGTAGTCCATCCGGCCGACGAAGCCGAACCGGTCCCGCAGCGGACCGGTCACCAGGCCGGTACGGGTGGTGGCACCCACCAGGGTGAACCGGGGGAGATCGAGGCGGATGCTGCGGGCCGTCGGGCCCTTGCCGATCACCAGATCGAGCTTCCCGTCCTCCATCGCCGGGTAGAGGATCTCTTCGACGGCCCGGTTCAGCCGGTGGATCTCGTCGATGAAGAGGACGTCACCATCCTGCAGGTCGGTGAGCAACGCGGCCAAGTCCCCCGCCCGGACCAGCGCCGGTCCCGACGTGACCCGGAGGCCGACACCCATCTCGGCGGCCACGATCCCGGCCAACGACGTCTTGCCCAGACCGGGCGGGCCGGCAAAGAGGAGGTGGTCGACTGGTTGACCGCGACGCCGAGCTGCCTCCACCACGATGGCGAGATGCTCGGTGAGCTGCTGCTGGCCCACGAACTCGGCCAGGGACCGCGGCCGGAGGCCCGCTTCGTCGAGCTCCTCGGTCTCACCGGCGCTCGGGTCGACCGTTCTCGCCAGCCCGGGGACCCCTGCCGGTGCTCCTGTGACCCCGTCCGTGGAGACCCCGTCGGTGGCACCTGGTCGAGTGCCCGCTGGACCCGGGCCCCCGG
>JBMFXC010000023.1:16611-28125 GCA_049964655.1 Acidimicrobiales bacterium
GTGGAGACCCCGTCGGTGGCACCTGGTCGAGTGCCCGCTGGACCCGGGCCCCCGGGTCCCAGCACCTCGCGTCCCAACACCTCGCGCCGGGCGGAGGTCACCGGCTCCGTGCCAGAGCTCGTAAGGCGCCACGCACTAGCGCTTCGACGCTGGTGGCGTCGGGGGCCGCTTCGAGGGCCGGCTCCACCTCGTCCGTCCCGTAGCCGAGCTCAACCAGCGCAGCCATCGCGTCGTCACGGAGCGATGGCCCCTTGATCGGGGTTGCCGGCTGGCCGCCGTCGACCAGCTCCGGAACCACGAGCCGTGCTTCGAGCTCGAGCAGCAGTCGAGCGGCCGTCTTCTTCCCGACGCCTGGCACCCGACACAGCGTACTGGCGTCCTGCGCGGCCACTGCCGTCGAAAGCTCTGCCGGTGACAGGACCGACAGGACGGCCAGCGCCAGTGCCGGCCCGACGCCGTGCGCACCGAGCAGCGACTCGAAGCAGCGGCGCTCGTCGGCGTTGCGGAAGCCGTAGAGGACGATCGCATCGTCGCGTACGTGCGTGTGCACGTAGAGGAACGTCTCTCCCCGGCGTCCCACTCCACTGCCATCACCTCGAGGGACGCCACCGCCAGCAGCGAGCTCGGCGGCTGTCTGCGGGGTGACCTGGACCCGGTAGCCGACTCCGCCGACCTCGACCACCACCTCACCGGAGGACGGCAGGTCGACGACCGCACCGCGCAAGGTACCGATCACCGGGCACCGGGCCTGACCGACCGCCCACTGGGCACCGCCGCCGTGCCAGTGCCGGGGCGGGCCGTGCCGGTCGACGCGGCGGCGACGGCCCGGCGAAGCGGCTCGGTGGTCAGGTGGCAGACGGCGAGCGCCAACGCGTCGGCGACGTCAGGCGGGCGCGGCGGCGATGCCAGGTGGAGCACCGCCGCCACCATCTGCTGGACCTGTGCCTTGGTGGCGCCGCCGAAACCGACGAGCGCCTGCTTTACCTCGTTGGCCGTGTACTGGACGACCGGCACCCCGGCAGCAGCCGCAGCGAGCAGGGCGACCCCGGCTGCCTGCCCGGTGGCCATCGCCGTCCGGGCGTTCACCTGGAAGAAGACCCGTTCGACCACCACCGTGCGTGGCCGGTGCTCCTCGACCAGGGCCACCAGCTCGCGCCACAAGGTGTGCAGTCGGTCCGGCAGCGCCACCTCGGGCGGTGTGGCCACCACCCCCCCGGCCACCGGGCGCAGCTCAGCTCCGTCTCGCTCGACCACGCCGTAACCGCACCGGGAGAGTCCGGGGTCGATGCCCAGAACGAACATGCGTTCGAGGATACTCAACGGCGACAGCCCGGGGGTGGACCTACCGTGCCGGGCACCGCCGACGGCAGCGGTCAGCCGTCGTAGGCCGCCAGCACTGCGTCAGGGATGTCATAGTTGGCATACACGTTCTGGACGTCGTCGTGATCGTCGAGCGCCTCGATCAGGCGGAGAACGCGTTTGGCCGCGGCTTCGTCCTCGATCGCCACGGTGGTGGTCGGGACCATCACCAGCTCGGCCGTACCCGGTTCGAGACCGGCTGCTTCGAGCGCGGCGCGCACGGCCATGAGCTCGGCGGGCTCTGTGGTCACCATCCAACGGTCCCCGTCGTCGGCAAGGTCCTCGGCACCGGCCTCCATGGCCACCTCCATGACGCGTTCCTCGTCCGCCCCCCGGGGGACGGCGACGGTCCCCTTCCGTTCGAACTGCCAACTGACGGCGCCGGGCTCGGCCATCGACCCGCCCGACTTGTTGAACAGATTGCGGATCTCAGCCCCCGTGCGGTTCCGGTTGTCCGAGAGGCACTCGACGATCACGGCGACCCCGTCCGGCCCGTACCCCTCGTACGAGATGGGCTCGTAGCGCACACCTTCGAGCTCGCCAGAGCCGCGCTTGATCGCCCGTTCGATGGTGTCGATCGGCACCGAGGCGTCACGGGCCTTGGCGTACATCGTCCGCAGGGTGGCGTTGGCCGACAGGTCGCTCCCACCCTCGCGGGCAGCCACTTCGACCTGGCGGATGATCTTGGCGAACACCTTCGCCCGGGCGGCGTCCTGGGCACCCTTGCGGTACTTGGTCGTCGCCCACTTCGAATGTCCCGACATCGGTTGGTTCCTCTCTGCTCCTCCCGGGAGCCGCCGCCGGCAGCGAGACCGCCAGCCGGCTGCGCCATCCCGGTGAGCCCGGACTCAGGCCCCCTTGGCCATCTCGACAAAGTAGCGATGCACCCGGGTGTCCGTGGTCAGCTCCGGATGGAACGAGCTGACCAGCACGCTCCCCTGCCGGCACAGGACCGGGCTCCCGGGGCCCACCACCGAGCCCGAGAGACCCGTCGGGAGACGGGCCAGGACGTCGACACCTGCTCCAGCCCGCTCGACGAGCGGTGCCCGGATAAAGACGGCGTGCAGCGAAGGCGGTCCCAGCGCGTCGACCTCCAGGTCGCACTCGAAGGACGCCGCCTGGCTGCCGAACCCGTTGCGTCGGACCTCGAGGTCGATGCCGCCGAAGTGGGCCTGGTCGGGACGCCCGTCGCTGACCTTGCCGGCCAGGAGGATCATCCCCGCGCACGTGCCGAAGACGGCCGTGCCGGCGTCGAGCACGTCGCCCACCGGCCCGAGAAGCCCCGACGAGGCGAGGAGCAGCGACAGCGTCGTCGACTCACCTCCCGGCAGCACCAGGCCCTTCACGCCGGCGAGGTCGGCCGGTTCGAGGACCGGACGCGCCGGTTCACCGAGGTGCTCGAGCGCACGCAGGTGCTCCCGGACGTCGCCCTGGAGGGCGAGCACGCCGATCACGACGACGGCACCACGCGGCGGCCCAGCTCCGGCCCGGTGGTCAGCTCACCACCCGCGTTCGGCCAGCCGCACGTCCAGTGCCGCGACCTCCTGGCCCGGCATGGCCGAGCCAAGGCCCGTGGACACCTTTGCCACCAGCGCGGCATCCGCGAAGTGCGCGGTCGCCTCCACGATCGCCCGAGCCCGACGGGCTGGGTCCTCGCTCTTGAAGATGCCCGAGCCGACGAAGACCGCCTCCGCGCCGAGCTGCATGACGAGCGACGCGTCGGCTGGGGTGGCGATCCCCCCGGCACAGAACAACGGGACCGGCAGCCGCCCCGTTTCGGCGAGCTCCTGCACCAGCCCGATCGGTGCGGCGAGCTCCTTGGCCCAGGCGTAGCGTTCTGCCGGGTCGGCCTGGGTGATGCGCCGGATGTCGCCGAGGATGGATCGCAGGTGGCGGACAGCCTCGACGATGTTGCCGGTACCCGCCTCGCCCTTCGAGCGGATCATCGCCGCACCCTCCGAGATGCGGCGCAGTGCCTCTCCGAGGTTGGTCGCCCCGCACACGAACGGCACGGTGAACGGCCACTTGTCGATATGGTGCGCCTCGTCGGCCGGCGTGAGCACCTCGCTCTCGTCGATGTAGTCGACGCCGAGGGCGGCCAGCACCTGCGCTTCGGCGAAGTGGCCGATGCGCGCCTTGGCCATCACCGGGATCGTCACCGCCGCCTTGATCCCCTCGATGAGCGCGGGGTCGCTCATCCGAGCCACCCCGCCGTCGCGGCGGATGTCGGCCGGGACGCGCTCGAGCGCCATCACGGCCACCGCGCCGGCATCTTCGGCCACCTTGGCCTGCCCGGCGTCGACGACGTCCATGATGACGCCTCCTCGCAGCATCTCCGCCAGACCCCGCTTGACGGTGAACGTCCCCGTGACCGGGGGCGTCCCGTCCGATGCACTGGCGTTCGGCACAGGAGTCGTCATGGTCGAAGCTTACTGTCGCACCAGCTGGCCTTCGATCGGCCCGGGACAGCCGGCTCGTATCGAACCGCCGACAGCCCAAGGCGCCCCCGACCGGACCACAGCCACCGGTGGCAGGGTCCGAGCCGGGGGAGCCACGAGCCGTAGGTCACTGCTGCAGGACGGCCTCGGCCTCGATCTCGATGGTGACGCGCTTGGCCACGACCAGGCCGCCGGCCTCCATGACCGCCCCGAAGGAGACCCCGTAATCCTCACGGTCGATCTCGGTCGTGGCGCTGAACCCGACCCGGTGGTTGCCGTAGGGGTCCTTCACGACACCCTCGAGCGTCGTGTCGAGCACGACCGTCCGGGTGACGCCGCGGATGGTCAGCTCGCCTTCGACGTCCCAACGCCCCTTGCCCGTCGGTCGGACGGCCGTGCTCTGGAACGTCCACGTCGGATGGTTCGCCACGTCGAAGAAGTCGCTCGTCCGCAGGTGGTCGTCACGAGCCTCGTCGCGGGTGTCCACACTGCTGGCGTCGATGGTCACCCGCACCGACGACTGCGTCGGGTCCTCGGCGACGACCAGCGTCCCCTCGAACCCGGTGAAGCGACCGCGCACCTTCGAAACGGCCATGTGGCGCACCGAGAAACCCACATGGGTGTGGGATTGGTCGAGTGCGTACGTCCCGACCGCCGGCAGCTCCACACCGTCGACCACCCTGCTCGTGACTTCTGTCCCGTCAACCATCGTCATCCTCCTCTTGTCTGCTCCTGTCCCGGCGGGGCGCCGGCAGGCGCACCGCCGGGCACCTCTCGGGCCGGAAGTGCTACTTGCTTTCGCAACTACTCTACCGGAGTAACATTGCGTATGCAACTATCCCTCTGGGCTGGGTACACTTGACCTATGGCCGACCCAGGAACCACGGTGCGCCGACGGGCCACCGGCCCCGCCGTCACCGGAGCCGAGGAGCCGGCACGCACCGACCGTGAGCGCGAGCGCTGCGGCGGGTACGTCGACCGTGTGACCACCGCCGGCCTCCTCTTCGAGGCAGCCAGCGGGCTCCGGCGCCTCGTCGAGCACCGGCTCGCCGTTCAGTCGGGTGCCTCCAACCAAGCGCTCGACGTGTTGGTCCGCCTGTCGCGGACGCCGGGCGGGCGCCTGCGGATGAGCGAGCTGGCCGACCAGATCTCCCTCACCCGCAGCGGGCTCACCCGGGCCGTCGACCGGCTCGAGCAACGTGGCCTGGTCGAGCGGGCGTCGTGCCCCGAGGACGGCCGGGGGGCCTTCGCCGTGCTCACGCCCACCGGCGCCCGGCTGATGTCCGAGGCCCTCCCTTCTCACGCCGCACAGCTCGACGAGGTGTTCGCCGGACTGTTCACTGCCGAGGAGGAGCAGACGCTCACCACGCTCCTTCGTCGCCTACGCGACCACGTCCACACGGTTCCGCCCGACACTGGCCCGCCCGACACTGGCCCGCCCGACGACCCCGCCTAGCCGGCGAGGCGACGAGCGGATCGCCAGACCCTTACTCGAGCGCGAGGGCCGCGGCTCGTACCGCGGTGTGGTCGAGGTTTCCCTCGCGGGGAACGTCGTCTGCTCCCACCGGGTCCACCCACAACGGACGCGTGCACCGGGCGATCAGTCCCCGCTCCCACGGAGCAGGCGTCGGGCTGGTCGAGGACGCCACGACGAGCAGGCGCTCGAGGGCCGCCGCCAGGCCGGGGGGATAGCGGACGACGGCAGCCGCCCGCTGGTCGGCGCGGAACGCCCGCGACGGGCCAAGCAGGGTCCGGACCCGTTCGGCGCCTCGACCACCCACGGCGGCCAGCGGAGCTGTCACGGCGAGCGCGGCCGCCGCGAGCTCGGTCTCGTGGAGCTTGACGCGCACCAGCTCGTGGGCCAGGACCCCTTCCAGCTCGACGACGGAGAGAGACGACTCCAGCCCGGCGGTGACCACGAGCACCGACGGCCTTCGCGGCCGAGCCAGCGCCAGCGCGTTGGCCCCTGGGTGGTCGACCACCATGAGGTCGGGAGACGCCACGCCCATCGTGGCGCACAGTCCTTCGGTGAGGTTCCGCAGCCTCGGAAGCTCCTCCGGCCCGGCCGGGCGTGCCCCGAGCGACCGGACGACGGCGCCGGCGCCGGCCCAGCGCAGCAGCCCGACACCGACGAGGCCAAAGGCAACCACGACCACGAGCCCGGCGGCGACGCCGGCGCCACCGCCGCCCACCAACCCGGCGACCGCGCCGGCCACCACACCAGCCACGAGCGCGACCACCGTCACCCGAGAGGCCACCAGCCACAGGGCGCGCCGCTCGTTCGTCGCAATCGTCTCGGCCTCCTCGGCCGCCTCACTCGACCTTCCGGCGAATACCTCCGGCGGGACGGGCACAGCCGTGCGGTTCGGCACCCCTCTAGCCGCACGGGCACGGTGGGTGTCCGGACGTCCTCGGTGCCCAGAGCGCTGGTTGCCACGGTGCGTCGACGCCGACGGTCTCCCGGGGCCCGCCCGCCGGTGCCCGGAACCCGCAGGTGACGGCCGGCGCGGCGGACCGCCGGAACCAGATCCTCGTGACGAGCCGCGGGATCCGGTCACGCTCCATCCTCCCCCGTCTGGCCGCTCGAGCAGTGCATCACCAGAGTGTACGGGTGGTCACCGGCGCGCCGCGTCCAGCGTGACGAGATAGGCCTCTTCGTACCGTTCCGCAAGCCGGGCCATCGAACACGCCTCGGCCCGCTCCCGACCCCGGGCGACGAGTCGTCCTGTCGTCTCGCTCGACGTGCTCCCACAGACCTCGGCCAAGGCCGCGGCAAGCGCCGTGACGTCGCCCGGCGGGACCAACCGCGCCGCTCCCGAGGCAGCTTGGCGGTAACCGTCGATGTCGCTCGCCACGACCACGGTTCCCTGCGCCATGGCCTCGAGCAGGACGATCCCGAACGACTCCCCCCCGAGCGACGGGGCCGCCAACACGTCGGCGCCCGCCAGGCGACGGCGCTTCTCGCTCTCGTCGATCACACCGAGCCAGCATCGGTCGTTCGTTGCCGGGAAGCGCTGCCGGAGCGAAGCCGTTTCGGGGCCGGTGCCGGCGATCCAGAGCACCGGGCGCGGCGCGGCCAGACGGTCGTGGGCGGCGAGCAGCACGGCCAGACCCTTGCGCGGTTCGTGCCGACCGAGGAAGAGGACGGTGGGGCCGGTCGTAGGCCACGGCTCGACGCCGTCCACGTCGACGTCCACGCCGTTGTAGAGCAGCTGCACCGGACCCGGGACCACCGCCGTTGCCGTGACACGCGCCGCCTCGGACACCGCCACCCGCACGCCGTAGCGGGCCGTCACCCGACCACCCAGGGGACGGAGAAGGCGATAGTCGGCGCTGACCCCACTGCGGTGGAAGGTGGCGACGCCGGGAGGGACCCGCCGACCGACGAGCAACGCCCAGGGCAGCCCGGGGGCGAGCGGCTCGTGAACGTGTACCACGTCGAAGCCGTCCGTCCTCACCCTCCTGGCGCTCGCTACCACGCCGGCAAGCGAGCGGGCGATCGGCGCCCTCGAACCGTTGCCCGGCACTGCGACCGACGGACCGGTCGATGCCAGCGGTACGCCGTCGGGGACGCCGTCGTCAACCGGGGCGAAGACCACCGGCCGGTGCCCCCGGTGCCCGAGGGCAGCGGCCAGACCCACCACCTGCCCCTGCACGCCACCTGGGATCGACAGGCTGTACGGGCACACCAGGGCAACCCTGAGCGAGGCATCCACCACGACCCGGTACCGGGCTACCGGTTCGACTGGCGCCGGCTGCGGCGGCTCCACTTCACCGCGTACATGGCGTCGTCGGCCCGACTGAGCAGCACCGACGGGTCGGCGATCTCCTCGTCGAGCAGCACCCCTCCGACCGATGCCCCCGCGGCGACGCGCTCGCCGCACACCTCGTAGGGTGCGCTCAACGTCGTCGTGATGCGGTCGCTCATGGCGGCCAGCCCGGCCTTTCCGCCTGCCACTTCGCAGACCACGACGAACTCGTCCCCGCCCAGGCGAGCCACCGTGTCGTCGGACCGCACGATGCCCGTCAGACGGCGGGCGGCGGCGACCAGTACCTCGTCCCCGACATCGTGGCCCAGGTGGTCGTTGATCTCCTTGAAGTCGTCCAAGTCGAGCAGGAAGACGGCGACGGTCCCACCGGCAGCCTCGGTGGCGTTCCGGCGGCGCGAGGCTCCCTCGGCGTGCCGGTCGATCGCACTCCGGAGACGCTGGGTGAGCAGGGTCCGGTTGGCCAGCCCGGTGAGCGGATCGTGCAGGGCGAGCTCGGCCAAGCGTGCTTCGTTCCGCTTGCGCTCGGTGACGTCGTGGATGGCCACCACCGCCCCGAGCGTGTTCCCGCGCTCGCCCACCAGGCGCTGCCCGTTCACGCTGACCACCCGGCGCACGCCGGCGCGGGTCACCATGACCATCTCGGCCTCACGGACCCGTTCGCCGGACAGGGCGCGCACCAACGGGTTCTCGTGCGCCTGCATCGGCTCGCCGTCGACACGCAGCAGTCCTCGCCCGGAGGGGATCTTGCCAATGGGATCGGACCGGGCATCGAGCCCATGGAGGCGTTTCGCCGCCGGGTTGAACACCGTCATCCGACCCTCGGTGTCACAGGCCACGATGCCTTCCTCCAGCGTGTCGAGGAGGGCCTCGAGGAACCGCTGTTCGTCGCCGCGCTCGTGGGCGGCACGACGCTGCTCGGTGACGTCGCTGAAGGTGGCAACCGCCCCGGCCACCGTGCCGTCGGCGTCGACCATGGCCTGGGCGTTGATCTGGACCCACAGCGTCGGCAGGCCCGTCCGAAGGACCCCCATGACGACCCCGGCCGACGTGCGGCCCTGCTCGAGGCTTCGCACGACGGGGTTGTCCTCGTCGGGCACGGGCCGACCGTCGGCGTCGACGAGCTTGGTGCCCGACCGAACGATGTGCGCAAGGACGTCCGGGAGCCGCTTGCCCATCAGCCACGAGGACGGGATCCCCGACAGGCGCTCGAGCGCGTCGTTGACCCGGACGATCGTGCCGGCTGCGTCGACCATCATGACGCCGTCGACCAGCGAGTCGACGATGGCAGCATGGCGACGGTCGACGTCGTCGGCGCGCGCTTCCCGCCGACGGTGCTCGGTGACGTCTCGGAGGCTGAGCACGATCCCGTGGATCGGGTCCTCCAGGTGGTTCGCCGCCACCACCTCGACGACGACCAGCCGGCCGTCGCTCCGCTGCGCCTGCAGTTCGAGCGACGCGGTCAAGCGACGGCGAGCCACCAGGTCGTCGAACACCGCCCGGAAGGCAGGCATCGTCGCCACGTCGAGGCAGTCGAACACCGACTTCCCGACGGCTTCGTCCGGCTCGATGCCGAGGACCCGACGAGCCGACGCGCTGACGAAGGCGACACAACCCGAAGCATCCGTCACCACCACGACGTCGAACTCGTGCCCGATGAGCGCCCGGAGACGCAACCTCCCCGCTCCTTCAGTCCCGTTCTGCGTGGCGACACCGGGCTGAGCCTGTCCTGCCTCGCCCAGAGATACGCCGTCGGTGGTGGCCGAAGTGGCGGTACCACTGGCGCCGCTGGTGCCACCGGTGGTGGTGCCCGTCGCGACTGCTTCCCTACTGTCTGCACCCGGTCGCTCCGGACCCGACGAAGGAGCCAGGGAGCCGACGGCGGGCACGCCGAGCGTCGCCTCGGTGGCGTCGAGACGGAGGTCGCCGGTCACGAGGCCACCGTTGTGGCCAGCCCGCCGCGCCGCCCCTCTGAACGGTCCGACGACCACACCGGCTGGAAGGCGTGCCACTGCTCGGGGGCTCGACCGATGAGCCCTTCCAGCCGGGTAGCGATGGCCTGCGTCAGCCGTTGGACGTCGGTCCGCAACGCTCCCGTCCGCGTCAGGTCGAGCGGCTCCTCGACGACAGCGTGGTGGTCACGACCAGGCCCGCTGTAGACCGCAGCCGTGAGCAGCGTCGCCCCCGTTCGCAGCGCCAGGGTGGCCGGTCCCGCCGGCATCGTCGTGCGCTCGCCGAAGAACTCGACCTCGACCCCGGTACCGGTCAGGTCGCGCTCGCAGAGGAGGCCGACCAGACCGCCTGCCTTCAGGGTGCGGAGCAGCACGCTCCCCGCGCGGTCGTCGAGGGGGACGATGGTCAGCCCCATCGAGGCACGCTCAGCCACGAAGTAGTCGAAGAGCGCTTCGGGCTCGAGGCGCTCGGCGACGGCGGTCATGGGGTACCCGGATGCGGCGAGGAACGCTCCGCCGAACTCCCAGCTCCCCACGTGCGGGAGGGCCATCACGACGCCTCTGCCCGACGCCATGCCGGCGACGACGTGGCGCCACCCATCCTCGACCACCACGAAGCGCTGCTCGACCTCGCTCCGGGCCGTCGAGGAGAGCCGTGCTCCCTCGACCCAGTAGCGGGCATACGCGTCGAAGGCCCGGCGCACCCAGCGGTCGAGCTCGCTCTCCTCGAGGTCGGGCCCGAGCACGCGTCGCAGGTTCCGGGCCACCACCGCCCGTTGGTCGTGCTGCAGTCGAGCCAACACGCCGCCAACCACCCGACCGGCCCCGAGCGCCACCGGCTCCGGCAGGACGGCGAGCGCGCCGCCCAGGGTCCGGTAGGTGTGGAATGCCAGCCGTCCTCCTCGTGCCACTGCCCCTCCGCTCTTGTCCGTCCGCCTCGGTCGTCCACCCGAGTTATCGGCGCGCCCAGGGACGATCCTGAGCCCGCAACCCCTCTCACGGCGCGTTCAGTGACGATCCTGCGCCTCTGGCGCAGTGTCAGTGCGTCTGGTGACGATCCTGGGCCCTCCACCCAAACCCGGCGCGACGACGCTGCTTCGAGCGACGCCGCGATGCCAACCTATCCGCTCCGACGGGCCACTGCCCGGGACCGCAAGCTTGATCGCGTCGATCCGGACCGCCAGGCGCGTGCCGGTCGGACGGACGAACCGCTATGACGCCGCAGCCGCCACCGAGAGGACGCCCGACCCGATGCCTGCCGCCGCCGCCGCCGGACCGTGGCGCGCGTGCGCGCCACGTGAGCGCGAGCCCGTCGGGTCTGCACCGGCGCCTCGGCCGCACGCCACACCTTGGCGAACCGTCCCGCTGCCGTTGCTGCCGTCAGGGCGAGCATGGTCCACAGGACCGGGACCAGCAAGATCGACGACAACAACCCGATGCCGAGCAGGATCATCCGCTCGGCTCGCTCCATCAACCCGCCCTTGGCGGACAAGCCCAGCGACTCGGCCTTTGCCCGCACATAGGAGACGAGCGTCGCGGCCGCCAGGACGGCGAAGGGGAGGAGCACGAGGTGCCCAGGGTCGTGCCCCTCGAGGTACCAGGCAACCCCGCCCAACAACAACGCGTCGGCGACGCGATCGGTCACCGAGTCGAAGAACGCTCCCCGTACCGAGGCCGTGCCCGAGGCCTTGGCCACCGGGCCGTCGAGGAGGTCGTGCAGGCCCGTGACGACGAGGAGGACGATGGCGATGGCGAAGTGGCCCGTCCCGATGGCGACAGCCGTAGCCGTGGCCGAGATGAGCCCGGTAGCGGTCAGGACGTCAGCGGAGACCCCCCACTGCTGCAGCCGTCGACCGGCCGGCCGCGTCGCCCGGTCGACCGTGGTGCGCCAACGCCCGTCGAACATGCAAGCTCCTCCCTGCTGCGATCAGGCTACCACCGCATCCCCGACGATCCGGCCTGGGAACAGGCCGCCCGCCGACCGAGCCCGCCGACCGA
>JBMFXC010000023.1:28225-31332 GCA_049964655.1 Acidimicrobiales bacterium
GCCCGCCGACCGAGCCCGCCGACCGATGCCGTCAGGCCGGCCAGGAGCGACGGAGCTTCGCCCACGTATCGGGGAGCGACTCGGGGAGCACGCGGACCCCGGCGACGGTCGTCATGAAGTTGGTGTCCCCGGCCCACCGGGGCACGGCGTGGACGTGCAGGTGACGGGGGATCCCCGCCCCGGCTGCCGTGCCCAGGTTCGCCCCCATGTTCATGCCCTCGGGTGTGTAGGCGGCCTCGATGGCCGACAGGGCATCTTCGACCATCGCCCACAACTCGCTCCGTTCGTCGGGATCGAGCTCGGCCAGCCCGGCGACGTGGCGACGCGGCATGACGAGCAGGTGACCGGGTGCATAGGGGTAGGCGTTGAGCACCGTCACGCACCGCTCCCCCCGGGCAACCACGCCGTTGTCGGGAGACGGGTCACCACTGGCGACGATCCGGCAGAAGACGCACCCCTCGTCGCCGTCCGGCTCCACCACCCCTCGTCCCCCGAGGTCGGGGGCTCGGGTGGTGAGGCTTGTCACGTAGGCGTTCCTCCACCCGGCCCACAGGTGGTCGAGCGTCATCGCCCCTCCGCGGGCACGTCCTCGTTCCGGCGCTCGGCCACGACGGCCTCGAGCTCGTCGGTGAACGCAGTGAGCGCCACGCCGCGCTCGGGCCGGTCCGACCCCCGGCGGTTGACGCCCACGGTTCCGGCTGCCACGTCGTCGTCGCCGACGACCAGCACGTAGGGGACCTTGGCCAGCTTGGCGCGACGGATCCGTGCACCGAGAGGCTCGGCCGCCCCTTCGACGCTCACCCGACCCCCGACGGCGGCGAGCCGATCGGCCACCTTGGACGCGTAGGGACCGTGGTCGTCCCGTACGGGCAGGACCCGCACCTGCTCGGGGGCCAGCCACACCGGAAGGGCGCCGGCGTAGTGCTCGAGGAGGATGGCGAAGAACCGTTCGACACTGCCGAACAACGCCCGGTGGATCATGATCGGCCGATGGCGGGCGTTGTCGGCGCCGACGTACTCGCAGCCGAAGCGCTGCGGGGTCTGGAAGTCGAGCTGGATGGTCGACATCTGGTGGGTGCGCCCGATGGCGTCCTTGGCCTGGACCGAGATCTTGGGACCGTAGAAGGCGCCGCCACCCTCGTCGAGCACGAGGTCGAGGTCCATGGCGAGCGCGGCGGTCCGTAGCGTGTCGGTCGCCTCCTCCCACTCCTCCTCGGTTCCCACGGCCTTTCCTTCGGGCCTGGTCGACAGTTCGAGGTAGAAGTCGGCCAAGCCGTAGTCACGGAGGACCGACAACACGAAGGCCAAGGTGGTGCGCAGCTCGTCGGCCATCTGATCGCGGGTGCAGAACAGATGGGCGTCGTCTTGGGTCATGCCGCGGACCCTGGTCAGGCCGTGGACGACCCCGGACTTCTCGTAGCGGTACACGGTGCCGAACTCGAAGAGCCGGAGCGGCAGCTCGCGGTACGAACGCTGACGGCTCTTGAAGATGAGCACGTGGAACGGGCAGTTCATCGGCTTGAGGTAGTAGTCCTGCCCACCGTCGAGCTGCATGGGCGGGAACATCCCCTCGGCGAACCAGTCGAGGTGCCCCGAGGTCTCGAAGAGCTCGGCTTTGGTGATGTGCGGCGTGGCCACGAACTCGTAGCCCGCCGCGGCATGGCGCTGGCGTGAGTAGTCCTCCATCAGGCGCCGGACGAGGCCGCCTCTCGGATGGAAGACCGGCAGACCCGATCCGATCTCCTCGGGGAACGAGAACAGGTCGAGCTCGAGCCCGAGCTTGCGGTGGTCCCGCCGCTCGGCCTCGGCCAACCGCTCGAGGTGCTCGGCCAGTGCCGCCTCCGACTCCCAGGCCGTGCCGTAGATGCGTTGCAGCTGCGGGCGCCGCTCGTCACCCCGCCAGTACGCCCCGGCCACTCGCATCAGGGCGAAGTGGCCCAGGGAACGAGTAGAGGGGACGTGCGGACCCCGGCACAGGTCGGAGAACCCCGGGGCGTTCCAGTAGACCGACACCACGTCGCCGCCTTCGGCCCCGCTGGCGTCAACCTCGCTCGCCCCGTCGCGGACCGCCTCGATGATCTCGAGCTTGAACGGCTGGTCTCCGAAGAGGGCGAGACCCTCCTCGATGGTGTGCTCGTGCCGGACGAAGGGTTGGTCCTCGGCGATGATCGCTCGCATCTCGGCGTCGATCCGAACGAGGTCCTCCTCGCTGAAGTGGGCACCACCAGGGAGGGCGAAGTCGTAGTAGAAGCCATCCTCGATGACCGGGCCGATGGCGTACTTGGCACCCGGCCACAGCCGAAGGACGGCCTGGGCGAGGACGTGGGCGGTCGAGTGCCGCAGCACGTCGCGACCGAGGTCCGAGCCGGCGGTCACGACGGACACCGTCGCACCCCCGGGCAACGGACGAGCGAGATCGGTGAGCTGGCCGTCGACGGTGACGGCCACGGCGTCGCGAGCCAGACGTCGGCCGATGGACGCCGCCAGGTCCGCACCGGTCGCTCCCTCAGGGAGGGACCGACGCGACCCGTCGGGTAGGACCACCTCGATCTCTACGTCCTCGCTCACAGCTCGACCCCCAGCAACCGCGCTCCCTCCCCCACCGGCAGCCCGGCCGACGCCGCCTCGTCGAGGGCGCCCAGCGCCCCCGGGGTGTCGAGGTCCGAGTCGACGTGCTGCCGGACGAGGTCGACGACACCCGCCGCCGCCTCCGAGCCCGGCCGCACAGGCGCGCCGCGCCACCGCTCGAGGCGAGCCGCCGCTCGGACCAGGTCCTCGTTCGACCACTCCCAATCGTGCCGGTAGTGATGGCCCAGCAAGGCGAGCCGGATCGCCGACGGCTCCCACGACTTCAACAAGTCGCTGACGAACACGAGGTTCCCCAGCGACTTGGACATCTTCGCTCCACCGAGGCCGACCAGGCCGACGTGCAGCCAGTAGCGGACGAAGCGGACACCGGTCACCGCCTCGGACTGAGCCGTCTCGCACTCGTGATGAGGGAAGATCAGGTCGCGTCCACCCCCGTGGATGTCGACCGTCCGCCCGAGCTCACGCATGGCCAACGCCGAGCACTCGATGTGCCACCCGGGACGTCCGGGCCCCCATCG
>JBMFXC010000024.1:0-31219 GCA_049964655.1 Acidimicrobiales bacterium
GCTGCTCCTGGCGACGCCAGGACCGTCGCCTAGGATGGCCGCCGGCCGGCCCGGGTGGCGGAATGGCAGACGCGATGGACTCAAAATCCATTGTCCGCAAGGGCGTGCGGGTTCGAATCCCGCCCCGGGCACCCAGGCACGCCACCGGTGGCGGTCGACCGCTCCGGTGCGTGCCGCGTGCCACACTGGGGACCGTCCGGGCCGGCGACGAGCGCCCGGGTCCGCCCCCGCCCATCGGCCCCTGCCGGACGAGCAGGGCCGTCCAGTCGAGAGGAGTGCGTCGGTGCTGGCCTTCACCTTCCCCGGGCAGGGGTCCCAGCGGTCGGGCATGGGTCGGCCGTGGCTCGACCATCCCTCGTGGGAGCTGGTCGGTGAGGCCTCGGAGCTGGCCGGGCGTGACGTCGCCGCCCTGCTGGTGGAGGCACCGATGGACGAGCTGACCCAGACGACCAACGCCCAGCTCGCCACCTTCGTCGCCAGTCTCGTCGTCCTCGACGCCATCGAGCGCCTCGGCCTGGCCCCGGCGGCCTGCGCCGGTCACAGTCTGGGTGAGTACTCCGCGCTGGTCGCCTCCGGGGCCCTCTCCTTTGCCGACGGTGTCCGCCTGGTCACCGAACGCGGTGCGGCCATGCACGAGGCAGCGACGTCGACGGCCGGCACCATGGCCGCCGTGCTCGGCATGAGCGATGCCGACGCGGACAAGGCCTGCCGGCTCACCGAGGCCGAGGTCTGGGTGGCCAACTACAACGCTCCCGGCCAGGTGGTCATCGCCGGCACGCCCGACGGCGTCGCCGCCGCCAGCGTCACGGCCAAGGAGCTGGGAGCCCGCAAGGTGCTGCCACTGCCGGTCGCCGGGGCGTTCCACACCCCGCTCATGCTTCCTGCCCGCGACCGACTGGTGCGCGCACTCGCCGCGGCGACGTTCCACGCACCCGAGGTGCCCGTGGTGGCCAACGTCGACGCCCGTGTCCACACCGGGGCGGACGAATGGCCGGGGCTGCTGGCCTCCCAGTTGTCGAGCCCCGTCCGCTGGCGCCAGTCGCTCGAGACCTTGGCCGGTCGCGACATCGTGACCCTGGTCGAGGTGGGCCCGGGGGGCGTGCTCTCGGGCCTGGCCAAGCGGACCACCCCCGAGCTGCGTGCCGTCAGCGTTGCCGTGCCCGACGACCTCGACGCCCTGATCGACGCCGTGGCCGGGCCGGCGGTGTGGAATGCCCAGTCTCCCTCGCACCAGGGCGAGCACCTCTACACCTCCGAGCGGGTCGTCGTCAGTCCGGCCGCCGGGGTCTTCGAGCCCGACGGCGGTCTCACCGCTCTCGAGGTCTCGCCGCTCGCCGCCGCCGCTGCCCACCCCGATACCGTGAGCGGTGAGCCGGGCAGCCTCCTCGCCGTAGGGGCGCGCGTGGGTTCGGTCGGGACGACGGACGTCCGCACACCCTTCGACGGCCAGCTGGTCCGCTGGCTGGCCGTCCGCGGGGAGCGCGTCGTCGAAGGGCAACCGGTGGCCTGGGTGCGCATCGCTACCCCGGCCTGGCCGTCGAGGACGTCGACGCCCGGGGACAGGCCCCGGGGAAGCGGCGCGTCTCCCGAGGCGGACGGCGACGAAGACCGCGACAACCAGCACGACAACCAGCACGACAACCAGCACGACAACCAGCACGACAACCAGCACGACGACCAGCAAGGAGCAGCCTCGTGAGCACACCGGACACGACGACAGCGCCCGGGGCGGCAGAGCCGAAGCCCCGTGTCGTGCTGGTGACCGGCGGCACCCGAGGGATCGGCCTGGCGACCGCTGCGTGGTTCGTGGCTCGTGGGGACCTGGTGGCCGTCACCTCGCGCACCGGTGTCGTGGCACCCGCCGGCGTGGAGCTGCCCTCCGACCGCTTCACCGCCCTGGCCTGTGACGTCACCGACCCGGCGGCGGTCGATGCCGCCGTCAGCGAGGTCGAGGAGCGGTTCGGTCCCGTCGAGGTCCTCGTCGCCAACGCCGGCGTCACCCGCGACACCCTCCTGCTCCGGATGGGCGACGACGCCTGGTCGGACGTGCTCGACACCAATCTCACCGGCGTGTTCCGGGTGGCCAAGCGGACGGCGGCCCGGATGGTCCGTGCCCGGCGCGGCCGGATCGTCGTCGTCTCGTCGGTGAGCGCCTTCCTCGGTGCCGCCGGGCAGGTCAACTACGCGGCGGCGAAGGCCGGCCTGGTCGGCTTCGCTCGCTCGCTCGCCCGCGAGCTGGCCAGTCGATCGGTGACCGTCAACGTCGTCGCACCTGGTCTCGTCGAGACGGATATGCTCGCCGGACTCGGAGCGGAGCACCGCTCCCTCTACGAAGCACAGATCCCCCTCGGTCGCGTGGCGCAGCCGGAGGAGGTCGCCGAGGTGATCGGCTTCCTGTGCTCAGAGGGGGCGAGCTACGTCACCGGGGCCGTCGTCCCGGTGGACGGCGGGCTGGCCATGGGCCTGTGACAACCGGGCTCGCCGGCAGCGAGGCCGGGCGGTGCAGCCCGACGGCCGCTACGGCTGCGGACCGTCCCCTGCCAGACGGCCGCAAGAGCAGACGACCAGCGGCGATCCGCCGTACGAAGGGAGCAACCCATGCCAGGTGACGACACGTTCGAGAAGTTCAAGGAGTGCGCCGTCGAAGTCCTGCAGGTGCCGGCCGACAAGATCACCAAGGAAGCCTCCTTCGCCGACGACCTCGACGCCGACAGCCTCGACCTGGTGGAGCTGGTCATGGCCCTCGAGGAGGCATTCGACATCACCGTCGACGAGTCGGAGCTCGAGGGGATCGACACCATCGGGCAGGCGTACGACCTGGTGACGTCGAAGCTCTGATGCTCCTCGGTATCGGCCCCGACGGGCCGGTTCGCGGTCGCCGGGTGGCCATCACCGGCCTCGGTGTCGTCTCGTGCTGCGGGACGGGGACCGAGGCACTGTGGACGGGCCTCAACGCCCCTCAACCGACCGGCGAACGTCGGGTGCCCGACTTCGAGCCATCGCGTTGGTTCGGGCCACGCGAGGAACGTCAGCTCGACCGCTTCGCCCAGTTCGGCGTGGCGGCGGCAGCCATGGCCCTCGACGACGCCGGCCAGCTGGTCGTCGACCCGGCCCGGGCCGGTGTCGTCCTCGGAACCGGGGTCGGGGGCTTCGAGACCCTCCAGACCCAGGTGCTCGTCTTCGGCGAGAAGGGGGCCCGACGGGTCTCGCCCCGGTTGGTGCCGATGATGATGGCCAACGCCGGTGCCGCCAACGTCTCGATGCGACTTGGCTGGCACGGGCCCTCCGAAACGATCACCACGGCCTGTGCCGCCGGCACGGACAGCATCGGTGCGGCAGCACGCCTGGTTGCCTCGGGTCGGTGCGACGTCGCCATCGGGGGCGGTTCCGAAGCGGCGATGACCGAGGTGGGCATCGCCGCCTTCGCCAACATGACGGCGCTGTCGACGTCGGGGGTCTCACGCCCCTTCGACGTCCGCCGCGACGGCTTCGTGATCACCGAGGGGGCGGCCGCCCTCGTCCTCGAGGCGTGGGACCACGCCGTAGCCCGGGGCGCTCGGATCTACGCCGAGCTGACCGGAGCGGCCCGCACGGCCGACGCACACCACATCACCGCCCCGGCTCCCGAGGGGACCGGCGCTGCCGCGTGCATGGCACTCGCCATGGCGGACGCCGGCATCCGGCCCGAGGACGTCGGGCAGATCAACGCGCATGGCACCTCGACCCCACCCAACGACCTCGCGGAGTCGTTGGCCATCCGAGCCACCTTCAAGGACGCAGCACCGCCGGTGACGTCGACGAAGGGAGTGACCGGCCACGGCCTCGGGGCAGCGGGCGCCATCGAAGCGGTGGCCTCGGTCCTCAGCATCGTGCACGCCGCCATCCCGCCGACGGCCGGTCACGAACAGCGCGACCCGCAGATCGACATCGACGTAGTCGTCGGGAGCGCGCGGCCGTGGACGCCCACCCACGTGCTCTCCAACTCGTTCGGGTTCGGCGGCCACAACGGCTGCCTGGTCATCTCCGCACCGGGTAACGGTCCCCGGTCCGGGGAGGGGCGGACCTGACCCGACGGCTCGGGCCGGTACCGTCGGGGAGCATGGCCGAGCCCTCGCGACGTCCCCCCGCTCCGTGGGCGGACCAGGCACCATTGCGATGGGACCTCGGCTCGGCCGGCAGCGTGGACGAGCTGCGCCGCGCCACGGCCGACGAGGCAGCGGCCTGGGTCTCCCACCGCCAGTACCCGCCGCTCGGGCGCCTGGTGGTGGTGACAAGCCGCCTGGCCCTGGCCGTCGCCGCCTGGGCAGCCGTCGAGCGCGGGACGCCGGGCTCGCGCACCGGGCTCTCCGACCGCCTTCGACACGCCTTTGCCCGGCTTGGCCCCACCTACATCAAGCTCGGCCAGATCCTCTCGTCGGGCGAAGGGCTCTTCCCCGACGAACTGGTCGCCTCCTTCGCCCTCCTACGAGATCGCGTTCCCCCCGAGCCGTTCCACCTGGTCCGTCGGACGATCGAGGAGGACCTGGGGGCACCCCTGGCCGACCGGTTCGTCTCCTTCGACCACCGACCGCTCGCCTCGGCCTCGATCGCCCAAGTGCACGCTGCTGCCCTGCGCGACGGCACGCCGGTCGTCGTCAAGGTGCAACGCCGCCAGGTGGCGAGCCAGGTTCGCCGCGACCTCAACGTGTTGTGCTGGTTGGCGCCGGCCCTGGTCGGGCGGATCCCCGTAGCCGCCCTCGCCAACCCCCCTGCCCTGGTCGAGCTCTTCGCCGAGACGATCTCCGAAGAGCTCGACTTCCGCCTCGAGGCGCAGAACATGCTGGACGTCGCCGCTGTCCTCGCCCGGACGGGCCAGCGAGCCATCGTGGTGCCACGCCCCCATGCAGAGCTGGTGACTCGGCGCGTCCTGGTGATGGAACGCCTCTCCGGCTTCTCGTGGTCCGACGTCGAGGCGATGCGGGCGGCCGGCATCGACACCGCCGCCGTGCTGCGCTCGGCTCTGATCGCCCTGCTCGAGGGAGCGCTCTTAGAGGGGGTCTTCCACGGAGACCTCCACGGCGGCAACCTCTTCGTCCAACGTGACGGCCGCGTCGCCCTGCTCGACTTCGGCATCACCGGTCGCCTCGACGAACGTCAGCGCCTCGCCTTCCTCCGCCTGCAGGCCGGTGCCACGGCCAACGACCTCGAAGCACAGGTCACTGCCATGCGGGACCTCGGGGCACTCCCGGCCGACAGCGACATCCCGACGGTGATCGCCGAGCTCGGGCTCGACCGCCCGGCGATCGACCCGACCGCGCTCACGGCCGAGGAGCTCCTCGGCGAGCTGCGGGCCGTTACCGCTGCCCTGCTCGGGATCGGTGCCCGCCTTCCCAAGCCCCTCATGCTCTTCGTCAAGGACCTGCTCTTCCTGAACGGCTCGATGGCGACCATGGCGCCAGAAGTCGACCTGCTCGGCGAGGTCGTCGCCGTCGTCGAGCACTTCACTCGCAACCACGGCGAGCGCATCGCCCGCGACATCGGCCAGCAGCTCGCCACCGCGCCCACCGACCTGGCCGGGTACCGGGCGGCCCTCGGGCTCGTCAACGAAGAAGACAGCCTGACCTTCCGCGAGCTTCAGGAACGTCGTGAGCTCATTCGCCGCCGACTGGCCGCCCGTCGACGAGGCAGCGAGCCGACGGGGACCGGCGGTGGTGGGCCACCCCGGCGCGCCCGCCTGCTCGGTGCCCGCCTGCTCGGTGGCAAAGGGAGTCGGTCCTCAGGCGTCGTCGAGGGCGCCTCGCACCTCGGCGACGAAGGCCGCCGCCCCTTCGGGGCCCGCTCCCTCCAGTAAGCGCCGCACGAGGGCGGAGCCGATCACCACCCCGTCCGCCACCCGGCACACGGCGACGGCCTGCTCGGGCGACGACACGCCGATGCCCACGCAGGCGGGGACGTCGGTGGCCGCAGTTACCCGAGTGGCCACTTCGAGCGCGCTCCCGGCCAGTGCCTGCTGCTCGCCGGTGACACCCATCCTCCCCACCACGTAGACGAACCCCTCGCTTCGTCGACAGATGGTGGCCAGGCGGTCAGGCGGGGTCGACGGCGCCACCAGGAGCACCGCCGCCACGCCGGCGGCACTGGTAGCGTCGGCCCACCCGTCGAGCTCCTCCAAGGGGAGGTCGGGCACGATGGCCCCGGAGACGCCTGCGTCCGACAGCCAGCCGGCCATCCGTTCGTGGCCTGCCCGGAAGACGAGGTTGTAATAGGTCATCACCACCACCGGGACGTCGACCCGCACGCTCGCCAGCTCCGCCAGGATGCCCTGGGGTGTGGCACCCCGTTCGAGCGCCCGGCGGGAAGACTCCTGGATGACGGGACCGTCGATCATCGGGTCGGAGAAGGGAAGGCCGACCTCGACGGCATCGGCCCCGGCGGCAGCGACGGCTTCGACCGACAGTGCCCACTGGTCGTCCATGCCGCCGGTGACGTAGGGGACGAGCAGGTTGCGGCCGGCGTCACGGCGGGCCCGCAGGACCTCTTCGAGCTCCGTCACGGTCACCGTCCGGCCAGCAGGTCGCGCACTTGGGCCACGTCCTTGTCGCCCCGCCCCGACAGCGTGACGAGGACCGTCGAACCCGTCGGCAACCGGTCACCTCCGGCCTCGCGGAACACCCAGGCGAGCGCGTGGGCCGACTCGAGGGCCGGCAGGATCCCTTCGCTCCGGGCCAGGCGGGTGAAGGCCTCGAGCACCTCCTCGTCGTCGGCACGTTCGTAGCGCGCCCGGCCGATCTCGGCGAGGTGGGCGTGCTCTGGTCCGATGCCGGGGTAGTCGAGCCCGGCCGAGATCGACTCGGCCTCGAGGATCTGGCCGACCTCGTCCTGGAGCAACTGGGAGCGCATGCCGTGGAGGACACCGGGGACCCCGCTGGCCATCGCCGCGCCGCCTGCCGCCTCCACCCCCACCAGGACCGCCCGGGTGGCATCGGCGAACCCAGCAAACGTGCCTGCTGCATTGGAGCCGCCACCCACGCAGGCGACGACGACATCGGGGTCGGCACCCCCGAGCAGTTCGCGACACTGCCGGCGCGCCTCGTTGCCGACCACGCTCTGGAGCTCGCGGACCATCCATGGGTAGGGGTGCGGACCCATCACCGAGCCAAGGCAGTAGTGGGTGTCCGAGACCGTGGCCACCCAGTCCCGCAGCGCCTCGTTGACGGCGTCCTTGAGCGTGCGACTGCCCGAGTCGACGGCGACGACGGTCGCCCCGAGCAGCTCCATGCGAAAGACGTTCAACGCCTGGCGCTCGACGTCGACAGCTCCCATGTAGACGACGCACTCCATCCCCAGCAGCGCAGCCGCCGTCGCCGTGGCCACACCGTGCTGTCCGGCCCCCGTCTCCGCCACCAGGCGGCCCTTGCCCATACGCCGGGCCAAGAGAGCCTGCCCCACGACGTTGTTGAGCTTGTGCGAGCCCGTGTGGGCCAGGTCCTCGCGCTTGAGCAGCAGGCGGACCCCGAGCTCGGCGGAGAGCCGTTCGCACTCGGTCACCGGGGTCGGCCGTCCGCCGTAGTCACGGAGACGTCGGTCGAGGTCGGCCCGGAACGCCGGATCGGCCCACGCCTCGCGGAACGCTGCTTCGAGCTCGAGGCACGCCGGGACCAACGACTCGGGCACGAAGCGGCCTCCGAAGGAGCCGAAACGGCCCGTCGGGCCAGGGTCTCCCATCATCGGTGCCGACGGAGGTTCCGGTGGCGGTCCGGGGGTCACTCTTCCTGCCAGTCGAACACGTGGTCGACGCCCGGCCCACCAGCGGGTGCGGGCTCGGGCTCGACCGGCAGCAAGGCGGCGGCGCGGCGCGCCTCGGCGACGAAGGCACGCACCAACGACGGGTCCTTCACGCCCGGGCTCGACTCGACACCCGAGGCGACGTCGACCCCCCACGGGCGCAGACGCGCCACGGCATGCCCCACATTGTCCGGTCGCAGACCACCGGAGACCACCAACAGCGCATGCTCCACCATCCCTTCGGCGAGGCGCCAGTCGAACAGCGACCCGGAGCCCGGCTCGGCACCGTCGAGCAGGAGGGTGCGAGCGCCATACGCGGAGAACCGGGCCACCGAGGGGTGGCCCGCCGGGAACGCCTTGATCGTCCACGGCACGCGTTCGGCGATCCACCGGGTGTCTTCGGCGCTCTCCATGCCGTGCAGCTGGACGGCATGGAGACCGATCTGGTTGGCGATCTCGACGACCCGCTGGGGTGCCTCGTCACGGAAGACGCCGACGGCGACCGTCTCGTGAGGAAGCCGTCGGACGATGTCGGCGACAGCCTGCGGGGCCATCTGGCGCGGCGAAGGAGCGAAGATGAAGCCCACGGCGTCTGCCCCCATGGCGACCGCCAGGAGCGCGTCGGCCTCGCTGGTGACACCACAGATCTTCACGAAGAGCTGGCGTTCCTCGCCGGTCGTCCCGTCGGTTGCCGTCACCGGTGCTCCGAGGTGGCGGTTCGCTGGCGGTGGCCGGCAGCCACCAGGGATGCCACGGCCCCGCTCCGGTCACCGGCGACCACCAGGGACTCCCCGACCAGCACTCCGTGGTAGCCGACGGCGACGAGGTCGGCGACGTCGTCCGCCCCGCGGATCCCCGACTCCGCCACGGCCACGACGTCGTCCCCCATCCGGTCGGCCAACGAAGCCGCCAGATGGCGGTCGACGGCAAAGGTCGCCAAGTCGCGTTGGTTGACGCCGACCAAGGTGGCGCCGACGGCCTGGGCCCGGGAGAGCTCGACAGCGCTGTGGACCTCGACCAGCGCGTCGAGGTCGAGCCGCCGGGCCAGCTCGGAGCAGGTGGCCAGCTCCTCGTCGCTCAGCGCCGCCACGATGAGCAAGACGGCATCGGCGCCCAACAGCCGGGCGTCGCAGACGTCCGCTTCGGACACGGTGAAGTCCTTTCGGAGCACCGGCAGGTCGGTCGCCCCGCGCGCGGCCGGAAGGTCACCGGGCTGGGCCCCGAAGAACGCCTGGTCGGTGAGGACGGACAGGCAGGCTGCTCCCCCGGCTGCATATGCCCGGGCGACGGCGGCAGGCTCGAGGTCGGGAGCGAGGTCGCCGCGGGAGGGCGACCGTCGCTTCACCTCCGCGATCACGGCCACACCGTCACGGGCGGCACCCTGGGCAAGCGCAGCCCGGAACCCCCGCCCGGGTCGCTGTGCCGCTACCCGGAGCGCGGCGTCGACCAGTTCGTCACGGTCGCGCCGGTCTTCTGCCGCCTGCCGGCGGTGGGCGTCCAAGATCGTCTCGAGGTACGCCGGCATCGGTTGGATCCTACTGCTCGGCAGGACCACCGGGTGCTCCCGCGTCCGCCAGCGACCGCTCGACGAAGGAGATCCGTGCCAAGCTCTGGCATGCGCACGCCGTCGGGGACGGTCGTCGTCATCGAGGACGACCCCCACATCGCCGACCTGGTCGGGCTCTACCTCCAACGGGACGGGTTCCGGGTCCTCGAAGCGGCCGACGGGAGCACCGGGCTCGCCCTCATCGAACGAGAACGCCCGGTCATCGTGGTCCTCGACATCGGCCTGCCGGGCGAGCTCGACGGCTTCGACGTCTGCCGCCGCCTGGTCGCTACCGGCGGGGACGGCCGACCGTCGGTGCCGGTCCTCGTGCTCAGCGCGCGCGACGACGAGGTCGACCGTGTGCTGGGCCTCGAGCTCGGTGCCGACGACTACGTCACCAAGCCCTTCTCTCCGCGCGAGCTGGTCGCTCGAGTCCGGGCCATCCTCCGACGCTCCGCCGCCAGTCGCGACGCCCTCCACCCCCCGGTGCTCGAGGTGGGAGCCGTCGCCGTCGACACCGCCCGGCGCGAGGTGCACGTGGCCGGGCAGCCCGTCGCGCTGACCGCCCGTGAGTTCGACCTCTTGGCCCACCTCGCCGCCAACCTCGGTCTGGCCCTCAGTCGCCGTCAGCTCCTCGATGCCGTCTGGGGGGCTGGCTGGATCGGTGACGAGCGCACGGTCGATGTCCACGTCCGCCAGCTCCGCAAGAAGCTGGGTGCCGAGCTGCCGCTCGCCACGGTGTGGGGCGTGGGGTACCGGCTCGGATGACCGGCGGCTCCCCGGTCGGGGGCCTCTCGGCACCGCCCTCGGTGGCGCGGTTGCTCCGGTGAGGAGCCGCCTCACCGTGGCCATGTTGGGCCTCGTGGTCCTCACCCTGGTGCTCGCCGGGGCAGGTAGCTACGTCTTCGTCCGCCACGCCGCCCTCACCACGGCCCGGTCCGAGCTCACCGGCCAGGGCCGCTCCGTCGCCCGGGCGCTGGCCGACCGTCCCCTGACCCAACCGGGGATTCGGCGAGAGCTGCTCGTCCTGCGGCGAGCGGGGGCCTTTTCCGGGCTCCGGGTCGTCCATCTCACCGCCGACGGGGTGCTCGTCGGTTCCCTACCGCAGGGCCTCGTCGCCGCCCAGCTGCACCCCCGCCGCCTCCTCGTCGGGATGCAGACGTCCGGTTCCACCGGCTCGCTCGTCTACACGGCAGCGCCGCTACCCCTCGCCACCATTCCGAGCCCGACACCCGTCCTGGTCCTCACCCGCCGGGTCCACGACCCCGCTCAGGGCGTCGAGTACTTCCTCCTCGTCGGGCTGGCCTCGCTCGCCGTTGCCGCCGTCGCGGCAGCCGCCCTCGCCCGGCGGTTCGCCCGTCCCATCCACGACGCCGTGGCGGCGACCAGTCGGATCGCCGCCCGCGACCTCGGCGTGAACATCCCGGTCCCCGCTCGTGGCGACCCCGAGGTCACCGCCCTCGCCGACGCCATCAACCACATGAGCGACGACCTCCGCCGGGCTCGCGACCACGAACGTCAGTTCCTGCTGTCGGTCTCGCACGAGCTCCGCACCCCGCTGACGTCGATCCGGGGCTATGCCGAGGGCCTGGCCGACGGGACGGTGGAGGACGTCTCCGCCGCGGCGGCGATCATCCTGGCCGAAGCCGAGCGCCTCGGGCGGCTCGTGGCCGACCTCCTCGACCTGGCCCGCCTCCACGCCGACCGCTTCACGCTCAAGCTCGCCCCCCTCGACCTGGCCGTTGCGGTGGGCACGGCCGCCGAGGCACAGCGTCCCGTCATCGAAGAGGCTGGATTGGTCCTCGCCGTCTCGGTGCCGGACCGCGGGCCGGTGGTGGTGGCCGACCCGGACCGGCTGGCCCAGATCGTCGCCAACCTGGTGGAGAACGCGGCCCGGTACGCCACCGCCCGCATCGAGGTCGGGGTCGGCGTCGACGGGGCGCTCTGGGTCGTCGACGACGGGCCGGGCATCGCCGCCGACGCTCTTGCCCACGTCTTCGAGCGACACGTCACCTCCGACCGTGCCGGCAGCGGCCGGATCGGGTCGGGACTGGGCCTGGCCATCGTCGCCGAGCTGGTGGGTGCTCTGGGCGGTTGGGTACGGGCCGAGTCCCCGGTGTCCGGAGGCCGGGGCACCCGCCTGGTGGTCGTCCTGCCGCCACACCCCTCGGGAGGGCCGACGAACGACCGGTGAGCCGCGTCGGACCGATCAGAGTGGGAGCGAACGGACCGTCGCCGGCAGTGGCCTGGTGCCCCGGTCGTCTTCCACCAGGACGCTGACGTCGGTGGGCGCCTCGACCCGGCGATGGAGGAAGGCGAGGGCGACCACCTCGCCCGAGCCAGGCACGACGCCTGCAGACGTGACCGCACCGACCTCCGTCGAGGTCCCGTCCACCACCGTGCTGCCGGGAAGGGCAGCGACGTCGAGACCATCGGCGACGGAAGCGGCGATGACCAGGCGCAACAGGTGCCGGGCGACCTTGTTCCCCCGGGCGTCCAGACGTGCCACCAGCTCCTGGCCGGTGAAGCACCCCTTCGTGAACGACACGGTCTGCTCTAGGACGCCCAGCTCGGCAGGGATGACCCGTTGCGTGACCTCGGCCCCGGCGCGAGGGACACCGGCCGCGATGCGACCGACCTCGGCGACTGCCGGGTCGACCCAGGGCAGGGAACCCCTCACCCACGAACGCTCCCCTGCCCCCGGTCGGGCGGGGCCCATCAGGTCCAGCCCGGACCACCCCGGCCACGTCACGGGAACCACGACGCCTCCGAGCGGGGCAGCGAGCTCGACCGGGGTGTCGCCATCTGAGGCGGGACCACGCCGGCGCCGCACACTGACCACGCGCCAGTCGAGCGGCTCGATCGCCACCTTGGTCCGCAGGAGGAACCGCTGAAGACGCGCCACCAACGACGGTCCGGCACCGCCATCGACGTCGAGCACCAGCTCGTCGTCGCCGGTGGCCGTCACTCGAGCCAGGGCCTCGACCTTGCCCTGCGGGGTCAGCACGAGCGTCCACGCTGCGTTCCCGACGGCCAGGCCAGCCACGTCTTGGCTGCACTGTCCCTGGAGGTAGGAACGTGCCTCCGGTCCGTGTACTCGGACGACGTCACGCCCGGCCACGAAAGCAGCCCCGTCCTCGAGGGCCCGCCAGGCAGCGGCGCCGCCGAGGAGCCCAGCCTCCTCCGGCACGGGAGTGCTGCTCACCGGCTTTCGGGCTGGTGCAGCAGTGCCCGGGTCATCGCCACGGCGCTCAGCAGCGCGGCCGCCTTGTGGGCACACTCGGCGTTCTCCCTCGAAGGGTCGCTGTCGGCCACGATGCCCGCCCCCGCCTGCACGGATGCCCGACCGTCGGCACCGACCGTCATGGTCCGGATGGCGATAGCCGTGTCGAGGTTCCCCGAGAAGTCGAGATAACCGATCACCCCGCCGTAGACGCCACGGCGGGTGGGCTCGAGCTCGTCGATGATCTCCATGGCCCGGACCTTCGGTGCCCCCGACAGCGTGCCCGCCGGGAGGGTGGCCCGCAGCACGTCGATTGGTCCCCGGCCCGGGGCGAGCCGACCCGAGACCTGCGAGGTCAGGTGCATGATGTGGCTGTAGCGCTCGACGGCCAGCATCTCGTCGACCCGCTCGGTACCGAAGGCGACGACCCGGCCGAGGTCGTTACGGGCGAGGTCGACCAGCATCACGTGCTCGGCGAGCTCTTTGGGATCGGCGCGCAGCTCTGCCTCGTGAGCCTGGTCGGCCTCGGGCGTGGCGCCCCGGGGGCGCGAACCGGCGATCGGCCGCGACGTCACCACACCGTCCCGGAGCTGCACGAGTGGCTCGGGCGATGCCCCGACGACGGTCAGCCCGGGGAGTCGCAGGTGGTACAGGTAGGGACTGGGGTTGACCAGGCGCAGGACGCGGTAGACGTCGAACGGGTCGACCCCGAGGACGGGCAGGTCGAAGCGTTGCGAGAGGACGACCTGGAAGATGTCCCCAGCCTGGATGTACTCCTTGGCCGCGTCGACGGCTGCTGCGAACCGCTCCTCGCTGAGCGAGCGCACGACGTCCTCGGGGACGCCGATGCGGACGGGAGCGGGCCGAGGCGCTTCGGCCACCGGCCGACTGCACGCGGCGGCCAGCTCGTCGAGCCGTGCGACGGCCTCGACGTAGGCAGCACGCCGTTCGTCGTCGTCCCACGACGGGTCCACCGGCACGTTGTCCACGAGGACAAGCCGCTGGCGCCAGTGGTCGAACGCCGCCAGCTGCCCGATCACGACGAGCACCGCGTCGGGGTGACCGAGGTCGTCGGGGGGCGGTGCCCCGAGGTCCTCGACCTCTCGGACCACGTCGTAGCCGAGGTAGCCAACCAGTCCCCCGTGGAGGGGCGGCAGCCCCGGCAACTGCGGAGCGTCGAACGCCTCGAGCACGGCGGCCACGGCGTCGAGGACGCCTGACGCCCCTGACACCTGGCCACCGGTCGCCGCATCGAGGTCGAGCACGCCCGTCGACGTGACGACGCAGTCGCGGGCGACAAGGGTGGCCAGTGGCCTGCGGCCCACGAAGGAGTAGCGGCCCCACCGCTCCCCACCCTCGACCGACTCGAGCAGGAACCCCGGCTCGTCCCCTGCTCCCACCAGCTGCAGGTACACCCCGACCGGCGTCGAGATGTCGGCCACCAGCTCGCGCCAGACCGGCACGATGCGGTGTCGTCGAGCCAGGCGGCAGAACCCCTCCGCTCCGGGGGCGTCCGCCGCGTTGGTCGCCGGTTGGGCGGCCGGTACGACAGCTCCCGTCGTCACCAGCCCACCACCGACGTGCGCCAGAGCCCCGGTCGAGGCGGGAACACCTCCCCCTGCCCCGTCACAGGTACAGGCCGGTGCCGCCGTCGATCCGGTCGGTGGCCACGGCGTGGATGTCCCGCTCGCGCAGGATGCTGTACTCCTCGCCCTGCACCTCGACCTCGAAGCGGTCTTCCGGGTTGAAGAGGACCTTGTCGCCGACCTTGACCGTCCGCACATGGGGACCGACCGCTACGGCCTCGGCCCACGACAAGCGCCGAGAGACCTGGGCGGTGGCGGGGATCAGGATGCCGGCGCGCGACCGACGTTCCCCTTCGCTCTGTGGCATCTGCACGAGCACCCGGTCGGACAGGACGGTGATGGAGTGCCGCGCCCCGTCCGAGCGGCCGTCGTCGGCAGGAGCAGGGACGGTCGACGTCAGGGTGGCCACGAAGACAGGCTACCGCGCCGCCTCGACAGGACGGACGGCGATCCCGGCGGCGGCAAGGTGGGACTTGGCCTCGGCAATGGTGTACTCGCCCCGGTGGAAGATGGAGGCCGCCAGCACGGCCTGGGCGTGGCCCTCGACCGCTCCTTCGACCAGGTGGTCGAGCGTCCCGACGCCGCCCGAGGCGACGACCGGGACCGGGCAGCGGTCGGAGACCGCCCGGGTGAGTGCGAGGTCGAACCCGTCGCGCGTCCCGTCGCGGTCCATCGACGTGAGGAGGATCTCCCCGGCTCCCGCCTCCGCGCACCGAGCCGCCCACTCGACGGCGTCGAGCCCCGTCGGCGTTCGTCCGCCGTGGGTGAACACCCGCCAGGAGCCCTCTCGATCCCGGTCGGCCCGGGCGTCGACGGCGGCCACCACGCACTGGGCCCCGAACTCGTCGGCCAACTCGGTGACCAGCGCGGGACGCTCGACCGCGGCCGTGTTGACGCCGACCTTGTCGGCCCCTGCCCGCAGGAGACGACGGGCGTCCTCTACGGTGCGGACCCCGCCTCCGACGGTCAGGGGAATGAACACCTCGGCGGCCGTGCGCTCGACCACTTCGACCATGGTGGCTCGTCGGTCCGACGAGGCGGTGATGTCGAGGAAGACGATCTCGTCGGCCCCTTCGGCGTCGTAGCGCGCCGCCAGCTCAACCGGGTCGCCGGCGTCCACTAGGTCGACGAAGCGCACGCCCTTCACCACGCGCCCGCCGTCGACGTCGAGGCAGGGGATCACCCGGACGGTGCGCATGCACGAACTCCCTCGGCCACGTCCAGGCGACCCTCGACCAGCGCTTTGCCGACGACCACCCCGGCAAGCCGGCGCGACCCGTCTCCGGGCGAGCCCGACGGACTGCCCGGTTGCCCACCCGGTGCCGCAGGCAGTCCTGTCTCGACGACGAGGGATGCCAGGGAGGCCAGGTCGGCCACGCTCCCCACGCCACCCGAGGCGATCACCGGCAGGTCCGTGGCTCCGAGCACGGCGGCGAGCCCCGCCAGGTCGGGACCTTCGAGCGTGCCGTCTCGGTCGATGCCGGTCGCCACAACAGCCCCGAGCGGTGATCCGGCGAAGGAGGCGACGACCTCGGCCATCCGCCGGCCACTCCCCCGCTCCCAGCCGTGCACCGCCACCTCGGCGCTGCCGTCCACGCCGACGCGATAGTCGAGCCCCAGGGCGACCCGCCCGGGATGGCGCTCGGCGGCGGCCCGCAAGACCTCGGGCCGCTCGAGGGCAGTCGTGCCCATCACCACCCGGGCGACCCCACCGGCGAGCAGCTCCTCGACGTCGTCCGCCGAACGCACACCGCCGCCGCTCTGCACCGGCACGTCGACGGCACCGGCGATGGAGAGGACCACCTCTCGGTTGACCGGGCGGCCTTCCCGGGCAGCGTCGAGGTCGACGACGTGGAGCCAGGGCGCACCACCGGCGACGAACCGCCGGGCCAAATCGAGCGGGTCGCCGTAGGTCTGCTGGCGACCGAAGTCCCCCTGGGTCAGGCGGACGGCGGCGCCGGCACGGACGTCGATGGCGCAGTAGAGGTCCATCACGCCACCTTCCCCGGGTCGGACGTCGGCCCTGCCACCCCCGCCCGCCTCGTCCCGCCGGCCACGGCGGCGAAGTTCGCCAGCAGGGCAAGCCCGGCGGCGCCCGACTTCTCCGGATGGAACTGCGTCCCCCACAAGTTCCCTCGGGCGGCGGCGGCGACGACCGTCCCGCCGTACTCGCAGGTCGCCACGGTGTCCGCCGACGGCTCGGGGGCGTAGGAGTGGACGAAGTACATCCAAGGCCGCACCGGGAGGCCCGCCAGCATGCCTGCCTCGGCAACCACCGGATCGAGCTGGTTCCACTGCATCTGAGGCAGCTTGCACTCGGTAGCGAGGCGTCGCACGCTGCCGTCGAGGAGGCCGAGCCCGGCTTCGGCCGGCTCCTCCTCGGAACCGGAGAAGAGCATCTGGAACCCGACGCAGATCCCCAAGAACGGAACACCCTCCTCCGCCGCGTGCAGGGCAACGCGGTCGAGGCCGGACTGCCGCAGCGATCGGATGCAGGGCCCGAAGGCGCCGACCCCGGGCAGCACCACACCGTCCGCGCCCACCGCCTCGTCCGGATCGGCCACCAGCCGAGCGTCGACGCCCAGGTGGACGAACGCCTTGACGGCCGAGGCGAGGTTGCCGATGCCGTAGTCGAGGACGGCGATCACGACCGGATCTGCCCTCCGACCGTCCCGCCCGCCCGGGCGGCGGCCCGGCTCACAAGGTCCCCTTGGTGGACGGGACGCCCGTTCCCTCGCGACGAACGGCGTCCGCCAGGGCTCGGGCCACCGCCTTGAACGAAGCCTCGATCACGTGATGAGCGTTCTTCCCGCTGCGGCGGAGCAGGTGCAGGGTGAGCCCGCTCGCGGTGGCGAAGGCTCGCCAGAACTCCTCGGCCAGCTGCGGGTCGAAGGGTGGCGACCCGAGCGGGAGGACCTCGGGACCCAAGGGGACGTCGTAGGCGAGGAACGGACGGCCCGAACAGTCCACTGCCACCTCCACGAGCGCCTCGTCGAGCGGCAGGGCGACGGAGGCGAAGCGCCTGATGCCCGCCTTGTCTCCCAGTGCCGCGGCGAACGCCTGGCCGAGCACGATGCCGACGTCCTCGACCGTGTGATGTGCGTCCACCTCGAGATCTCCCGAGGCTCGGACCTCGAGGTCGAAGCCGCCGTGCTTGCCCAGCTGGGCCAGCATGTGGTCGAAGAACGGCAGGCCGGTGTCGACGGACACCGACCCCGAGCCGTCGACGACGAGCGAGACGGCAACCGAGGTCTCGCGCGTGCGCCGCTCGGCGTGCGCCGCTCGGCGTGCGTTCGGCGTCGCCGCGTTCGGCGTCGCCGCGTTCGGCGTCGCCGCCGTGGTGTCAGTCGTCATCGCAGGCACGCCTCCAGGGCCTCGAGGAACCGGTCGTTCTCCTCCGGCGTCCCGACGGTGACCCGGAGGCAGCCGGAGAGCCCCGGCCATGTCGAACAGTCTCGCACGAGGACCGAACGCTCGACGAGCCCGTGCCACACCGCCGACGCCGTCCGCTCCCGTGGCCGGAACAGGATGAAATTGGCATCCGAGGGCCAGGTGTCCACGGGCAGGGAGCCGAGGCCGGCCGCGATACGGCCACGCTCTTCGACGAGGAGGGCCACCCGGGCTTCCATCTCGGCCGTGTACCGCAGTGCCAGCCGTCCGGCCTCCTGCTTCACCGCGTCGAGGTGGTAGGGCAGGGTGACCGCTTCGCAGGCCTCGACGACCTCGGGGGGGCCGACGAGGTACCCGAGCCGCACGCCGGCCATCGACCACGTCTTGGAGAAGGTGCGGACCACCACCGTGGCGGCGTCCTCGGGCCGTTCGTGCCTCAGTCGCTCGAGTGCCGTGGTGCGGGCGAACTGGCCGTAGGCCTCGTCCACCACCAGCAGTCCTGGAGCCAGAGCGGCGACGGCGGCGACCACCTCGGCGGGCTCGGCCCGCCCGGTGGGGTTGTTGGGCGAGCAGAGGAACGTCACGACCGGCTCGGAGTCGGCGACCACGCGGGCCACCTCGGCGAGGTCGAGGGCATGGTCGTCGGTGCGCTGACCCACGGCGACGTCCGTACCGGTGACCCGGGCGATGTGGGCGTGGAGCTGGTAGGTGGGCTCGAACACGGCCACCGTGCGCCCGGGCCCCCCATACGCGAGCAGGAGCGACTGGAGGACCTCGTTCGAGCCGTTGGCGCAGTAGACCTGCTCGACGGCGACGTCGTGGTGCCGGGCGAGCTCGTGACGCAGGGCATGGGCGTCGCGGTCCGGGTACCGGTTGAGGTCGAGCCGGGCGATCGCCGCGGTCAGCTCGGTCCGCAAGGCCTCAGGGGGGCCGAAGGGCGACTCGTTGGTGTTGAGCCGCACCTCGACGTCGACATGGGCGGAGTGGTAACCGGAGAGCCGGCGGAGGTCGGGGCGGACCGCCGGCCTCACCGGCCCACCCGCCACCGGACCGACGCGGCGTGCGCCGGCAGCCCCTCGGCATCGGCCAGCACGGCGACCGACGGGCCGAGGGTGGCCAGGGCTTCCTCGCCGACTTCCACGGCGTGCACGTGCTTGCGGAAGTCGTCGGCCCGGAGCGCGCTGGCAAAGCGGGCCGTGCGGTTGGTGGGCAGGACGTGGTTGGGGCCTGCGAGGTAGTCGCCCATGCTGGCCGGAGACGCGGGGCCGAGGAAGACAGCCCCCGCCGAGCGCACCGAGCCGAGGAGGTCGGCCGCGTCCTCGACGAGCAGCTCGAGGTGCTCGGGGGCGACGACGTTCGACACGGCGATCGCCTCGGCGGGCCCGTCGACGAGCACGGTATAGCCCCCGCTGGCCAGCGTCGTGGCCAGGTCGTCTCGCCGTGGCGAGGTCGCCACGATCTCCGCCACCAGGCGGTCGACCTCGTCGGCGACCTCCTCCGACCAGGTGACCAGCCAGGCCAGGCCGTCCGGTCCGTGCTCGGCCTGGACCACGAGGTCGACGGCGGCGAGGCGGGCCGAGGTGCTCGGCCCGGCCACCACGACCACCTCGGAGGGTCCGGCGAACGCCGAGGCCACCCCGACCACCCCGGAGACCTGGCGCTTTGCCTCGGCGACGAAACGGTTGCCCGGCCCGACGATGACGTCGACGGCGGGGACCGACTCGGTGCCATAGGCCATGGCCCCGATGGCCTGGGCGCCTCCGACACTGAACACGGCGTCGACCTCGGCGATGGCGGCGGCGGCCAGCGACACGTCGTCGACCCGCCCGTCCGGCCCAGGGGGGACGCACAGCACGACCTCGTCGACCCCGGCCACCCGCGCTGGGACGGCGCACATGAGGACCGTCGAGGGGTAACGAGCGCGCCCGCCCGGGGCATAGCAGCCGGCCCGTTCGACCGGTCGCCAGAAGCCCCGCACGGTCACCCCGCCGGAGACGAACGGCTCCGGATCCGGCGACAGGTCGTGGCGGTGGTAGTCGGCGATACGCTCGGCCGCCGTGACCAGGGCCGCTCTCACCTCGGGGGCGATGCGCGATGGGGCAGCCGCCACCTCGGCCGCGGGCACCCGGAGCTCGTCCAGGTCGACGGCGTCGAACCGCACGGTGAGCTCCCGTAGCGAGGCGTCACCCCGGAGTCGCACGTCGGCGAGGATGGCAGCGACCGACTCGGCGGACCGCTCCTGCACGTCGGCCGGTGCCGGCAGGACGGCGCGCAGGTCGGCCGGCGAGCCGGAGAAGCCGCGGAGGTCGAGACGGGTCAGGTCCATGCCGCCGTGATGCTACCCGGGCGCTCCGGCACTGCCGGCGGTGCCATCATCTGTCCATGACCTCTCGCGCCGAGCTCTCGTCCCTGTCGTCGGCCCTCGCCGAGGTCGCTCGCCGGATCACCGAGCAGGCCGAGGCGGCCCAGCATGCCGCCGACGAGGACACCGCCCACGAGCTCTTCGCCGTCGAACGGGCGCTGACCGGCGCTGGCCGTCGTCTACAACGCCTCCTGACCTCCACGACGGGGACCCGCTGAGCCCCACTCCGACGGGGGCCGCCCCGGTCGGCGATCGGCTTGGCGCGACCGTCTCAGACCAGGTGGAGCACGAGCTCGTGCCCGAGGGCGGCCGACACCTCAGCCGCCCGATGGGGACGGTCGGAGACCACTGCCAGCACCCGCCGGGCCGCTAGCTCTACGACGGCAACCCCGGCGAGGCTGTCAGTGCCCGCCTGCTCGGCGAGCGACCCGATCACCCGAGCCCGCTCGCGGTCGAGCACCTCCACTTCGGTCCCGACGGTGAACCGTTCGAAGTCGGCAGAGGAGCCCACGGCACGTGCCGCCTCGGCGAGCGCCTGCACCGGGACGACGGGTACGAGACCGTGGGCCAGTGCGGCACGGTGCAGGGCCCACACCCGCCGGTCCCCTCGAGCGGCGGCGGTGAGCGCACCGGCGCCGAAGGCCACCCCCCGACGGGAGGCACGGCCCTCCCCCGGCCGTCGCCCTGGCGCACCGGGCCCGGTCAACGTCGCCGCACCTTGGACGCCGAGGCAACGGCCGGACGCACCATGGCGGCGACGCCAGGTCGGACGCGTGCTCCGAACCCGGCCAACAGCCGTGCCAGCAGCGCCTCGCCCTCGGCCAGCTCCTCGGCGGTGAGCGACCCTGCTTCGGCCTCCCACGCCTCGACGCCCCGGAGCCCCTCTCGGATCCGGAGCTGCCGGTCGGCCGCCCCGGCCAGCCAGGCGCTGAAGGACACGCCGTCTTCGGCTGCCGCTGTCTCCACGGCCGCGGCGACGGCATCGGGAAGAGACACCGAGCGCTTGGTCACCATGTCCCAACGGTAGCCCCCCGACCCCACCGCCAGGCCCCGATCAAAGGGGAACGTGGAGCCTGTCCGCGACGTGGAGCACTCCCCCGAGGAGTGTGCCGAAGCCCGGACGCGGCGAAGGCGCCCCGAAGGGCGCCTTCGCGCGAGCGGGCCGGGCGGCGGATCCCGGGCACCGCTCCACGGAACCAGGTGGCGGGAACCGGTTCCGAGTAATGCTTAGAACACCACGTTTTCGTCGCGTGTTCCAATCAATCGGGGAATTTTTTTTCTGGCGTCCACGTCGTCGTGTTATTTCATCCCTTGTGCAACTACTTCATGGCTCTACCCCGGCGGTCGGGCAGTAGTCGGCAAGGGCGCACGTCTCGCAACGAGGCCGTCTGGCCCGGCAGACCGCCCGCCCGTGGAGGATCAGGCGGAGGCTGAAGACGCCATGGTCGCGCGCCGGCAGCAGGGCCCCTACCTCGCGCTCGACGACCTCCGGGTCGGTCGCCTGGGTCAGCCCGAGCCGCCGCGACAGCCTGCCCACGTGGGTATCGACGGGGAGACCCGGGAGCCCGAAGGCCACGCTGCGCACCACGTTGGCCGTCTTGCGCCCGACGCCCGGTAGGGTGACCAGCTCCTCGCGTCGCCTGGGCACGTCTCCGCCGAACTGTCGGACCAGGACGTCGGCCATGGCCAGGAGGTTGGCCGTCTTGGCCCGGTAGAAGCCGGTAGGACGGACCAGCGCCTCGACGTCGTCCGGCGAGGCGCCAGCCAGCGCCTCGGCATCCGGGTAGCGGGCAAAGAGGAGTGGGGTGACGGCGTTCACCCGGGCGTCCGTGCACTGCGCCGAGAGGATGGTGGCGACCAGCAGCTCGAAGGGGTTCCGGTAGTCGAGCGCGCAGAGCTCTCGGGCCGTCCCCGGGTAGAGGACGGCAAGGCGGCGATCCGTCTCTCGTGCCCGACCACGGGGGCTCCGGGGTCGGGCCACGGGTGAGGAGACTACCGGTAGCGTCCTGGTCCATGGTGCAGCCGACCGTCGAGGTGCAGGTCCACGAACGGTCCGTCCCTGCCCTCGACGCGGCGATCGTCAGGCTCCTCGACGAGGTCGCGGGGCGACGGGGCCGGCCTGCCTTCGGCGAGCACGTGGCCGGCCTGCTCGGCAGCTGGCTCGGTGGTCGTCACCCCGTCGGCGTCACGGTCGCCACCGCGTCCGCCGAGGAGGGTGCCGTCGACGCCGTCGGCGTTGCCGGGCCTGCCGACGGCGGCGGCCTGGGCCGGGTGATCGAAGTCGCCGTGGCCCCGGCCGCCGAGGACCGCCGGGGCACGGTCGTCACCCGGGTGGTGGCCGCCCTCGGCGACGTCGTCGCAGCGGCACCTGGGGCGACCGGGATGCCGGTGCGCTTGTGGGTGCACGACGCCGACGAGGTCGACGACGACGCGGCAGCCAGGTGTGGCTTTGCCGTCGACCGAACCCTGTTCCAGTTGCGGGCGCCGCTCCCGGGGCCGCTTCGACTGCGCTCCCGCGTCCGTGACGACCTGGTGATCCGTGCGTTTCGTCCTGGCGTCGACGAGGATGCCTGGGTAGCGGTCAACAACCGCTCCTTCGCCGGCCATCCCGAGCAGGGTGCGTGGACGAGGGCCACCCTCCTCCAACGGGAGGGCGAAGCATGGTTCGATCCGGCCGACCTCCTCCTCGGCGAGATCGACGGCCGTCTGGTGGGATCGTGCTGGACACGAGTGCACGACGAAGAGGACCCGCCGGTCGGCGAGATCTACGTCATCGGTGTCGACCCCGACGCCCATGGCAGCGGCATCGGCCGGACCCTCGTCCTAGCCGGGCTCGAACGGATGGAGCGCGCCGGTCTGCGTACCGCCATGCTCTACGTCGACGCGGCCAACGACGGTGCCCTCCACCTCTACCGCTCGCTGGGCTTCTCTCTGGCCCATACCGATCGCAGCTACGTGCGCCACCTCTCGGCGAGCGACCCACCAAGCGACCCAGCGAACTCGACGCCAGCGCCAGCGCCAGCGGAGTGAGCGACCGTGGTGACCGGTGTGCTCCTGGGGTCCCGGCCGGCCTCAGCGACCGTGCCCGACGGCGTGGCCGATGAGCGTCGTCACCCCGGCGGCGGCCGCGGCCACGAGGAGCTGTCGGGTGGCCGACCACCACCACGACCGTCCGGTGAAGTAGGAGAGCCCCGCTCCGACAGACAGCGAAGCAGCGCCACCCAAGCCCACCGACCATAGGACCGCTGTCGCTCCCTGGACGAACAGCCATGGCAAGAGGGGGATGAGCGCCCCCACGGCGAAGGTGAGGAACGACGAGACGGCAGCCTGGAGCGGGTTCCCCGTCCGCTCGGGGTCGATGCCCAGCTCCTCACGGGCATGGGTCTGCAAGGCGAGCTCGGGATCGCGCATCATCTCGACTGAAAGGGCGTCGGCGAGCTGCGGCCCAACCCCCCGGTCACGGTAGATGAGGGCGAGCTCGTCACGTTCGCCCTCGGGCTCCCGCCGGATGGCCTCGCGCTCGACGGCCAGTTCGCGCTCGAAGAGCTCCGACTGGGCCCGCATCGAGACGTACTCGCCGGCAGCCATCGAGAACGCGCCGCCGATCAGGCCAGCCAGACCGGCCAGGCGCACGGCACCCCCCGACGAGTGGGCGCCGGCGATGCCGAGCACGAGCGCCACGTTGGAGACGAGGCCGTCGCTCACGCCGAAGACGGCGGCGCGCGCCCCGCCACCCTGCAGGTTCCGGTGGTGGTGCTCGTACTCCATGCCGCGATGGTACGGAAGACCCTCGGGTGAGGGAGAACTCACCGGAGACAGTAGGCATGCCTGTGCAGGACAACCGGCCACCCCCTGGTGGGGCATCCCTACCTGCCGTACGCTCGGCTCATGACCACCACCGTCAGCGACCTCGACGCCTTCTCGTCCCTCGTCGGCCAGCACCTCGGCTACAGCACTTGGCACCGGGTTGACCAGGACCAGGTCGACCTCTTCGCCGATGCCACCGGGGACCACCAGTGGATCCACGTCGATCCCGTACGGGCGGCGGCCGGGCCGTTCGGTGGGCCGATCGCCCACGGCTACCTGACGCTCTCCCTGGCACCCGTCCTCCTCAGCGAGGTCCTGCGCGTCGAAGGGACCACCTTCGGCGTCAACTACGGGTGCAACCGGGTGCGCTTTCCTTCGCCCGTGCCGGTCGGCAGCTCCGTGCGGCTCGGCGCCACGGTGGCCGCGGTCGACGCCTTCGACGGAGGGATGCAGGTGGCCCTCGACGTGACGATCGAGGTCGAAGGCGCGGCCAAGCCGAGCTGCGTCGCCCAGGTCGTCTACCGCTACTACCGCTGAGACCGCCCGTCTGGCGGCCGCCCGACCTTCAGCACACGGGAGCCGGTTCGCAAGCCTGCCTCCGACGCGCAGCCCCCTGCGCCCTGCTCACACCGACCTTCCCCTGCTCACACCGTTCGAGCATCCACTCCTAGAGTAGGGGCGTGGAACTGCGCGTGGAGGAGCTGGCCCGTCGGACCGGGATGAGCGTCGACACCATCCGCTACTACCAAGGCAAGGGCCTGCTCGAGCCTCCGCGTCGGGTTGGTCGCCTCGGCTACTACAACGACGACCACGTGACCCGTCTCGAACGGGTGCGCGCGCTGCGCGAACGCGGCTTCACCCTGGCCGCGATCGCCCGGGTGGTCAACGGTGAGCTCGACACGGCCGACCAGGCACTTGTCTCCGAGCTTTCGGCCGGACGCGGTGCCGATGGGCCGGACCGGTCGGGCGGGCTGACGCTCCCGGACCTCGCTGCCCGCACGGGCGTCCCGGTCGGCCTCCTCCAGGCGCTGGTCACCGAGGGTCTGCTGGTCCCCCGTCGCCTCGGGAGCGAGGACCGCTTCACCGACGAGGACGTCGATGCCGTGCGGGCCGGGCTCTCCATCCTCGAGCGCGGCGTCCCCTATGACGACGTGCTGGCGCTGGCCCGTCGGTACCACGAGGCCACTGCGGCCGTTGCCGCTGCCGCGGTCGACCTCTTCGCCAACCACGTGCGGAGCAGGCTGCGCGCCGTCGGTACCGATGCGGACAGGGCCGAGGAACGCCACGCCCAGCTGGCTGGCGACGACCCGCCGGAGCTCGTCGAGGCCTACACGGACATGCTCTCTGCCGTGACCACCCTCGTCGGGCACCACTTCACCCGCGTGCTCCTGCGGGCCGCCCTGTCGCACATCGAACAGGAGCACCCCAAGGAGCACCAGGGCGACCTCGTGCCCGCCGGTTCGACGCGAGTCGGCTCGTGAGCCGGGCCACCCAGCCAGCCGGGCGAGGTCTCTCCGACCCGCCGTTGCCCACCGGAGCCGACAAGACGGCCCTCGTCCGTTCGATGTTCGACACCATTGCCCCTCGGTACGACCTGGTCAACCGGGTGATGACCTTCGGGCTCGACGTGCGCTGGCGTCGACGAGCGTGTCGCTCCCTGGGCCTGCCGGCCGGCTCGACCGTCCTCGACGTCGCCTGCGGCACCGGAGATTTCCTCCGCGAGCTGGCTCACCAGGGCATGGCACCCGTCGGCGTGGACCTGTCGTGGGGGATGCTGGCAGCCAACACCAGCGGTGAGCCGCTCGTGCAGGCCGACGCTGCTCGGCTCCCGGTTGCCACCGGGTCGGTCGCCGGCGTCACCTGCGGCTACGCGCTCCGCAACGTGACCGACCTCGAAGCGGTGCTGGCTGAGCTCGCCCGCGTCCTCAAGCCGTCCGGTCGCCTCAGCCTGCTCGAGGTGTCAGAACCGACCTGGGCCCCACTGCGCCTGGGCCACCGACTGTGGTTCACACGCGCCGTCCCGGTCATCGGCGCCCTGCTCTCCGATGCCGAGGCCTATCGGTACCTGCCTCGCTCGGTCGCCTACCTCCCCGACGAGGACCGCCTTCGGACCCTCCTCGTGCAGGCGGGCTTCTCCGGCGTGAACCGACGCGCCCTGCTGGGTGGAGCCAGCCAACTCGTGACCGCCACCCGGTCCGCTTCGGCAGCTGCGACCGGCTCGGCTCCCGGCACGCCATCCTCAGGCGCTTCGCCGATGCCGCCGGAGCCGTGACCGCCACCGACTCACGTCGGGGACTTCCCTCCGGCGCAGGGCACCAGGCCGTGCGGGTGTGGCTCGCTCCCCGCTCGACGCCCGAGGTGGACCTCACCGCCTTGGTCGGCAGGTCCGACGGGATCCTCTTCGACGACGGTCATCGCAGGATGGTCGGGATCGGTACGGCGTTCGACCTCACCCTCGGGCCGGACGAGGACGGTGCCGCCGTGCTCGTCCACCTCCGGCAGGTGCTCCTCCACGCGGACGTTGGCACACCGTCGGTCGGCGCCGGACGCGGCCGGTTCGGTCACCCGGTCGTGGCCTTTGGAGCCCTCGGCTTCGAACGAGCGCCAGCGGTGCTCCACGTGCCCGCGCTCCTCTACGTCGAGGAGGCCGACGGCACGCGCTGGACCACCATCACCACCGCCGCGGACAAGCCCATGCCCCAGGCCCTGCCCCGTCCCGACCCCGCTGCCATCGACGCCTGGTTGGCCCGATGTTCCGCTCAGGGCAACCGGCCGCGGCACCGAGCCACCGAACCGGCGACCGTCGTCGCGGTCGGTGGCATGGTCCACTTCGACGACGCGCTCGACAGGGCCCTCGTTGCCCTCAGGAGAGGCGACCTCGACAAGGTCGTCCTGGCCCGCCACGTCGACGTGGCCTTCCGCCAGCCGCCCGACGTGACCGACCTGCTGCGTCGCTGGCGCGACCTCGAGCCGACCTGCACGCTCTTCGTTCTGCCCGCCGCCGGAGGTCGGTTCGTCGGCGCCAGCCCCGAGCTCCTGGTGGCTCGGCATGGCGAGACGGTCGAGAGCTGGCCGCTCGCCGGGACAGCCGCCCGCGGCGACGACCCGCAAGCGCTTCTCGCCTCACCCAAGGACACCATGGAGCACCGTTTGGTGGTCGAGGCCATCGCCGGCGCGCTTGGTCCGTTGTGCCGGTCGCTCACCGTGCCCGAGCATCCCGAGGTGGTGCGCCTCCGCTCGGTCGACCACCTGGGCACGCATCTCCACGGTCGGCTCCAGGCCGTGCCCGGAAACCACCCCCCCGACGTCGTGACGCTCACCCGGCTGCTGCATCCGACCCCGGCGGTCGCTGGGGCTCCCTCCGCCGCCGCCCTCGAGCGGATCGCGGCCTCAGAACCAGAGCCGCGCGGTCCCTACGCCGGTCCAGTCGGCTACGTCGACGGCGACGGCGACGGCGTCTTCGTCCTCGGCATCCGCTCGGCCCTGCTGACAGGCGACACGGCCCGGGTCTGTGCCGGGGTCGGCCTGGTGGCGGCCTCTGTGGCCGCTACCGAGCGGGCCGAAGTCGAGCTCAAACTGGGGGCGGTGCTGGCCGCGCTCGCTCCCGCAGGTGTGTCGGCGCCGGCACCCGCCTGATCCGGCCAGGCAGCTCAGTCCACCCGACCCGCGACAGAGCGGGCCACCTCTTCGACGATCGCCGCCAGGAGGTCCGGTGCGTCGCGGGCGACGAAATGACCGACACCTTCGAGGCGGACCAACCGAGCCCCGTCCACCGCCCGAGCCAGTGCTGCCTGGGCGCTCGGCGGGACCACCGTGTCCCACGTTCCGCTGACGACGGTCGTGGGTGCCGACACCTGCGTGGTCGCCCCCTCCAGCCGTGCGGCTTCGACCACCAGCGCCCGCTGTTCGACGGCGAAGCTCCGGGCCGTGCGGGCGACCTCTCCCCCGGGCACCACCAGGTCGCCGTCGGGCAGGGTCGAGGCGAGCCGGGCGGCAAGCATTCGGCGGCCGCCGGTCAGGCCGACGGCGAGCTTTCGCAACGTGGCCAGGGCCGGAGTGGCGACCAGCCCCGCAGCCGCCAGGGCTTCCCCGGCCCCCGGGACGGCCAGCAGGTGGTCGAGGGTGTTCACGCTCCCACGTCCGCCGATCGAGCCGACGAGGACGAGACCCGCCACCAGCTCCGGCCTGCGAGCAGCGAGCAACAAGGCGATCCCGCCTCCGTAGCTGTGCCCCACGACCACGGCCGGCGAGGCCCGGCGCCTTTCCAGCTCGCCGGCCAGGACGGCGGCGTTCTCCTCGAGCCCGCCCGCCGCCCGCAGCGTGCGGCCGTAGCCGGGCCGGTCCGGGACGAGCACCCACAGGTCGGAGGGCAACCGTTGGACCACGGGCTCCCACGTCCTCGCCGAGCCCGGCTGCCCGTGCACCAGCACGACCGGCGTGCCCGTCCCGCGTTCCCACACGGCCAGACCAGTCGGCGACGCTGCCGTCATCGCCCGGGGCTGTCGCTGCCGTGGTCGGTCGACGTCGTCGCCGGCTCAGCTTCTTTTGCTCCCGTGCCCGTCGTCGTGCCAGCCGTGCCCGTCGTCGTGCCGGTGGTCGACGGACCCGAGGCGGCCGCCTGCGGGCGAGGCAGGCGGACGGTGAAGGTCGTCCCCGCACCCGGCGCGCTGTCGACGCCGACGGCCCCGCCGAGGGCTTGGGCCAGCGCTGCCACGATGAACAAGCCGAGCCCCGAGCCACCGGCGCCCCGCGCCGTCGTTCCCCGGTAGAACCGGTCGAAGATCCGGGTCGCTTGGTCCGGAGGGATCCCTGGCCCGGCGTCGCTCACGGAGAGGACCCCCCACGGGTCTTCGACGCCGACGGTGACGTCCACCGCGGTGCCCGGCGGCGTGTGGGTGACGGCGTTGCGCACGAGGTTGTGCACGATCCTGCCCACGCGAGCCTCGTCGCCGCGGACCTCGACGCGGTCGGGACCGTGGAGCGCGACCGGGCGGGAGCGGTCCAGCAGTCGAGCGTCTCCGACCGCATCGCGCGCAATGGCGGCAAGATCGACCACCGTCGCCTGGGCAGGGACCGGCTCCTCGCCGAGCCGGGCCAGGGTAAGGAGGTCGTCGACCAGCACGCCCATACGTGCTGCTTCGTCCTCGATGCGGACCAGGGCCACCTCGGCGGCCTCCTCGGACTCGAACGCGTCCCGACGAAGGAGCTCCGCATAGCCACGGATGGTCGTGAGCGGCGTGCGCAACTCGTGGGAAGCGTCGGCCACGAAGCGCCGAAGCCGCTCCTCGGAGCGACGGCGTTGGGCGAAGGCTGCCTCGATCTCGTCGAGCATCCCGTTCAGGGCCCGACCGAGCCTGCCGATCTCGCTGGTCAGGTCCGTCGGCGAGACGCGTCGAGCCAGGTCGCCGGCGGCGATGGCGTCGGCGTCCCCGGCCATGGTCACGAGCGGTCTCAGCCCCCGGCGGACGAGCACGGTGAGCAGCGCACCGAGCGCCACCACGACGCCGACCGACACCCCGATCTCGATGGTTCGTAGCGACGACAACGTGGCGTCCAACGAGGTGAGCTGAGACGCCACCACCAGCGTCCCACCGGGGACGGCAGTGGCCAACAGGCGGTAGGCGGCACCATGGCGCACCACGGAAGGGACGTCGATGGCGAACGAGTCGGGCCGGTAGCTCCCGCGGCTGGTGCCTCGTCGGGCGGTTGGCTGCACCGGGAGGCGCGCCGGCAGGCGAGGAGCCGGGTCGACCGCGGCGCCCGTACCCGACGGTCGGACCACGACGACCCGTCCCGACCCGTCGAGCAACTCGACGTAGACCTGGGCACTGACTCGTTGGCCGAGAGCGGCGGCCGTGACCGGTCGACCGTGGGCCGCTGCGGCGTGGAGGTAGTCGACCACGGTGTCTGTCGCCGCCGAGAGCTGGTCGTCTGCCCGGCCGTAGAGGTACGACCGCAGCGCGCTGGAGGTGAGCAGGTCCACCGCCACCAGGCCCGTCGCCACCAGGACGATCATCGTGGCGATGAGGCGCCGTCGGAGCGTCATGCGCTGCTCAGCGTCGGGGCTCGCGCAGGCTGTAGCCGACCCGCCGGATGGTGTGGACCAGCGGCGGTTCGTAGCAGTCGATCTTCTTGCGAAGGTAGGAGATGTACGTCTCGACGATGTTGGCGTCGCCCTCGAACCCGAAGCCCCACACCGCGTCGAGGATGTCCGCCTTCGACAGGACCCGTCGGGCATTGAGGAGCAGGTAGCGCAACAGGTTGAACTCGGTCGCCGTCAGGTCGATGGGTTCGCCGTGACGCCACACTTCGTGGGTCTGCTCGTCCATCACGAGGTCCGAGAAGCGCATCCGGCCGTCATCGACCACCTCCTCGGGCCGAGTCCGGCGCAGGATCGCCCGCATCCGGGCAACCAGCTCGTCGAGAGCGAAGGGCTTGGTCACGTAGTCGTCGCCGAGCCCGAGGCCTACCACCTTGTCCTCCAGCGCGTCCCGGGCAGTGAGGAAGAGCACTGGTGTCTCGATCCCTTCCTCACGGAGCCGACGGCAGACATCGGTGCCCTCGAGGTCGGGCAACAGGACGTCGAGGACGATCAGGTCGAACCCAGACCGACGAGCCGCCTCGAGGGCCGACGTCCCGGTGCCGGCCGTCTCCACGTCGAAGCCCTCGAACCGCAGCGCTGCCGCCAGCAGGTCGGTGATGTAGCGCTCGTCGTCGACGGCGAGGATCCTCGCTTTGGCCCGCGTCACGGGTCGGCCTCCCCCGTCGTCGCCGCCGTCAGCTCTGCCCCACCCGCCGACGCGCCGGGGAGACCAGCCGGCCGAGCCCCCACCAAGTCACCAGCGCCAAGGCCTCGACCACGATGAAGAGGGACATCTTCGACTCGCCGTCGACGCGGTCCACGAAACTGATGGGCACCTCGGCGATCGGCGCACCCGCCTGGCGGGCCCGGTAGGTCATCTCGATCTGGAAGCCATACCCGTCCGCCCGAACTCGGTCGAGCTCGATGCGTCGGAGGACCGAGTCCCGGTACGCCCGGAACCCCGACGTCGAGTCGGCAACCCCCAGGCCCAAGAGCACCGAGGCGTACACGTTGCCACCTCGCGACAGCAGCCGTCGGTGCCACGACCAGCTGGGGATCGTCCCGCCGGGGACGTAGCGGCTGCCCACCGCCACTTCGGCGCCCTCGTCCAGGGCGGCGACCAGGGCGGGAAGCGCGGCAGGATCGTGGGAGAGGTCGGCGTCCATCTCGATGCAGGCGTCGAACCCGTGGGCCAGCCCCCACCGGAACCCGGCCCGATAGGCGCTTCCCAACCCCGACTTCGCCGGGCGTCGGAGGACCTCGATGCCTCCGACGTCGGCGCCGGTCTTCTCGGCGAGGTCGGCGGTGCCGTCCGGGCTGCCGTCGTCGACGACGAGGATCGTCGCCTCCGGCAGCGACGAGCGGACCAACCGAAGCACGCGGTCGATGTTCACCGCTTCGTTGTAGGTCGGGAGGACTACCAGAGGGCGCACGGAAGAAGCATACGAGACGAAAAGGG
>JBMFXC010000025.1:0-7533 GCA_049964655.1 Acidimicrobiales bacterium
CCTGGGGTCGCCCCTGGGGTCGCCCCTGGGGTCGCCCCTGGGGTCGCCCCTGGGGCCACGAGCTGGGCCTCGGAGGCACTGGTCACCTGGTGGCCACCACCGGCCACCGCGTGGCTCTGCGGGTGCTCCCCACGGTGGTGGCGGCCGGCCTGGCTCGACCGCCCAGCTGCCCGAGGTGGACCTGCCTGTCCGGTGGCGACATCTGCTGTGCTCGCCGCGGTGGGGTGGCCGGCTCCTTGGCGGTTCGCTCGGGCGGCGCCGTCGGCGGTCGGTGCCCCTGCGTCACCGGACACCGGGGAAGCGAGGACAGGCGCGGCGTCCTGGCCGGCGGCAGCCGCCGACGGTGCCGGTGCTGGCACCGGTTCCGAGGTCGCTGACGGTGTCAGTGCCGACGACCCGTACCCGCTGGCCGAAGCGGGCGCCAGGGGTGCCGCCGGGCCGCCGGTCGCCGCACCGAGCAGGTCGGGGAAGCTCGACCCACTCATGGGGGCATCGGTGATCGAGGAGCTCGACCCCGAGGGCACCGCCGGTGCGAGATCGGTAACGGTAGCGACGGACGCAGTCACGACGGGCTCCCTCCGAGCAGTCCCATGATGGTGGAGACGTAGGTCTGGGTCTCCGGGTACGGAGGGATCCCTCCGTAGCTCTGGACGGCCCCGGCCCCGGCGTTGTAAGCAGCCAGAGCGAGGGGGACCGAGCCGAACGCCTTCAGGTTCCCCGCCAAGATCTGCGCCGCACCGTCGACGGCCTGTGCCGGGTCGAACGGGTCGACGCCGAGGCCGCTCGCCGTCGACGGCATGAGCTGCATGAGCCCCTGCGCCCCCGCCGAGCTCACCGCCGTGGGATCGTAGCCCGACTCGACCTTGGCCACCGCGGCCAGTAACTGGGGGGAGACCCCGTAGGTGGCACCGGCCGACAAGAAGAGCGGCGCCAGCGTGGCAGGGACGCCGAGCGAGCCAAGCCCCGCGGCGGTCGCCGGCGACAACGCTCCGGTCACGGCAGGAACGGGGGTACCGCTCACCGGTACCCCGACCGGTCCGCTCGAGGAGACGATCTGACGGATGGCGCAAGGCGCCGTCCATACCGACTGGACCTGCACCGTCGTCCCCGTGTGCGGCGCGTCGATCATCTTGCCGTTGCCGATGTAGATGCCGACGTGGCCGGGCCCGCCGGGACCGGGCTCGAAGAACAGAAGATCGCCCGGACGGGCATCGGCCAAGCTGGCCACGGGGCTCCCGACGGTCGCCTGCTCTTGGCTGGTGCGGGGCAGGGAGATGCCCAGATCGGCGTAGACGTGCTGGACCAGTCCCGAGCAGTCGAAGCCGGTCGCCGGGCTGGTGCCTCCCCACTGGTAGGGCACGCCGATGTACTGGGCGGCATCGGCGACGACCTGGCTGCCGGTCACCGTCTGTCCGACAGCAGCCGTTCCGCCGACGCCCACCCCTCCAAGCGAGCCCGCCGTCGTCATCGCACCCGTTCCGAGCACGCCGGTGCCATCCGACGCCACCGCGGGGGCCTGCCCGTCGAGCTGGGCGAAGGCGTCCTGGATCGCCGTGAGCATGCCGGCGAAGTTCCCCGACGCCGCGTCGGAGGCCAGCTGCGGGCCGAGCCCGGCGAAGGTCTGGGCGGCCGCGGCGACCTGCTGGACGCCAGCTGGCAGGACGGCGGTCGCGGAGACGTCCGTCACGAGACGCGCTCCCGGCTGACGCCTCTCACCAGAGCCTCTGCCGTCCACCGGGCCGTCACCAGGTCGTCGACGGCCGACGCCTCCACCCGCGCCTCGTCGGCCAGGGCCTCCTCGAGGCGCCGCTGGGCCAGGCGCTCGAGTGCCTCGACCCGCTGGGCCGCCCGTGACCACGCGGTGAACGCACCTGAGACGTCGGTCGCGGCCCGTGCCACCTGCTGGTCGGCAGCAGCCACGCTGGAGGCGGCCAGGAAGGAGACCGCCTGCTCCCGCAGGAAGACGGCACGGGGAACCGGACCGGCGGACGCGGGCAGGGTCCGGTAGCGAAGTGCCGTGCGCTCGCGGTCCTCGCGGGCAGCGCGGAGCCGGAGGTTGGCCCGCAGCAGCTCGGCGCGAGCCTCGTCCTCCTGGGCCTTCCGGACGCGCAGCACGGTGGCCAGGCGGAAGCGGCGAGAGCTCATGCCACCTCCCCGAGCCGACCGGTGCCGTCGCGGCCGCCGCGGCCGTCGTTGCCGGCGAGCACGGCGGAGCTGCTGGCCGTCCCGTCGGTCGGACGCGTGCCGGTGGGGTCTCCGAGCAGGGCGGCCAGCAGGGACCACGAGCGGTCGGCCGGCTGGACGTCGCGGACGTCCTGACACAGGAACGCCTCGATGAAGTCGGTGAGCGCGACAGCCCTGTCAACGGTGGGATTGGTGCCCGCCACGTACGCGCCGATCTCGATCAGGTCTTTGGCATCGCGGGCCGCGGCCAGCAGTCGGCGCAGCTCGCGGGCGAGCGACCGCTGCTCGGGCGTGGTGATGGCGGGCTCGACCCTCGAGATCGACTCGAGCACCTCGATGCTCGGGAAGTGGCCGGCGGTGGCCAGCCGGCGCGACAGGACGATGTGCCCGTCGAGGATCGACCGCGCGGCATCCGCGATCGGCTCGTTCATGTCGTCGCCGTCGACCAGCACGGTGTACAAGCCAGTGATCGAGCCCCGGTCCGAGGCGCCCGCCCGCTCGAGCAACTTGGGCAGGAGCGAGAAGACCGACGGTGGGTACCCCCGAGTGACTGGCGGCTCGCCCGCCGACAGCCCGACCTCGCGCTGGGCCATGGCGAAGCGGGTGAGGCTGTCCATCATGAGGACGACGTCGGTCCCGCGGTCGCGGAACCACTCGGCAATCCGGGTCGCGGTGAAAGCGGCGCGGATCCGGACCAGGGCGGGGGCATCGGAGGTGGCGACCACCACCACCGAACGGGCGAGGCCCTCGGGGCCGAGGTCGTTCTGGAGGAACTCGTTGACCTCGCGGCCACGCTCGCCGACCAGCGCGAGCACGGCGACCGGGGCGTCGGTCCCCCGGGTGATCATCGAGAGCAGGCTCGACTTGCCGACGCCGGAACCGGCGAAGATGCCGAGGCGCTGACCGCGACCGCAGGGAACCAGCGTGTCGACGGCCCGCACGCCCAGGCTGAGCTGTCGGTCGATCATCTCGCGCCGCAGCGGGTGGGGCGGCGTACCGTCGATCAGCACGTGCTCGGTTCCCGACAGCACCGGTCCGTCGTCGATCGGCCGTCCGAGCCCGTCGAGGACCCGCCCGAGCAGGCACTCCCCCACCTCCACGGTGAAGGGCCGCCCTGTCGCCTCGACGCGGTCGCCGTAGCGGACACCCTTCAGCTCGCCGAGTGGCATGCAGGCCAGGCCGTCTCCGTGGACGGCGACCACCTCGGCGTCGAGCACGCTGCCGTCCCGCCACACCCGCACGGCGTCGCCGACCGCGGCGTCGATCCCCTCGACTTCGAGCCGGAGGCCAACCAGTCGGCTCACCCGGCCGGTGCGTCGGGGAAGCGTCGCCTGGCGTGCGGCAGCGAGCAGCTCGGTCGACCAGGTCATGCCGACCTCGCCACGTCGTCAGGTCCAGCACCGACCCCGGCCAAGTCGCCCTCGACGCCCCGAGAAGCCTCTGCGCCGTCGGAAGCCTCTGCGGCATCGGTGACCTCTGCGCCGTCGAGCGCGTCCGTTTCTCCGGCGCCACGGGATGCCAGCAGCGAGCGGACCCGGTCGAGCGCCGGCTCGATCTGGGCGTCGATCCGGCAGGGACCGGCGTCCACCACACACCCGCCTTGCTCGACGGTCGCGTCGGCGACCACGGTGACCGTGCAGTCGGGCACCAGCGGCGCCAGCACCTCGGCAGCGACCACCTCGTCGGGGTGGAGGCGCACCACGAGGGCCTCGCCGGGGGACGTCAGCGCCAGTGCGCGGCGGACCGTGGCCGACACCTCGTCCTTGGAGACGGACAGCTCGTGGTCGACGAGGGTCCGGGTGAGCTCGATGGCCAGCGCGGTGGCGTCCTGCTGCGCCACGGCGATGGCGTTGGCCCGGCCCGCCGCCATGGCGGCTGCCGCCTGGCGAAGTGCTTCGGCCCCACGACGTACGGCCTCGGCCTTCGCCGCCTCGGCCTCACGACGGGCTGCCTCCACACCGGCCTGGTACCCCTCGTCGAACGCCTGGCGCCGGACCTCCTCGAGCTGTTCGGCCGGTGACGGGCCGGGGTCCTTGGCGCGACGAGCGACCACCGGGTCCACGCCGAGCACCGCCGGGAGCGCCCCTTCGACGGCGGCACCCCTCAGGACCCGTCCCACCCGGCGGGAGGCGCGGGCACGGGCCACGGGCGAGGGCGCCCTCTCCGGTGACAGGTCCCGGCTCGGCAGCCGCTCAGACCGCTCAGACCGCTCAGACAACAAGGTCATCGTCTCCTCGCATCAGCACGATCTCTCCCGCTTCCTCCATCTCGCGGACGATCTTCACCAGCTGCATCTGCGCCGCCTCGACCGCCGACAGACGGGTGGGGCCGAGGATCTCGATCTCCTCGACCAGGTCTTGGGCGGCACGTTCGGACAGGTTGCGCAGGAACTTCTCCCGCACCGCCTCGTCCACCCCCTTCAAGGCGATGGCCAGGTCCTTCGGCACCACGTTGCGCAGCACCCGCTGGAGCGACCGGTCGTCGAGGGCGACCACGTCGTCGAAGACGAACAGCTGGTTGCGGACCTTTTCGGCCGTCTCGGGGTCGATGGCCTCGAGCTCGGAGAGGATCTGCTTCTCCGAGGCGCGATCGGCGTTGGACAGGATGGCCACCAGCGCGGGCACGCCCCCGCTCGACAGACGAGCCTGCGCCCCCGACTGCAGCGCCGTGGCGAACTTTCGCTCGAGCACGGCGGCGAGGTCGGTCACCACCTCGGGAGCGATCCTCCCCATGGTGGCGATCCGCTCGGCCACGTCCACCCGCATCCGGTCGTCCAAGTGGGCGAGCACCTCGGCGGCGTAGTCGGAAGGAAGGTGGACGAGCACCACCGCGGCGGTCTGCGGGTGCTCCTCGGCGAGGAAGGCCGCCACCTGGACGGCTTCGACCCGGTGGAGGAAGAGCAGCGGGCCTCCCTCGCCCGAGCTAACGAACTGGTCGATGATCTCGTCGGCCCGCGCGGCACCGAGCCGTTCCCGCAGGAGGCGCTTGGCCGCGTCCACACCGCCCTGGGAGACCGCCACCATGCCGGTCACGCCGTTGACGAACTCGCTGACCACCTGGGAAACGACGTCGGCGTCGAGCTGGGGAAGCTGGGCCATCTCGGTCATGAGCATCACGACCTCGGTCTCGCTCATGGCCTTGAGCACTTGGGCAGCACGCTGGGTGCCCATCTGGGCCAGCACGGTGGCCGCCTTCTGCGGTCCGGTCAGGGTCTGCGCCATCGCCCGCCCCTAGGCCCGCCCGACCGAGGCAGGTGCCCCGCCGGTCGGGCGCTCCTTGGTCCACGCCCGTAGCAGAGCGGCGACCTCGTCGGGCTGGGAGTCGATGAAGTTGCTCACCGCGTCGTTGAGCTCGGGTGCCCGATGGGGCATGACACCCACCGCCGGCACCTGCGTGGTGGCGTCCAGGGCGGGCGAGGGCGGCTCGACCGGCTGTGCGAGCTGCTGGGGCAGGACCACCGGTGTGCGGCGAGGAACCCGGTTCTTCTTGGCGGAGCGCCACAGCAGGAACAGCACGGCCAGGATGGCCAGAGCGACGACTGCGGTGCGGACCATCGAGGAGAGCTTCGCCTTGGACTGTGCGGCCGCCGCGACCGCCGCGGCCTTGTTTGCCGCCTGCTGGGCGGCCGTCGAGAACGGCACTGCGCTCATGACCAAGGTGTCGCCTCTCGCCGTGTCGAGCCCGGCCGCCGCCGCCACGCCCTGCTGGAGCGTGGCGAGGCTCACGCCCTTGGGCATGCTCTTGGCGTTGACCAGGACGGCGATCGACTGGCGGGTCACCCCCCCCGGAGCGGTCTGGCTGGTCTGGGTGACCGTGCCGGCGGCGTACTGGGTCGACGACGACGAATTGGTGTAGTTCCCGGTGCCCGTACCGGTGCCCGCTGGAGCCGTGGTCGTGCCGAGGACGCCACCGCCGTTGGCCCCGGTGCCGGCCGCCCCGCCGGTGGCCGTCTGGGTGCTGGTCTGCGTCTGGGTGGGCACGGTGACCGGTGTGTTGTTGGCGCCGAGCTGGAAGCCATTCGTCGTGGTCGACACCTTGTTGAAGTCGAGCTGGGCATTGACCTGGATGTCGGCGTTGTTCGGGCCGAGCACGCTCTGGAGGTAGGCGGCGATCTTGGCCTGCTGGGCGGTGTCGAAGGCGCTGGTGGCGTTGTTGTTGCTGCCCGCCGACGTGTCGACGCCCGGTCCGGCCAGCAGGTCGCCGTTGTTGTCGGCCACCGTCACCTCGGAGGCGGACAGGTTGGGCACCGAGGAGGCGACCAGGTGGACGATCGCCTGCACCTCGCCCCCCGAGAGGGTCTGCCCCGGCGCCGTGTCGACCAGCACCGAGGCACCCGTCGGCGAGGTGTTGTTGAGGGCAAACGTGTTGTTGGCCGGCATGGCCAGGTTCACCTGCACGCCGGTGACGCCGTTGATGGCGCCGATGGTCTGCTGCAGCTCGCCCTGGAGAGCACGGAGGTAGTCGGCCTGCTGGGTCAGCTGGGAGGTGGTGATGCCTTCCTTGTCGAGGATGCCAAGCCCGACGTTGGCGCTCGAGGCCGGCAGGCCGGCCGAGGCCATGTTGATCCGCTCCTGGTCGACCTCGTTCTGGGGAACGAGGATGGTGGAGCCACCGTTCTCGAGCTGGTAGGGGACCTTGTCGCTGGCCAGCTTGGCCGTGATGGCCGCCGCGTCGGACGGCTGGAGGTTGGTGAACAGCGGCGAGTAGGTCGGTTTGCCCGACAGGCTCATGAACACCATCCCGCCCACCACGGCGGCGACGATGGCCACCACGGTGACCACCTTCTGGCCGGGGGTGAACCCGTCGGCGAACCGTCGGGCACTGCTCTTCCAGCGGTCGACGTCGGCAGCGGCGACCAGGGCCATCAGAACTGCATCCCCATGATCTGGTTGAAGGCGGCGAGCGCTTTCGTCACCACGGCCTGGGTCACCTGCGTGTCGAGCGACGCCTGGCTGGCGGCGATCATGGCGTCAGAGATGTTCCCCTGGCCGGCAGCGGCCTGGGCGGCCTGGCTGGACGCCGTGTTCTGCACCTGCTGGAGCTGGTTGACGGCGTTCAGGATGGCGTTGGAGAACCCGGCCGACCCCGAGGCGGCACCCGACCCACCGGCTGCGCCCGACGCCCCCGCCGCGGTCGACGTCGCGGACGGGGGAGCAGGCGGGGTGGGGGGCGTGGGCGGGATGGGGAGGATGGCCACGGTGTCAGGACCCCAGCGTGAGCGCCGACTGGTAGGCGGCCTTGGCCTGGTTCACCACGGCCACGTTTGCCTGGTAGCTGGTCTGGGCCATCACCAGGTCGACGAGCTGCTGGCCGAGGCCGAAAGCGATCAGGTCGCCTTCCTCAGCGAGC
>JBMFXC010000025.1:7543-31165 GCA_049964655.1 Acidimicrobiales bacterium
CACGGTCTTCTCGCTCACGATCCCGATGACCTGGCCCTGGGCGTTGGCCAGCGGGTTGCCGGGCTGGTAAGCGAGCTCGCCGGTCGTGGCGCCCGAGAGGACCTGGGAGACGACCACCCCCTGGCCGGCGCCGTTGGGTTGCGTGGACGGCACCGGCTGGGCCACCACGTACTGGGTCCCGTACGCTCCCTGGTTGGGTGAGACGGCGTCGTTGGCGTTGGCGATGTTGCCGCCGATGGCGTCGATCCACGTCTGGGCGGCGTCGATCCCCGAGCGGGCGATGGGCATGGCCCCGAACAAGCTCACTGGAAGCTCCCTCCGGTTGCGCCCTGCACCAGCCGGAACTGGGCGTTCAGGAGGTCGACCATGGTCTGGTACTGCATGGTCTCCTGCGTGGCGTTGGTCAGCTCCGTGGGCAGGTCGACGTTGTTACCGTTGCTGGCAGGCAGGGCGGGCGAAGGGGAGACGGTGGCAGACGCTGTACCGCCCGTGGGCGAGGCGAGGGCCTGGCGGAGGCTCTGCTCGAAGTGCACCTCTTGCGCGGTGTACCCCGGCGTCTGTTCGTTGGCGATGTTGTTCGCCGTCGCCTGCTGTGCCAGCGAGACGCTGTCGACGGCGAACTTCAGGACTCCAACGATGCCCTCGGGCACGGCAACCACCTCGCTCGACGTCACGTCGGGAGCGGGGCCGTTCGGGCGGTGCCCGCTCCTCCTTCGTGCCCGTCCTGGGCGGTCCGCTGGCAGTCCCTGCCGGCACCGTTTCTATCGGGCGTCATGGAGACGACCTTGAGCATTCGGGCCTACGTCACCCGAGCTTCTGCGCGGAATTGTGCGTCGTGTGATAAAGCCGCGCTGCCTCACCCGACCGGACCCCCTCCGCCCGCGGTGCACGACCGCCTCGTGCCTGCCCTCCTCGGCGGTTCCAGCTCGGACCCGCCGTCACCAACGGGCCGGACGGGGGAGCGCCGTGCCCTACGATCGCTTCCGTCTACTGCCCACCGGCCCCGAAACGTCCCGCGCGTCCGGTCAAGGACGCCCCGAGGAGGTCGACTCGTGTCCACCGTCCCACCGATCGCCTCCCTCCGCTGGGACGCCGTCGACCAGACGTACCTCTCCTACCTGAACGACCACCCCGAGCTGCCCGAGCGGTGGTTGCTCGTCCAGACGTTGGGGACCGGCTCGTCACGACGGGCGCTGCTGGGTGCCCTGGGCGTCGCCGAAGGGGCTCGGGTGCTCGACGTCGGCACCGGGTTCGGCCCCACCCCGATCGAGCTGGCCGGCATGGTGCCGGTCACCGTGGTGGGCCTCGACCGCGATCCCGCCAACCTCGAGGTGGCCCGGGCGCTCACCGAGGACGTCGGGGCGAAGGGGTGGTTCCGCCCGGGCAGCCACGTCTCCTACGGGATCGCCGACGCCTACGACCTGCCGGTGGACGACGGGCACTTCGACCTGGCGACCGCCCGCCTCCTCTTCCAGCACCTCGACGATCCCGCCCGGGCCGCCGACGAGCTCTACCGGGTGGTCGCTCCCGGTGGCGGCGTGTGCGTGGTCGACGCCGACGACGGGCTGTCGATCTCCTACCCCGAACCGTCCGACGCCTTCCGGCGCCTGCAACGAGCCTTTGCCGACCTGCAAGCGCTGCGAGGCGGGGACCGCTTCGTGGGACGGAAGCTGTCGACGCTCCTCGAGCAGGCGGGGTTCACCGTCGTGTCGGTGGTCGTGCTCCCTCAGGCCGTCCACGGTCCCTCGACGCCAGAGGACCCGGCCCGAGCCTTTGCCCTCCAGCGGCTGCGGAGTGCCCGGGACGCCATCGTGGAGGCCGGCATCCTGGGTGCCGAGGAGGTCGACGACAGCCTCGAGGTCTTCGCCGGCGAGCGCGTCGAGGGGCAGTGCTCGATCGAGGCCCACCTCGCCGTGGTGGCTCGCAGACCAGCTTGACCTCTCGAGGGGCTCGCCCCGGGGTCGGCCGAGCGCCCGGCCGGTGCCGGGTGACCGCTCACGCCTGGGCGTCGACGAAGGCGGCGGCCCGCCTGCCCGTCCGCTCGGCAGACCGGACGGCGGCAACCAGGCTGGCCCGGGCCTCGGCCACGGACCCTTCGAGGGCACGGGTGGCGGCAAGGAGCGCCTCGGCCCGCCCGCGCAGCTCCTCGGGGAGCGGACCGAGCTCTTCGAGCGGCGTCGGATGGCGCACGGCCGGTGCCGCCGCTCCTCGAGAGGCGAAGGCGGCACGCTGATCGGCCAGATGGGCCTCCATGGCATCGAGCTCGGCCGCCCACGCCTGGACGGCGCCGTCTCCACCAGCCCCGAGGCCGGTCCCGGTCACCCGGTGCTCCCGGTGGCGACCGGTTCGCCAGTCCGCTCGGCCTCGGCCTCGGCCGCCTGGCGCCACGCCGAGGCGAGGTCGCCGACCACCTCGCCGACCCGTCGGGCCTGGTCCCGGTCCTTGTTCAGGTTGGCCTCGACGAGCTGGTGGTGGAGGAAGAGGTACAGCTTGGCCAACTGGTCGGCCTCGGCCCAGAGGTCCGTCCGCAAGGTCCCCTGGAGGGCAAGGAGGATCTCCTGGGCGTTGCACAGGGCGTCGTTGACCGCCTTCAGGTCGCCGCGATCGAACCCGTCGTCGGCCACCCGGAAGTCGAGGAGCATCTGGTCGTAGAGCATGGTGAGGCGCGTGGCGGGCGAAGCCGTGAGCACCGCCTCCCGCAGGTACCGCTGCCTCAGCTCGTCGGCCCGGACGACCGGTCGCGCCATGGCTTCTCCCTTCCCTGCTGGTGGTTGGCCTGCTGGTGGTTGGCCTGCTGGTGGTTGGCCTGCTGGTGGCTTCCCTGGTGGTCGCGGCGTTCCTCGTGGCAAGCGGGGACGGCGCCGTGCCTGAGGCCGTCTCTGGCCCCCCTTCCTGTCGCCTGCCTGCCCGAGGTCGTGCTCACGACAGCTGCGACAAAGCGCTCGACAGCGCCGCGCTCTGGTTCTTCAGCGTGCCGAGCGTGACCTCGAGGTTGGCGAACTCCTGCTGGAGCGACTTCTGCTCTTGGTTGGCCAACATCTGCTCGAAGGAGATCTGGGTGTTGAGCCCGGTCGCCTGGGTGGTGAGTCCCTGGGCCATGGTGGTGATGGCTCCGGTGACCGGGTCGGTCATCGCGTTGGACAACGTGACGGCGGCCTGGGCGATGCCTGGTTGGTAGGTGAAGGTGCCGAGGTTGGTCGAGGAGGTGATCCCTGACGCGGTCACCTCGAGGGAGAGCCCGGCGAGCGTGGGGTCCGAGGCGGGAGCGCTCAGGAACTGTCCGGACCCCGTGGCGGCGACGCCGTTGATGGTGCCGGCCACGTCGGTTCCGGTGAACGTCGCCGGTGTGCCCGCCGTCGAGCCGGCGAGACCCGTGGTGCCCGACGCCGTGTTCGTCGAGGTGACGGAGAACGTCGCCGCACTACCGTAGGCCGACGAGGTGAGCTCGAGTTGCTGGCCGTTGTCAGTGACCTGGGCCGAGAGCGACAACCCGGCGCCGGCCAGGGCGGCGTTGATCCCGGAGGCGATCGAGGAGAGGCTCTCCCCCGCCGTCGTCGCGTAGTTGACGCTCGTGCTGCCCGAGGCGATGGTGAGCGTCTCCGCCGCCGACACGCTCCCCGAGCTCAGCACGGCCCCGAGGTCGGTCGCCTGGGTGGCCGAGTTGGTGATGGTCACCGCGTAGCTGCCCGGTTGGGTGGTCGCCGAGGCGTACGACAGGGAGACGTCGCCGGTGTAGGCCGACGAGGACGGAGAGAAGGTGCCGCCCTGGGTGAACAGGTCGGCTACCCCGGTCGGGTTGGCCGAGAAGGCCGACTCGAACGTCGACTGGTTGAACGACAACTGACCGTTGGAGAGGGTGAGGCCCACGTTCTCGGCATTGCCGAGCGTGGAGGTCCCCGTCGTCGTCCCGAACACGCTGAGGATCTGGTTGCTCAGGTTCTCGAGCATCGGCGACCCCATGAGCGGACCGCCCTGCTTGGTCTGCTCGTTGTAGCCGGCGTACTTCTGGATGTCGGAGAGGACCGTGTTGGCAGCGTCGACCATCGAGGCGACGGACGCGGCAGTCGCCTTGGCGTCGGGCTGGACGGTGACCGTCACCGGCGACGTGGTGGTAGCGGCGACCTGCACCGACAGTCCCGGCAGCAGCCCGGTAAAGGTGTCGTTCTGCGAGGAGAGGGTATAGCCGCCGCTCCCGCCGAGCTGGATCTCGGCGTTCGCTCCGGCAGTCGCCGTGTCGAGGGTCCCGAGCGAGGACGAGGCGAACGCCGAGGTGTCGACCGACAGGTTGGCGTTCGTCCCCGTGGTCGAGGAGGTGAGCTGGAGGACGTAGGACCCGCTGCTCGTCTGGATGGCCGAGGCGCTGATGCCCGTGCCGGCGGCGTTGATGTTGCTCACCAGGTCGGCGAGGGAGCCGTTGCCCGTCGACACGTTGGTGGCGGTCAGGGACCCCGTCGAGAGCAGCGGGCTTGTGACCGTTCCCTGGGCACTCGACGCCTCGATGGTGGCGTTGATCGTTCCCCCGGTTCCCGAAGTGAGGGCGTCGACCGCCCCCGGGGTGACCGTGGTGAGGGTGTTCGCCGTGCCGTCGACGGTGATGACGCCATCGGTGCCGGTCGAGGCGCTGGCCATGGTGGCGAGGCCGAGGGTGGACAAGGCAGTACCCCCGGTGACCTGGAGGCTCTGACTGCTCCCCTGCGACACGGTGGCGAGCACGAGGTCGCCGCTGGCGTTGTAGCCGGCCTGGAGGACTCCCGAGGCACCCGCCGCCGAGATGGCGCTGTTGACGGCGGCGAGCAGCCCTGATCCCGAGTAGCCACCCGACGGGCTGGCCGCCAGGCTCAGGGTGTAGGCGGTGCCGTTGACCGTCACGTCCACCGTGTTGTTGGTGGACCCGACGGTGATCCCCGAGGTCTCGCTGCCGAGCGCCACGGTGCCCGTCGTGTCGGCGGCGGCCGACGCCTGGGTGACGGAGACGCTGTGGGCCCCGAGGGCGAGCCCCGATCCCGCCGACAGCGCGCTCAACCCGTACTGTCCCCCGCCTTGGGCGAGCAGGAAGGACGGGCTGGCGTCCACCACGTCGGAGGTGGAGGCGACCGAGCCCGACGAGATGAGGGAGTCCGCCTGGGCGAGGGAGAGCACGTTGAAGGACACCGAGCCGGTCGGGGTGCCCGACGAGGCGGTGGCCGTCGCCGCCGAAGCGTCCGAGCTGGTCGCCTGGCGCGCTCCCCAGTCGCTCGACGTCGAGAGCGCCTGGGCGGCCTGTTGGAAGGCGAGGAGGTCCTTGTTGATCGCCTGGTAGTCGCTGGCCTGGGTGTCGAGGGTGGCCTGCTGGTTCTTGAGGTCGGTGATGGGCTGCTCGTAGCTCTGCATCATCGCCTGGATGATCGCCTGGGTGTTCAGCCCCGAGATGAGCCCGTTGTCGATGATCGGCGGCGTGCCGGCAGTCGACGAGTACGGCGACGACGAGGCGGAGGAGATCGTCATGTCGGGATCCTCCTAGGGGTGCGGGGGCCCGAGCGGGTGCCTGGGCCACGGGCCGGACCCGAGGGCCCGACCCGTCCGGCAGGACGGGTCGGGCGTGCCCCCGGGCGGCAGGTGCACGGCGTCCCCGGAAGCGGTCGGGACCACCTCCGGGGACGCACCGCGCTCCGTCCTTACTGCAGGAGCTTCAGGACGAGGGACGGCTCCTGCTGGGCCTGGGACAGCATCGAGACACCCGACTGCATCAGGATCTGCTCGGTGCTGAACTGCGACGTCGCCTGGGCGAAGTTGACGTCGACGAGGCCGCTGTAGGCCGACTGCAGGTTCTGCTGGCCCACCGTCAGGTTGGCCACGATGGCGTTCAGCTGGTTCTGGGTGGCGCCCACGCTGGCCTCGATGGAAGCCACCGTGTTGATGGCGGCCTGCACGGCCGAGATGGCTGCGGCGGCCGAGGCGGCCGTGTTGACGGCCACCGAGGCGGACGACACCCCGAGCGACGCCGTGGTGGCGGCCTGGATGGTGATGACCAGCTGCTGGTTGGTGTTGTCGAAGGCGCCGACCTGGAGCACCTGCCCCGAGAAGGTGCCGTCGAGCAGGTTGGTGGTACCGAACGACGTGGTGTTGGCGATCTGGTCGATCTGGTTCTGCAACGCCAAGAACTCCTGCTGGTTGGCGCTCAGCGACTGGGTGCTGTTGGTCGCGCCGTTGGCCGAGTTGATGGCCAGGGAGTCCATGGTCTGCAGGATCGACGAGATCTGGTTGAGCGCACCGCTCGCCGTCTGGATCATCGAGACGCCGTTCTGGGCGTTCGAGATGGCCTGCTGGTAGCCGTTGGACTGCGAGAGCAGGTCCTGCGAGACGACGTACCCCGCGGGGTTGTCGGCTGCGGTCTGGATCTGCAAGCCCGACGACAGTTGGGAGATCGACTTCGCCATCGCCTGATCGGTAGCGTTCAGGTTGTTGTAGGCGTCGATCGCCGAGATGTTGGTGTTCACGACAAGGGAAGACATCCGTTCCTCCATGGGCTGAGGCCCCGTCCCTGGGGCTTGACGTACTCCGGTGGTCCCCGGTCGCCGTCGGGGAGTCGCCTCCCCGCAACAGCCGGGTTCCGACAGGTGCATCGTCACCCCTGCCGAGCCGCTGAACGGCCTGAGGGCGAGTTGACACTGCGTTGTGATTGCCAGACCGGGTCGTGGCGACAGCGCCAGAGGCTCCGTCGCCACCCAGGACAACCGCGGGCAACCCAGGGCTGTTCAACTCACCCGGTCGCCGTGCCGATAGAGCCGCCATGGCCGGACGCCTGCCCGTCTCCATCGTCATCCTCGCCTGGAACGCCTGGGAAGAGACCCAGGCCTGCCTCGAGTCGCTGCGTCCCACCCTGGGCCTGCACGACCAGGTGATCGTGGTCGACAACGGCTCACGGGACGCCACCCCCGCCCGGCTGCGCCTGTTCCCCTGGGTCGAGATCGTGACCAACGAAGAGAACCGGGGGTTCGCTGCCGGGTGCAACCAGGGTGCCGCGCTCGCCCGTCACGACGTCGTCGTCTTCTTGAACAACGACACCGTGCTCACCGGACGATGGATCGAGCCGCTGGTAGCGCCGTTCGACGACCCGGTGGTCGGGGCCACCGGTCCCCGCTCGAACTTCGTCTCGGGCCCTCAGGTGGCCGAGGGCGTGACCTACGGCCCGGGTGACCGGGCCGGACTACGGGCGTTCGCCCGGGCGTGGGCGTCGGAGCATCGCGGGCAGGTCACCCGGACCGACCGGCTGGTCGGGTTCTGCCTGGCGGTGCGGACCGAGGCGTTCCGCACCGTCGGTGGGTTCGACGAGGGCTATGAGGTCGGAGGGTTCGAGGACGACGACCTCTGCCGGCGGCTCACCGATGCCGGCTGGGAGCTCGTGGTGGCGCACGAGTGCTTCGTCCACCACGCCGGGCACCGCACCTTCGACGTCAACGACGTCGACTGGTTCGCCCAGCAGGAGCTCAACCGGGGGCGGTTCGAGGAGAAGTTCGGAGGGACCGCGGCACGGGACTTCCCGCTCGTGTCGGCCTGCCTGATCGTCAAGGACGAAGAGGAGAACCTGCCGAGTTGCCTCGCTTCGCTCGCCGGCGTGGCCGACGAGGTCGTCGTCTACGACACCGGGTCCTCGGACCGGACCGTCGAGCTGGCCCGCCAGGCGGGTGCGATCGTCCTCGAAGGCTACTGGGACGACGACTTCTCGCGGGCTCGCAACGCCGCCCTCGAGCACTGCCACGGCGAGTGGATCGCCTGGCTGGACGCCGACGAGACGCTGCGCTGCGACGACCCGACCGGCTTGCGCGAGCTGCTCGCCCGCACCGCACCCGACGTCGACGGCTTCAGCGTCACCATCGATAACGCCACGGGCGCGGGCGTGGGCGCCATGTTCGTCCACTCGGCCTGCCGATTCTTCCGCCGGGCCCGGTGCGAGTGGTCGGGTCGCCTCCACGAGCAGGTGGCCGGGCGCAAGGACCACCGCCCCGTCACCACGGTCGGTCTCGACCTCGCCCGCATCCATCACACCGGCTACACCAACCAGGCCATGGCCCAGCGCGAGAAGGCGGCCCGCAACCTGCGGGTGGCCGAGGCCGAGGTCGAGCGTTCCGACGGTTGGGAGCGCGGCTTCTCGCTCACCAGCCTGGGGCGGTCCTACATGACGGCCGGCCGGGCCGAGGAGGCCCTGGAGTACTGCCGCCGAGGCGCTGCCGAGACCGCCAACCCGATCACCCGGCGGCTCGCCCTGCGCACCGTCGTCGACGCCCTGGCCGCCCTCGGACGGACCGACGAGGCCCTCGAAGCGATCGGCGACCTCCGGGCCGCCAGCGAGCGCCAGGTCCTCGCCGACCTGCTCGAAGCCAACGTCCGACGCCAGCTCGGCGAGCACGAGCGCGCCCTCGAACTGCTCGCCGCGCTCAGTGGTCCCATGGTCGACGACGACGGCTTCGAGTACGACCCCTCCATGTTCGCCCAGAAGCGGGCCGACTCCCTGGTCGCGCTCGGTCGCTTCTCCGAGGCAGCTGACGCCCTGCTCGCCGGCCTGAGCGACCGGGGTGTCCTCGACGACCACCTCGGCACCCTCGTCGAGTACCTCGAGCGCGCCGGTCGGCCCCTCACCGACCTGACCCGGGCCATCCCCGCCGACAACCTCCCGCTGTTCCTCGCCCAGGTCCTCCAGCTGGTCCCCACCGTCGCCGACCAGGTCCTCGAGGCCGCCGCCACGGACGCCGGCGACGGTGCCGACGTTCCCCTCGAGGTCCTCGCCACGGCGGCCAACCTGGCACCGCACCTCGCCGTCGACCGGGCCCTCGTCTGGTCGTCCCGCCTGCGGGCGCGGGGGCTCGGGCAGGCCTGCCCGCTCGTCGCTCTCGCCAGCGACCCGGGGCGAACACCCGTCGATCGCTGCCGAGCCGCCGCCGTGGCGGTGCACCTGTTCGGAGACGAGGGGCTGGGCGACACCTTCGGCAACGCCCTGGCGGCTGCCACGCCGGCCGACCGTGCCGTCATCGCCACCGAGGTGGCCGCGCTCTGCCCGCCGCTCGCCGAACGCTTCGCCACCCAGCTCACCGGCACCCGACAACCGGACGGCGTGAACAGGCCGCCAGCCGGACGGGCCGCCAACGACGACCCTCGCTCCCCGAGCACTGCCGTGCACGACGGGGCCAGCCTGCCCGGGGGACGCCAGCCGGTGACCATCGTCATCCCGTGCTGGAACCGGGCCGAGCAGACGGTCCGCTGCCTCCAGGCCATCCAGGCGACCACCGCACCGGGCACCTACGAGGTGGTCCTCGTCGACAACGGGTCGACGGACGCCACCGCCACACTGAGCGGCGACCCCTCCAACCCCGTCCTCACCGTCCTGCGCAACGACACCAACCGCGGCTACGCGGTGGCCTGCAACCAGGGGGCTCGGATCAGCACTCGCGACGTGGTCGTCTTCCTCGACAACGACGCCGAGGTGCAGCCGGGCTGGCTCGACCCGCTCCTCGACGAGCTCGACCGCCACCTCGAGGTGGGAGCGGTCGGCGCCCGACTGCTCTGCCCCGACGGGACGGTGGAGCACGCCGGCGCCGACCTCGTCCTCGGCGGCGACGGCACCCTCACTGCTGTCCGTCGTGGCGTCAGGAGCGCCGGCGACGATCCCGCCGTCCTCGTTCGCGAGGAGGTCCCCGCCGTCAGCAGCACCCTGCTCGCCGTCCGGCGCGACGCCTTCTGGGCGGTCGGGGGGTTTGACGAGACCTCCCCGACAGGGGACGAAGACGTCGACGTCTGCCTGTCGCTCCGCGCTGCCGGCTGGCGAGTCGTCTACCGGCCCGACGCCTGCGCCGTCCACCACCGGTCGGCGCCCGAGCCCGGGGGCCTGACCGCGGCCGCCGGTGGACGCCGCTGGCTCCACGGGCGGTGGGCGGACCGGGTCGTCGTCGACGGCGGACCGCGGTCGGACGAGTTCCGCTCCGGCTGCCGGTGCGGCGAGGGGACGGCGGAGCGGGTCACCGTGCTCGGTTCGTTCACCGGCGACGGGGTCGAAGGAAGGCTCACCTCGGCGCTGCTCGAGGCCGGCACCTCCGTCGTCACGACGTCGTTGGAACCCGGTGCCTGGGGTACGGCACTCGCGCGGCTCGGTCGCCCGGGGGCCACGCTCGTCGCCGTGCTCCCCCGCACGATCCCGTTGATCGACGTCACCGAGCTGCCCGAATGGGAGACAGCGGAGCATCGGCTCGTCGTGTGCACCACCGGGCATGGCGAGCTGGCCCCGTGGCAGCGCCGGCTGGCCGATGCCGCCGACGGGTGGGTGGAAGTCGGACCGAGCGACGGCCCGGCGGCGGTCGACACCATTCTCGAAGCGCTCGGCTCCGTGCTCGACCGCCACCTCCCTCGTGCCGCCGTGGCCGGGCACCCGACCGCCTCGCCACGATGACGACGCTCGGCCCCGACCGGATCCTCGAGGCGGAGGTTCCTACGACGGCGACGCGCCGCGGCGCCGACTTGGCGCTGGCCGGTGGCCACCCGCTCTTCGACGTGCCCCGCTCGGCCTCCAACCTGGCCGCTCCCGACGTCGAGCGCTTCCTCGCCTACTCGCGTCGCTTCTACGACGCCCGCCGCTACACCAATACCGGACCGCTCTCCGTCGAGCTGGAGCGTCGACTGGCCCAGCTCCACGACGTCGAGCACTGCGTCACCTTCGCCAGTGGCTTCTGGGCGCTCGTCCTCGCCCTCAGGGCCCTCGCGCTCCCCGGTCGCGACCAGGTCGTGCTCCCGTCGCTGACCTACCGGCGCATGGCCGACGTGGCCCGGTGGGCCTCCCTCGTCCCCCGCTTCTGCGACGTGGACCCCGGCACCCTGGCGATCGACGCGTCGACCGTCGAGCCGTGCCTCGGACCGGAGACCGCCGTCGTCCTCGCCGTCCACCCGATCGTCAACTGCTGTGCCGTCGACGACCTCGAGGACCTGGCCACCTCGCACCACCTTCCCCTCCTCGTCGACGGTGTCGAGTCCTGCTACGAGACCTTCCACGGTCGCAAGGTCGGCTCCTTCGGCAACGCCGAGGTGTTCTCCCTCCACGCCAGCAAGCTCGTCAACGGCTTCGAGGGCGGCTACCTCACCACCGACGACGGCGACCTGGCCGGCAAGCTGGCGCTCCAACGCGGCTTCGGCTTCAACGGGCACGACAACGTCGAGCACTTCGGCATCAACGCCAAGCTGAACGAGGTCCACGCGGCGATGGCGCTGGCCAACCTCGACGAGCTCGAGGAGCAGGTCGCCGACCACCGTCGGCGCTACCACGCCTACCGTCGAGCCCTCGCCGGCATCCCCGGCCTCCGACTGCTCGCCTTCGACGAGAGCGAGCAGACCTCCTGCAAGAACATCGTGGTCGAGCTCCTCGACGACTGGCCGCTCAGGCGAGCCCTCACCCTCGAGCTCCTCCAGGCCGAGGGCATCCTCGCCCGGGCCTACTACGCTCCGGCGCTCCACCAGAGGCCGACCGCCTACCGGACCGTCGCCGGTCCCCTGCCGGTCACCGAACGACTTGCCGAGCGGTTCGTCCTACTGCCGTCCGGCTCACGGGTGTCACTCACCGACGTGGCAGCGATCGGCAGGCTGCTCCGGTACCTCGCCACGAGCGGAGCCGCGGTTGCCCTCGCCGGCGGCGACTCGACGGGGGCGCCGGCTGTCGCAGGTGCGCACCCGTGAGCACGCTGAAGCGGTCCCCATCGGACTTCGCCCTCCTCGGCGGCGTGCCCGCCTTCGAGCACCCCCTTCCCGTCGGGCAGCTCTACTTCCCCTCGTGGGAACGGTACGAAGCCGCCATGCGGGGCATCTTCGAGCGCGGCTGGTTCACCAACCACGGACCCCTCGCGCAGACGTTCGAACGGCGCTTCGCCGAGCTCGTCCAGGTGCGCAACGCGGTCACCGTCACGAATGCCACGCTCGGGCTCGTCATGGGGGCGAAGGCGCTCGGGCTGACCGGAACCGTCGTCGTCCCCAGCTTCACCTTCGTGGCCACGGCCCAGGCGATGACCTGGGCAGGCCTGGAGGTCGCCTTCGCCGACGTGGACCCCGTGACGCACCAACTGACGCCGGCCACGGTGGAACCGGTGCTCGACGACGACGTCTCCGCCGTGCTCGGCGTCAACCTGTGGGGCGGCACCTGCGGTCCGAGCGCCCTCGAGGCCCTGTGTGCCGAACGGGGTCTCACACTGCTCTTCGACTCGGCCCACGGCACGGGCGTGTCCGTCGAGGGTCGTCCCCTGGGAGGCCACGGTGCGCTCGAGGTGTTCTCCTTCCATGCCACCAAGACGCTGAGCGCCACCGAGGGCGGCTGCGTGTGCACCGACGACGACGAGCTCGCCGCCCGCCTGCGCAACATCCGCAGCAGCTACGGGGCGGGAGAACCGGTCGCCGTCGAGCTGACCGGCAACGGGCGGTTCTCCGAGGCGCAGGCGGCGATCGCCCTGCTCAGCCTGGAGGACCTCCCGGCCAACGTGGCCACCAACGCCCTCCTGCATGCCGCCTACGTCGACTTCTTGGCCGGCATCGACGGCATCCGCGTCGTCGCTCCGACGGGCGCGGACGAGAGCACCTATCCCTATCTGGTGGCCCAGGTCGACGAAGAGGCCTTCGGGATGAGCAGGGACGCCCTCGTCGGCCTGCTCGCCGCCGAGAACGTCGTCGCCCGCCGGTACTTCCGACCGGGGGTCCACCGCCTGCCCCCCTACCGAGACGCTCCCCGGAACCGGGCCCTGCGGCTCCCGGTCACCGACCACCTGGCGCGCACGCTCGTCCAGCTACCGATCGGCGCACTGGTGGACCTCGCCGCTGTCGAGCAGATCTGCTCGCTGGTGGCAGCCGCCCACCGGTTCGCCCCGCGCCTCCACGTCGAGGAAGCAGCCTGACCATGCGAGCCGGCATCATGCAGCCCTACTTCTTCCCCTACGCCGGGTACTTCGCGCTGGTGGCCGCCTCGGACACCTGGGTGGTCTTCGACACCGTCCAGTACACGCCCAAGACGTGGATGAACCGCAACCGGGTCCTCTCCCCCCGGTCCGGATGGTGCTGGGTGACGGTCCCCGTCCGGCGCTCCTCGCGCTCCGTCCGTGTCCACGAGGTCGAGCTCGCCGACCCAGACCGCGCCGAGCAGTCGGTCCTCGGGGCGCTCAGCCACTACCGGCACCACGCTCCGCAGTGGCGGGCCGTCGAGGACCTCGTCCGCCGCACGTTCGGGTCCCTCCGGCGCCCGTCGCTCACCGACCTCGACGTGGCCGGCCTGGTGGCCGTCTGCGAGCACCTCGGTCTTGCTTGCTCGCCGCTCGTCTGCTCCGAGCTCGACCTCGCGCTCGAGCCGGTCGACCACCCAGGCGGCTGGGCCCCGGCCATCGCGTCCGCCCTCGGCGCCGATGCCTACGTCAACCCGGTCGGTGGCGCTCACCTGTTCCGCACGGCAGAGTTCACCGCGCGAGGCGTCACCCTCCAGTTCCTCGAGCCACCCGAGCTCACCTACGCCACTGGGCCCTTTACCTTCGAGCCCAACTTGTCCATCCTCGATGTCCTGATGTGGAACGACCCCGCCGAGGTCGCCCGAGCCCTCACCTCGGCGACCGTCGTCACGGCTCCGAGCGAGCCCTCGGTACGCCCCGGCGGCCAGGGCGCACCCGTCGGGGACCCGGCAGCGACCACCTCTGTCGACCGACCCCTCGCTGCTCACGCCCGACCGAGGGGAGCGTGACCGTGCCGCTGGTGTCCGTCCTCGTCCCCGCCTTCCGCCCCCACTACCTCGACACGTGCATCGCCAGCATCGTGGGGCAGGGCTTCACCGACTTCGAGCTCATCATCGGTGACGACTCGGACGGCGACGACATCGCTTCGGTCGTCACCAAGTGGAACGACCGGAGGATCCGCTTCGAGCGCAATCCCGACCGCCAGCAACCGGGGGCGAACCGCGACTTCCTCATCTCACGGGCCTCCGGGCGCTACCTCAAGTTCGTCTTCGACGACGACTTCCTGCTCCCTCGCTCCCTCGAGCTCCTGTGCGCGGCTGCCCAAGACCAGCGCGCCGCGTTGGCCTTCCATGGCCGCTACGTCGTCGACGAGGACGGGCGGGTGACAGATCGCGGGCTTGTCGCCCCTCCCGACCGGGTCGTGCCCTTCCCGGCAAGGCTCGTGTTCGACCACGTCGTCGCCGAGCGGGCCAACCACATCGGTGAGCCGAGCAACATCCTGCTCGACGCCGAAACTCTCGCTTCGATCGACCAGCCCTTCGGGCTCGACGGCATGCGCATGCGCTTCCTGACCGACGTGGCCCTCTATGTGAACTTCGCCCTCCACGGCTTCCGGATGGCCGCCATCGGCCGTCACGGGTCGTGCTTCCGGCTCCACACCTCCCAAGCCAGCGCCACGAACGGCCCTCTCTACTCGGCTGGCCTCTTCGAGTGGGAGCTCTTCCTGCGGTGGTCGACCGACCAGGGCTACGTCGCCGCCGAGGTGTGCGAGGCGGGCCTGGACGAGCTCCACCGCTCCTACGGCGAGCACCTGGTCGACCTCCCCGAGCTCGGGCGTTTCGTCGCCCTCGGCACCGGTCCCGGTACCGAGGGGCGCTACCTCTCCTCCGCCTACCTCGCTGCGCTCGCCGACGCCTGGGCGGTGGTCGACGACCGGGTGGCAGCGACACGACAACCCCAGCTGGCCGCCACATGACCGCTTCGACCACGTCCGACTACCACGAGTACCCGAAGACGCTCCCACCCGACGACTTCTGGGGACAGGTCCGCCGCACGGTGAACGGCCAGCCGGTGCCCGCCGAGCAGATCGGCCTCATCGTCGATACCGCCTGCAACCTCCTCGACCTCGGGGCCGACGACGACCTCCTCGACGTGGCCTGCGGCAACGGAGCCCTCACCAACCTGCTGGCGCCTGCCTGCCGGAACGTCGTGGGCGTCGACCACTCCGACTACCTGGTCGACGTGGCACGCCGCAACTTCGAGGACGCGCCCCGGGTGACCTTCGTACTGGCTGACGCCGCCGAGCACGCCGAGGCCGAAGCGGACCCGGGGCGGTTCACCAAGGTGCTCTGCTACGGGAGCTTCTCGTTCTTCCCGGAGACGACGGCCCGCCGGTGGCTCGGGACACTGGCCCGGCGGTTCACCGGCGTCCAACGGGTCCTGCTCGGCAACCTCCCCGACCGCGACCGGGCACCGGCCTTCTACGGCGATCGAGCCGGTTGGCAGGCGGGTCTCGACGACCCCGACGCCCCCATCGGCATCTGGCGCTCGGCGGAGCAGGTCCGCTCCCTCGCCGCCACGTGCGGCTGGCACGCCCACCTGTCGGTGATGCCCCCGCCGTACTACGCCCGGCACTACCGCTTCGACGCGCTGCTGGAGCGAGCCGATCGCTGACGGCATCGCACCGGATCTCCGACCCGGCGCTCAAGGTCGCGGCCAACCCGGCCGATGTCCACCAGTGAGCCGCCACGGGACGGCGCTCGCACCAGACGGCCACGGACCGGCCCGGACCACCCACACGACGGTCGGACCTGTTCGGAAGGTGTGATGAGGCGAAACCGCATCGGCATGATCGGCATCCCTGCCGGGGTGGTCGCCATCGTGGTCATGCTGATCGTCCCCATGCCGTCGTTCATCCTCGACGTGCTGATCAGCGCCAACATTGCCGGGGCGGTGATCGTGCTGCTCATGAGCATGCACATCCAGAAGCCCCTCGACTTCTCCGTCTTCCCCTCGCTGCTGTTGGTGGCCACCATGTTCCGGCTGGCCTTGAACGTCAGCGCCACCCGGCTGGTGCTGCTCCACGGCTACGCCGGGACCGTCATCCAGTCCTTCGGCAGCTTCGTCGTCGGCGGATCCCTGGTGGTGGGCCTGGTCGTCTTCCTCATCCTCATCGTCATCCAGTTCGTCGTGGTCACCGCCGGTGCCGGTCGGGTGGCCGAGGTCGCCGCCCGGTTCACCCTCGACGCCATGCCTGGCAAGCAGATGGCCATCGACGCCGACCTCAATTCGGGGCTCATCACCGAGGCCGAGGCACGGCGGCGACGCCAGGAGATCGCCAACGAGGCCGACTTCTACGGTGCCATGGACGGCGCGTCGAAGTTCGTCCGCGGCGATGCCATCGCCGCGGTGGTCATCACCGCCATCAACCTGCTCGGCGGCTTCGCCGTCGGGATGCTCGAGCGGCACCTGTCGGCCAGCGCCGCCGTGCACACCTACAGCCTCCTCAGCGTGGGCGACGGCCTGGTGTCCCAGATCCCCGCCCTGCTCCTGTCGATCTCGACCGGCCTGGTGGTGACCAGGGCGGCAACCGAGGACGACTTCGGGACCGACGTCGTCGGCCAGGTCCGGCGCCAGCACCGGGCCGTGCGGGTCGCCAGCATCGTGATCCTCCTGCTCGCCTTCATCCCGGGGTTGCCCCACCTCGCCTTCCTGGTGGTGGGTGGCATCCTCTTCGTCCTCTCCGGCCGCCTGGCCAAGACGACCGCTGCCGAGGCGCCGGCCGACGAGGAGCAGCCCGAGACGCCCGACGTCGACGCCCCTCAGCTACTGGCCGGCGAGGTGCGTGTCGACCCCCTCGAGCTCGAGCTCTCGCTCGACCTCATCGACCTGGTGGACGCGAGCAAAGGCGGCGACCTCCTCGAACGGGTGAAGGGGCTGCGCCGCAAGGTCGCCGGCGACCTGGGCCTGATCGTGCCTCCGGTGCGCACCCGCGACAACCTCGACCTCGAGCCCGGCACGTATGCCATCCGGCTCCATGGCGTGGAGGTGGGCCGTGGCCAGGCACCACCCGGTCGCCTCCTGGCCATCGGCGACGGGCTCTCGGGCCTCCCCGGCGAAGAGACCGTCGAGCCCGTCTTCGGGCTGGCCGCCAAATGGGTGCCCGCCGAGCTGCGCCAACAGGCGCTCATGGCCGGTGCCACGGTCGTCGACCGTTCCTCGGTCATCACCACGCACCTCGGCGAGGTGATCGCCGACAACGCCGGACGCCTGCTGTCCGCCCAGCAGCTCCGGACCCTGCTCGACCTCGTCAAGGAGCGTGAGCCGGTGGTGGTCGAGGAGATGGCCGCCGCCCAGGTGAGCCTGAGCGAGCTCCAGCACGTGCTGTGCGACCTGCTCGACGAAGGGGTCCCCATTCGCGACCTCGGCCGCATCACCGAGGCGGTGAGCGAACGAGCCCGGACCTCGAAGGACCCCGACGCGCTGCTCGAAGCAGCCCGGGACGCGCTCGGGCCGGCCATCACCGCCCTGTATGCCTCCGAGGGGACGCTCGCCGTCATCACCATCGACGCCGTCGACGAACGAGCCCTCGTCGACGGGGTGGTGGCCGGCGACCGGGGCACGGTGTTGGCCATCGACCCGAAGCAGGCCGAGTCGCTGGTCGAACAGGTGCGCGCCCTTGCCGAGCAGGCCGAGCAGCAGGGGCGGCGGCCGGTGCTGCTCTGCTCGTCACGCCTCCGGCCGGCCGCTCATCGGCTCCTGGCCGGCCCCGTGCCGCGCCTCGGCGTGCTCGCCGTGAACGAGATCGGACCTCAGGTACAGCTCGAACGGATAGGGACGGTGCACCTTGCCAACGAGATCGCTGCAGTTTGACGGCCCTGACCTCGAAGAGGTCCTCGAGCAGGCCATCGCCGAGGCCGGACCCGGCGGTCGGATCGTCACGGCCGACCGGGTCCGCAAGGGTGGCGTGGCCGGCTTCTTCGCCCGCGAGCACTTCGAGGTGACGGTCGAGATCGACGACGAGCCGGCAGCCGACGACCGGGGTCGCGCCCCTCGTGCCTCCGGCAGTGCCCCTGGGCCAAGAGCACCGGGCACGGCTTCGCCTCGGTCGGTCGCCGAGCTCGCCGACGACACCGAAGACGTCGTCGAGCTGAGCAGCGAGCCGGCGCTCGCATCGTGGCCGAACAGCCCCTCGACGACCGGCCCCACGACGAACGGCTCCTCGCTGACCGGACCGTCGACGACCGTCGCCACGTCGGTCGAGGCAGCCATCGCCGGGCGGCGCTCCACCGGTCCGACCTCGGGGCCTGCCACCGCCCCGGCGCAGTCGGCCGATCGGGTGGACGCCAGCACTGGCGCCGGGGCCTCTGACGAGCCACTGCCGTCGACGGCACGACCCTCGTTCGCCTCGCTTCTGGCTGGGATCGCGCGCGACACCGCCTTTTCGGCTGGCACCGATGTGCTCTCCGGTGCCGAGCGCGCGGTCACCGGCGATGCCGCCGTGACCGCCGCTTCGACTGCCGCCACCGGTCACGGTCCCGCCGCCCCGCCGGTCGCCGCCCACGGCCCCCTCGCTGCGACCGGGACGTCGGCCGACCATCGACGAGCGGTCGATCCCTTCGCCGATGCGGCGACGCTCGGCTGCACCGACCGAGGTAGTGGTGCAGCGCTCGTCCGATCCGGCTCGGCGTCGGTCATGTCAACCGGGAACGGCCCGGCAGCTCCGGCCGCCGACGACCACCACCACCGGGTACCGGATGGTCCCACCGCGTGTGCCCTCGCCGAGCTCGGTCTCCCTGGGCCGATGTTCCCTGCCCCCGACGTCCTCGCCTGCCTCGACACGCTCGCCACCACCGAGGACGCCGCCGGCTACCTCCAGCTGGCACTCTCCCGCTCCCTCCACGACCTCCCGCCGGCACCGCCCGTGCCCTCCGGCAGCGGACGCCTGCTGGTGGTGGCGGGCGAGCTCGACCGAGCGTGGGAGCTCGCCCGCCGGCTCGCCGTGGAGGCCGGTTCTTCGGCCGGCGAGGTCCACGTCGCGGCAGCCAAGCGGCCCCGGCGGCGTGTCGAGCGACGGCTGCTCGTCACCGGGCCGGACGATGCCGACCTACTGATGGCCGAACGCCGTCGGACGAGCACGGTCACCGTCGTCGCCCTCGACGCCCCCGTGTCGGCTCGACCGGACCCCTTCTGCCACGACCTCCTCGATGCCCTCGTACCTACGGCGGTATGGGGCGTCGTGTCGGCGACCCACAAAGCCGAGGACGTCGCGGCCTGGGCCGAGGCGCTCGGCGGGCTCGATGCCCTGGCCGTCGCCGACGCCGTCTGCTCGACCACTCCCGGCAGCCTCCTCGAGCTCGGCATCCCCGTGGCCTCCCTCGACGGCCAGCCGGCCACGCCCGCCCTGTGGGCCGCCGTGTTGGTCGGACAGCTCCTCCTCGCCAGAGGTGGGGCGGGCACCCCCGGACTGGTCGAAGGCTGACGGCCGTGGGCGTACGCCGGCCCGAGTGGGTGGTCGCCGGGGCCGTGCTGGTGTGCAGCCCCATGCTGCCTGGCGTGCTGGACGGCGCCGTCAGCACCACCACCGCGCTCGAGCGCTTCCTCGGCGCCCTCGTCGTCTGTTGGGTTGCCGGCGCGCTCATCACGTCGGTCCTCGACCGGTACGCGGACAGCGTCGACCGGCGGCAGCTCGAACGGGAGCTGGCCCGACGAACCGGTGTCCCGCCCGGTCACCCCGTCGCCGGTGGCCCGACCAGTGCGAGTGGCCCCTCGGCCAGCCCGGACAACCCAACCAGTGCGTCCTCTGCCGGGGGAACGGCCGGCGACTCGAACGGGAGCCAGACCACGGCCGGCTCCGGCAGCGCCTGACCCCGGCTCCCGGCCCCGACCAGCGAGCTGCACCGCTGCCGCCGTGCCGGCAGCGGGGACGCATGCTGGGGCACGGGACCCTGGAAGGCGGCCCCCTCCCTCGTATACTCGCCCGAGACGACGTCGGAGAGGAGGCGGCCCGTGCTGGTCTTGAGCCGCCGGTCCCACGAGAGCATCCGGATCGGTGACACCATCGTCATCACGGTCCTCGAGGTCCACGGGGACCACGTCAGGATCGGCATCGACGCTCCACGCGACGTCGAGGTGCACCGCCAGGAGGTCTACGAGTCGATCCAGGAGGCCAACCTGTCGGCCGCTTCTCCGACCCCCGAGGCGCTGGCCGCCGCAGCCGCAGCACTGGGGGGCCATCTCGGCGAGCGCAGGCGCTCGGCGAGCCCCCAGCCCGGTGCGGGTCCGGCGTCCGCCCCCGAGGACCCCGCTGGCACCGATCCGGCCACGGACCCCGCGAGCCCAGCGTCAGCCAGGGACCCTTCCGACGGTGCTGGTCACCCGCCAGCCGACACCAGGGGAACGGCGACCTCGTAGCTCGAGCCGTGCTGGACGACCTGGGCGGCAGCCCGCGTCCGGCGGTTGATCACGAGCGGCCCGAGCAGATTGGCCGTGGGGACTCGACCCCCGTCGGCGAGGGTCACGATGGTGAGCACCACGGCGTCGTCGGCGGCCAGCTCCAACCGGGCGACGTGGTCGTCGTCGACCTCCACCGAGTAGTCGGGGAAGAGCAGTCCCGGTGGCACCACGATGAACTCGACCCCGGCCCGGTCGAGGCAGCGGAGGCGGCAGAACGGCGCGAGCTCCGGCCCGAGCGGCTCGACCACGAAGTGGTGCAGGTCGTCGAAGCCGGGCAGGCCGGTGGCGAAGGTGACCTCGACCGGAGCGCCGCCCTCCTCGGCAGGGAAGAAGGGCGCCCCGAGCCCTCCGCCGAGGTTCGGCTCGTCCGGGTCGATGGTGGCCGTCGGGGTGACTCGGAGTTCGTTCATCGGAGATGGCTCGCTTCGCTCGTCTGGTCGTTCGGGGGTGTCCTCATCAGCTCAGGAACTGCACCAGTGAGGGCTGAATGAGCTGCGAGGTGGCCCACAGGGCGGTCTGGTAGTCGTTCTGCTGGAGCTGCAGGTTGGTGATGGCCTGGGGGAGGTTGACGCTCTGGATCCCCGACAGCTCCTTGTTGATGGCGGCCTGGCTGGCGGTCACCTGCTGGTTGAGCGAGGACAGCTGCTGGTACTGGGCGCCCAGCTGGGCAGCCTGGTTCTCGACGTTGGAGATGGCGGCGTCGAGGTTCTTCAGGTCGGGGCCCATGGCGTTGGCCAACGAGGCCTTGGTGTTGGTCTGGATGTCCTGGCTGAGCTGGGCCAGCACCCCGAGGTTGCCCGGCTGCGTCGACAGCAGACCGGTGGTTCCCGTCCCGAAGATGGCGTCCCCGGTCGCGCTGATTGAGACCTGGGTGCCCGGTGCCACGGTCCGCGTTGGCGCCGAGCCGCCACCCACGTAGGTGCCTGCGGCGTCGAACGCGGTGGTCACGTTGCCCGTCCCGGCGAAGATCGCCTGGCCGTCATAAGAGGTATTGGCCAGGTTGAGCAGGGACTGCTGGGCGCTGTTCACCTGGTCGGCCAGCGCCTGGATCGCTGCCGGCGAGTTGGTCAGCGACGCCGAGCTGATCGACAGCACGGTCTGACGGACCTGCTGGAGGGTGCTGATCACCTCGTTCATGGTCGAATTCGCCGTGGACAGCCACCCCAGGCCGTCGCTGGCGTTGGCGGCATAGGTGTTCGCCCGGGTCAAGGCGGCGTCGAGCTGCATGATGTTCGACGTCTGGGCCGGGTTGTCGGAGGGCTGGTTGACCTGGTTTCCCGTCGAGAGCTGCTCCTCGAGCTGGGCAATCGACGTCTGGTCGCTCGTCAGGCTGGTGATGGCCTGTTGGTTCATCACCGACGGTGTCAGCTCGATCGCCGGCAGCGCGACCCCACTGAGGAGGCTCGTCATGGCCGCACCCCTTCCTCCGTGCCTCCGGTGCCCCCGGCGGCGGCTCCACCCATGGCGGGCCTCGGCGTGCTCACGTCGCCGCCAAGAGGGACTGCACCATGGCATCGACCGTGGAGATCACCTTGGCGGACGCCTGGTAGGCCTGCTGGTAGGCGAGCATGTCGACGGTCTGCTGGTCGGTGTTGACCCCGACCACCGACTGGTAGGCGGCCTGGAGCGACTGACTGAGCGACTGCTGGGCCTGGCTCTGGCTGGTGATGGTCTGGACGTCGGAGCCAAGGTTGGTGATGAACGTCCGGTACGCCTGGTCCGGGCCACTCGGGGACGTCCCGAGCTCGGCCATGGCCTGGGCATTGGAGCCGTCGTTGGCCCCGTAGCTCGACGAGGTCGCGGCAGCAAGCAGCTGCGGGTTGGCGACCACGGCGGCGTTGACGCCAATATCGGCAGCCGCGCCGGTCGAGCCGGCCGGGATGGTGAACAGCGGAGCGGAGCCGTCCGGGCCGACGCCCGTCCCGGCTGGGACATCCGTGTTGGCGTTGGCGTCCCAACCAACACCGAGCTGCGTGTTGACGGTGTTGGCGAGGTTGGTGGCCACCGTGTCGAGCTGGCTCTGGTACTGGGGGATCTTGGTGTTGACGGCCGTGAGCAGTCCGGCAATCGTGCCACCGCTCACCGGCACCGCCAGCCCCGCCATGGTGGACACCAGCGACGTGGTAGGCGGGGCACCGCTCGTCTTGACGGCCAGGGAGTCGGCCGTGTTCCCCTGCACCATGGCGAACCCACCGACGTAGACGTCGAGGGCACCGTTGGCCTGGGCGCGGGTGGTGACGCCGATGTCCTGACCGAGCTGGTTCACCAGGTTGTTGCGTTGGTCGATCAACGCGTTCGGCTGCGAGCCCGAGGCGATCGACGACACGATCGACTGGTTGAGCGACGCCACCTGGCTGAAGAGGGTGTTGACCTCCGAGGTCACCGAGGCGATCTGGGTGTTGGTGTTGGTAGCCGTCTGGGAGAGCTGGGCATACTCCTGGTTCAGGGTCGAAGCGAGGTCCTGTGCCTGGTTGACCACTTCGGTGCGCGGCGCGATCAACGACGGGTTGGTGGCGATCGAGTCCCACGACGACCAGAACGTCGACAGCTGCGATGCCAGCCCCGACGACCCGGGCTCGGGGAAGATCGCCTGCACCGTGCTAAGCGTCTGCTGGAGCGCCGCCGACGAGGCCGACGAGGCCGACGCCGCCAGGTTGTCGGCAGCGAGCACGGCGTCGGAGGCCTGGGCCACGCCGTTCACGTAGGCACCGCTGCCGATGCCGAGCGGGTCGGTGGTCGGCGACGCGGTGATCTGCGCCTGCTCCGAGACGAACCCCGGTGTGTTGGCGTTGGCCAAGTTCTGAGCCACCGCATCCATGCCGTCTCGGGCGGCCTGCAACCCGGTGCCAGCGATGTTGAGGCCAAGCTCTCCCACGACGACGCTCCCCGCTACGCCGTGGCGTTGACCAGGCGGGCATCGCCGCGGGCGGATGGGGGCGAGCCGTCGCGCCGGTAGCCGACCCCCGGCTGGGCGCCGAGGTAGGCGAGCGCGTCGGCGGTGGCGGCCACGCGCCGGGCCAGGATCTCGCGGTTGGCCGCCGACACCTGTTCGATGTGGGCGAAGTGCGCGAGCATCGCCTGGCGGTGCCCGGCCAGCAGCTCGCCCCACGGCTCGGGCGCCGCTGCGGCGAGGTCGGCGAGCGTCGGGGTGGCGTCGAGGCCGAGCTCGTCGGCCAGCTCGGCGACCGCGTGCTCACGCTTGGCGTCGGCCGCGGCCAACAAGTCGACCACCTGCTCGACCTCGGCCGTGGCACGAGGTAGCCAGGCGTGGTGCCCGGCAGCCAGGATCAAGTGCTCCTCGGCCAGCTTGAAGCCCAGCAGTTCGAGCACGCCGCGTTCCTGCCACAGCAGGGTAGACAGCTCGTCGAAGCCCATATCGGCACTATCGGCACGCGCTCGTGCAGGGTGTAGTGGATTTTCGGGTCTTCGAACCACCCGACCCGGTCTCCCC
>JBMFXC010000026.1:0-3936 GCA_049964655.1 Acidimicrobiales bacterium
AACGACCCCGGGGAGGGCACCCAGGCCAAGCGCCGGAGCCACGCCGTCGTCATCGACCACCTGCTCCCGCCGATGACCAGGGCCGACACCTACGACGAACTGGCTCGGCTCGAACAGCTCTTCGACGAGTACGCCCAGCTGCAGTCGCTCGACCCCACCAAGCTCCCTGCGCTCCGGGAGCGCATCTGGGCGCTGCTGCGCGACAGCAGCATCGACCAGGACCTCGGACTGTCGGCTGTCCCGATGGACGACGGCTTCGACGACGTCGTGCTGGCCGTCGACGGGTACCTGTGCACGCTCAAGGACGCGCAGATCCGTGGCGGTCTCCACGTCCTCGGTGCGGCGCCGGACGACACCGCCCTCGTCGACTTGGTGTTGGCGATCACCCGCTTGCCGCAAGGGCGCGTGCCCTCGCTGCGACAGCTCGTGGCGTCCGAGCTCGGTCTCGACGTTGACGATCCGCGCAACCTCGACCGGATCGAGGAGGCGTGCCGGTCGGTGGTAGTCGCCGCCGCTTCGGAGGGTTGGGTCCCGCCCGTCGGAGCGTCGGTGACCGTCACCTGGATCTGCGAGTGGTTGGTCCCCAACCTGCGCCGGGCCGGTGACGAGGTCGCCAACCTGTTGGCCGGTCTCGACGGGCGCTACGTGCCGGCGGGTCCGAGCGGTGCGCTCACCCGCGGCTGCGCCTACGTGCTGCCCACTGGAAGGAATTTCTACTCGGTCGATCCCAAGGCCCTTCCGACGGAGCTCTCGTGGGAAGTGGGGACGAAGCTGGCGGACGCCGTGCTGGCGCGCCACCTCGAGGAAGAAGGCCGTTACCCGCAGACCGTCGGGCTCGTGCTCTGGGGCACTGCCGCCATGCGGACCCAGGGGGACGACGTCGCCGAGGCGCTGGCCCTCCTCGGCGTGCGTCCGGTGTGGGAGGAACGGTCGCGTCGCGTCGTCGGCCTCGACGTGGTCCCCGTGGCAGAGCTCGGACGTCCGCGCATCGACGTCACGTTGCGGATCTCGGGGTTCTTTCGTGACGCGTTCCCGTCGCTGGTCGAGCTGCTCGACGAAGCCGTCGAGCTGGTTGCCACCCTCGACGAGCCGCCTTCGGTGAACTTCGTGCGCGCCCACGGCACCGAGGACCCCCGGGTCTACGGGCCGGCACCGGGTAGCTACGGCGTCGGCATCCTGTCGCTCCTCGAAGGACGCAACTGGCGTTCCGACGACGACCTCGCCGCGGTCTACGTGGCCTGGTCGGGCTGGTCGTACGGCAGGAACGGGTTCGGCGTGCCGGCGGTCGAGCCCATGCAGCGCCGCTTCGCTGCCATCGACGTCGCCGTCAAGAACCAGGACAACCGCGAGCACGACATCTTCGACTCCGACGACTACCTGCAGGAGCACGGTGGCATGGTCGCCACCATCCGCTCGCTCACCGGACGTGACCCCAAGGCGTGGTTCGGCGACTCGGCCAACCCGGAGCGTCCCCTCGTGCGCTCACTGGCCGAGGAGGCGGCCCGGGTCGTCCGGACCCGGGTGGTGAACCCCAAGTGGTTGGAGGCCATGCGCCGTCACGGCTACAAGGGTGCCTTCGAGATGGCGGCCACCGTCGACTACCTGTTCGGCTACGACGTCACGGCGCACGTCGGTCAGCCCTGGATGTACGAGCGGGTGGCTCAGGCGTACGTGGCCGACCCCGAGAACCGCGAGTTCTTCGAGCGCTCAAACCCCTGGGCGCTGCGTTCCATCGTCGAGCGGCTGCTCGAGGCCGAGGAACGGGACCGCTGGAAGCCTGACGGGGACACCGCCGACATGTTGCGACGAGCACTGCTCGAGGCCGACGGGTGGGAGGAGTCGCGATGACCGACCATCTCCCGTTCTCGTCGGTGGTCGGGCAGGACGACGCCAAGCTGGCCCTGCTGCTGGCTGCCATCGAGCCCCGGCTCGGCGGTGTGCTCCTCCGTGGCGACAAGGGATCGGCAAAGACGACCCTCGCCCGAGGGCTGGCTGCGTTGCTGCCCGGGGACGCTCCGTTCGTCGAGCTCCCCCTCGGGGCCAGCGAGGACCGCGTCGTCGGGTCGCTCGACGTCGCAGCGCTGCTCGGGGACCGCGTGCACGCGTTCCGCCCCGGGCTGCTTGCCGCTGCTCACGGGGGCGTCCTCTACGTGGACGAGGTCAACCTCCTGCCCGACCACCTGGTGGACGTCCTGCTCGACGTGGCGGTCTCGGGGACCAATCGGGTCGAGCGCGACGGGTTCTCCGAGGCCCACCCCGCTCGCTTCGTGCTGGTCGGGTCGATGAACCCCGAAGAGGGGGAGCTGCGTCCCCAGCTGCTCGACCGCTTCGGTCTGGCCGTCGACGTCAAGGCGCCCGACGATCCGGTCGTCCGTGCCGAGATCGTGCGCCGCCAGCTCGCCTTCGACGCCGCCGGCGAGCTCGATCCATCTCCCGACGACGAGGTCCGGCGCTCGCTGGCTTCTGCCCGCCCGGTTCCTTGCGCCGACGAGGTGGTGGCCGCGGCTGCCGAGCTGGCGGTGGCGGTCGGTGCCCAGGGCTTGCGGGCCGACCTCGCGTTGTGCCGAGCCGCCGGAGCCCTGGCCGGCCTGGAAGGAGCCAGCACGGCCGCCCCCGACCATCTCCGTGGCGTGGCGCCGCTCGTCCTCGGGCATCGTCGTCGGCGTGACCCGTTCGAGGCACCGGGCATCGCCGAAGACGAGCTCGCCACGGCGCTCGACCGGGTGCTCGGCGGCGCCGGGGCACGGAGTGACGAGCAGGTGCCCGGTGACGACGGGGATGCCGACGGTCAGGGCCGCCAAGACGTGGGCCCAGGCAGCACGCCGCAGCCCAGGTCCAGGTCCAGGTCCAGGTCCACGGCGGAAACGGACGGTTCGCCGCTTGGGGGACCAAGCCCAGCCGAGGGCCCCGGCGGAGCGGACAGCCCGGAGGTGGGCGACCCGGAGGTGGGCGACCCGGAGGTGGGCGACCCGGAGGTGGGCGACCCGGAGGGTCCGACCGACCGGTACGGGCAGGTCCCCGACCCGGAGGGTCCCTCCGGTGCAACCGTGCTGCTCGACGAACGGCGGCTGTCGATCCCGCGTGCCGGCTCCGCCCGTGGGACCGGGGCAGCCAGGAGCGGACCGACAACCGCCACCGGTGCCGAGCGGGGGCGTCGGATCGGTCACGTGCCCTTCGAGCCTCCGCACCGGCGTGTCGACGGAGCGTCCACTGCGGTCGCCTATGCCGTCCGGACCGCCGACGCGGGCCGGGAGGCACACGAAGGAGCCCGGGGAGCCGTCGAGGCCGGGGACCTCCGGGCAGCCGTGACGGCCGAGCCCCGAGCGAGGCTCGTCGTCCTCGCCGTCGACGCCTCGGGTTCCATCGCTGGCCGCCGCCGCCTCGACGCCGCCCACGCCGCCATCGTGTCGCTCCTCGGCGATGCGTACCGACGCCGTGACCGCGTGGCGATGGTGGTCTTCCGGGGCGAGTCGGCGGAGGTCGTCCTGCGCCCGACCGGATCGGTCGAAGTGGCGCGGGCGCGTCTGGCGCAGCTCGAGAGCGGCGGCAGGACCCCGTTGGCGGCCGGGCTGAGAGCGGTTGCGTCGCTGGTGAGGGCGGTGCAGCGTCCGGGGGGGCCCGACCCGTCGGTCGTGCTCGTCACCGACGGTCGGGCGACCTCGGGAGGAGACGACCCGCTCGCCGCGGCCGCCTCGGCGGCGGTGGAACTGGCGACGACCGGGGTCCCCTGCCTCGTGGTCGACGCCGAGACGGGGCCAGCTCGCCTCGGCCTCGCCCGGTCGCTGGCGACCGTCCTCTCCGCCGACTACGTGCTTCTCGAGGACATCGAGCAACCAAACGGACCCCCTGGCCTGGCCGATGCCATCCGGGCTCGAGTGCTGGCCACGCCAGCCACGCCAGCCACGCCAGCCACGCCAGCCACGCCAGCCACGCCAG
>JBMFXC010000026.1:4036-30328 GCA_049964655.1 Acidimicrobiales bacterium
GCCACGCCAGCCACGCCAGCCACGCCAGCCACGCCAGCCACGCCAGCCACGCCAGGACTGGAGCGTTGATGGGGGCCTTGATGGGAGCCGCCCGCCCGGTCGGTCGTCCCGGCCGTCAGGGCGTCACGCTGGTGCTCGGTGGCACTCGGTCGGGCAAGTCGGCGGTCGCCGAGCGGCTCGTCGGCGACCTTGCCACCCACGGAGACGGGAGCGTGACCTATGTGGCGACGGCGTCGACCATCGACGCCGAGATGGAACGTCGTGTCGCCGTCCACCGGGCTCGTCGGCCGTTGGCCTGGAGGACCGTGGAGCTGCAGTCGAGCGGCGAGCTCCCGACGCTCCTCTCCTCGCTCGACGGGAGCGTGCTGGTGGACAGCCTCGGGACCTGGGTGGCATCGGCTCCCGAGTTCGAGGTCGACGGCCAGGCTCTGACCACTGCGCTCCAGGCTCGCCCGGGAGGCACCGTGCTCGTGTCGGAGGAAGTGGGGTTGTCGGTCCATCCGCCCACGGCCGTCGGCCGGGCGTTCGTGGACGCTGTCGGGCAGCTCAACCAGGCGGTGGCAGCCGTCGCCGATCACGTGCTGCTGGTCGTCGCCGGACGCACCGTGGAGCTCTAGTGCTCGCCGCGCTCGGGTTCCTCACCATCTTCGGTCCGGCTCGCCCCCCTTCCTCGGCGACAGTCCGCTGGTTCCCCTTGGTCGGGGCGGCGGTGGGAGCAGTTGTGGGTCTGGTCTGGTGGGCGGCGTCGAGGGCCTGGCGCGGGCCGATGGTCCCCGCCGCGCTGGCCGTCGCCACCGACGTGGTCCTGACCGGCATGCTGCACCTCGACGGACTGGCCGACAGCGCAGACGGCTTGTTGCCCCATCTCGACAGGGAACGCAGGCTCCGCGTCATGTCGACCCCGGACGTCGGCGCGTTCGGGCTCGTCACGACCGTCGCTGTCCTGCTCCTGCGGTTTGCCGCCTTCGGCTCCCAACACCCCGACGTCGCGCTTGTGGTCGCGCTCTGGTGCGTGTCGCGCTCGCTGATGGTAGTGGTCGTCCTTCTCGTCCCCTACGCCCGGCCGGAAGGAGGCCTGGCGTCCGCCTTCCTGGGGAGCAGGCGCCCGGTCACCGTCGCCGCAGCGTCGGTCGGCCTCCTGGCGGGTGGCGTGCTGGCCGGGTGGGCCGATGGCACGCCGGCCGTCGCGGGCATTGGGGTGGGCGTGGTGGCCTCAGGGGTGGTGCTGTGGTCGGCGCGCCGACGTCTGGGTGGCTTCACCGGTGACGTCCTGGGTGCGACGGTGGTCGTGTCGGAGACGGTGGCGTTGCTCGTGGCCGGGGTGCACTGGTGACGGGGTGGCGAGCGCAGAGCGCCTTGGCGGGGGTGGCCGTGGTCGCCGACCGCCTGGTGGGTGACCCCCCGGACCGGCTGCACCCGGTGGCGTGGTTCGGGCGTTCCATGGCCCGCCGCGAGGAACGAGCGTGGCGGGACGACCGACGGAGCGGCATGGGGCACCTCGGCGTCGGCCTCCTCGTGGCGGTCGCCCCCGTCGTCGTGCTGCGAACAGGGTCGCGACGGATCGGCGTCGTCGCCGACCGTGTCCTCACGGTGGCCGTAGTGACCATGACGCTCGGTGGACGCAGCCTCGACCGTCGTGCCGCCGAGGTCGAGAGGGCGCTCGCGCAGGGGCGGGTCGACCTGGCCCGCCAGCTCCTTCCCGCGTTGGTCGGGCGTGATCCGACGGCCCTCGACGAGGGCGAGATCGTCCGGGCCGTGGTCGAGTCGCTCGCCGAGAACACCATCGACGCCGTGGTCGCCCCGCTGGTGTGGGCATCGTTGCTCGGGGCAGCTGGTGCGGCGGCGTACCGTGCCGTGAACACCCTCGACGCCATGGTCGGCTACCGGAGCGAGCGGTACCGGCGTTTTGGCTGGGCGTCGGCCCGGGCTGACGACCTGGTCAACCTGGTGCCAGCCCGCCTCGGTGCGTTGCTCGTCGCGTTGTCGTCGCCCCGCCGCGCCCGGGACCTCGTTCGGGTGGTCGGCCAGCAGGCCTCCGGCCACCCCTCACCCAACGCCGGTGTGGCCGAAGCGGCCTTCGCCGCTGCCCTCGGGGTCCGTCTGGGTGGCGCCAACTCCTACGGCGGGGTGGTCGAGCAACGCGGAGCGCTCGGGACCGGGCGTGCCGTCGAAGTGGGAGACATCGCCCGGGCCCGCTCGCTGTCGCGTCGGGTCACCGCGCTTGCCGCCGTCGCGCTTGCCGCTCCCTGCCTGGCGGGCGTCGTGGCGGGGCGCTGGCGTCGGGCGCGCTCCCGCTCGCCTCTGGGAGCACGTCGTTGACCGCCTCGCCCGCCTCGTCCGCCGATCTGGCGGCCCACGGTGGCAACGGCGCGCGTCTCGCTGCGGAGCTCGGAGTCGACCCGGCATCGGTGCTCGACCTGTCTGCCAGCCTCTGCCCGGTGGCACCGGACCCCACCCCGGCCGTGCTGGCCCACCTCGACAGCCTCGGCCGTTATCCCGATCCGGCACGGGCGACGGCGGCCCTCGCCGAGACCATGGGCGTGGACCCTGCCCACTTGCTGCTCACCAACGGTGGGGCCGAGGCGATCGCGTTGACCGGGTGGGCCCTGGGCGGAAGGGTCGAGGAGCCTGACTTCTCGCTGTACCCGCGCACCGGTGGACCGTTGTGGCGCTCCAATCCCAACAACCCCCTGGGGACCCTCGCTCCGCCCGGGCACCAGGCAGGAGTGTGGGACGAGGCCTTCTGGCCGCTCGCCACCGGTACGTGGACCCGTGGCGACCACCACCTCGGGTCCGTCGTGGTCGGCTCGTTGACCAAGCTGCTGGCCTGCCCGGGCCTGCGCCTCGGCTACGTCCTCTCGGCCGACGACGACACGCTCGCCCGGATCCGGGGGCGCCAACCCGAGTGGTCGGTCAACGGGCTGGCGGTGGAGGCCCTGGTCGACCTGCTTCGTCCCGTCGACCTCGCGGTGTGGTCCCGGCAGACGGCAGAACTGCGCGGTCAGCTGGCCGACCTGCTCCGGTCGTGCGGGCTTTCGGTGCGCGCCGGCCACGGACCATGGGTGCTGGTCGACCGGGCCGGTTCCCTGCGGGCGAAGCTGTTGGCCGAGCGGATCGTCGTCCGTGACTGCACGAACTTCGGTCTGGCCGACACGGTCCGTATCGCCGTGCCGCGTCCGGAGCAGCTCCCTCGGCTCGAGCGAGCACTGCTGCGCTCGTGCGGGGACGAGCCCGGTCAGGGGATCGTGACCACCGACTCCGGAACGGAGGCTGCGGCGTCGTGACCGTGTACCTCGTCGGTGCCGGTCCCGGTGACCCCGGTCTGCTCACCCTCAGGGGGGCAGAGCTCCTCCGGAGCGCCGACGTCGTCCTCTACGACCGCCTTGTCACGCCGGACATCCTCGGACTGGTGAGGAGCGGGGCTCGGTGCATCGACGTCGGGAGGCGGCCGGGGATCGACAGCGGCGACGCCGACCGCAGGCAGGAGGACATCGGCCGCCTGCTCGTCGAGCACGGACGGGTGTCCCCGGTCGTGGTCCGCCTCAAAGGAGGTGACCCGTTCGTGTTCGGACGTGGCGCCGAGGAGATCGAGGTCCTCGAGCGTGCCGGCGTCCCCTGGCAGGTCGTCCCCGGGGTGACCTCCGCCTTCGGCGTCCCCGGTACCGTCGGCATCCCCGTCACACACCGCGGCCTCGCATCGTGCGTCACCGTGGTGGCCGGTCATACCCGTGACCCGGGCGACCACGTGCCTGCCTGTGGCCACGAGCCGAACTGGGAAGCGCTCGCTCGAACGGGCGGGACCATCGTCGTCCTGATGGGAGTCACGTCACGACGGTCGATCGCCGCATCCTTGATCGCCGGTGGCCGCGCCCCGGAGACCGCCGTGGCCGTCGTCCAGCACGGGACCACCCCAGCGCAGAAGGTGGTGCGCACGACGCTCGCCGAACTACCCGAGGTCCCCGTCGAGGCCCCCGCCGTCATGGTGGTCGGGCCGGTGGTCGACGTGGGGCTCGGGCACGCCGAGGTGCCCGAGCAGTGACGCTCGACGAGGTGGCACCCTGGCGACCGCCCGCTGCCACCACGGTTCCTCCGGCACTGCCTCGCCTACACTGAGCTGGTGGTGCGTGCGCCCCGTAGCTTCCTCTACGTACCGGGCGACCGCCCCGATCGACTGGCCGGTGCGGCCGGTCGCGGCGCAGACGCGCTGATCGCCGACCTCGAGGACGCAGTACCCGTCGACCGCAAGCAGTTGGCGAAGGAGGCCGTCCGCGACTGGCTGGCGGGTCCGCGACCGGTCGAGCAGCTGTGGGTCCGGGTCAACGGCGAGACCGTCGCCGAGGACGTCGCTGCCGTCGTCGTCACCCCGGGGCTGACCGGCGTCGTCGTGCCGAAGGCCGAGCCGAGCCGGCTGCTCGAGGCCGATGCCGCCCTGGCCCGGCAGGAGCACGAGCTCGGCTGTCCGGAGGGGACCTTCGCACTGTTCGCACTGGTCGAGACGGCCCGCGGGTTGCTGGACGTCACCGACGTGGCGCGCTCGGCGCGGGTGCGTCACGTCGGTATGGGGGAGGCGGACCTCGCTGGCGAGCTCCGGCTGCGCCCGGGGCCCGGGCGGGAAGAGCTCCGCCCGTTGCGCCTACAGCTGGTCGTAGCTTGCGCCGCAGCAGGCATCGGCGCGCCGACCGGACCGACGTCCACCGATGTCCGTGACGTCGACGGGCTGCGCCGGTCGACCGAGGAGCTCTATCGGCTCGGCTTCCGGTCGCGTACGGCCATCCATCCCGACCAGCTGGCCGTCGTCAACGACACCTTCACGCCGACGGCGGCGGAGGTCTCCGAGGCACGAGCCGTCCTGGAACGTTTCGAGTCGTCGGCGGGGGGGGTCTTCGTGGACGAGCGGGGCCGCCTGGTGGATGCCGCCGTCGTGCGCTCGGCGCGCGAGGTGCTCGATCGCGCCGAGCAGACCTGAGCAGACCTGAGCCGCGCCCTCGTGGCCAGTCTCCTCGGGGTGGTCTGCCGGGGGACCGCCCGCCGCCCGCCTGTTATGGCAGGCGCGTCGGTCGACGCAGGTACTGGCCTTGCGGCGTGCCCACGATGGCGCCGTCCTTCAGCACCTGGTTGCCGCGGACAAAGGTGTCGGTGACCGCCGCGGTCAGCTCGAAGCCTTCGAACGGCGTGTACTCCTGTGACGACTCCGACTCGGCGGCTCGCACCACCCAGCTGCGGTCAGGGTCGACCAGGCAGAAGTCGGCGTCGAGCCCCTCGGCGATGTTGCCCTTGGTGTGCAGGCCGTAGCGTTCGGCCGGGTTGGCCGACGTCAGCTGGGCGATCCGCTGGTAGCTCAGCCCCCGTTTGCGGCCTTCGGAGATCAGCCCGGGAAGAAGGTACTCGGTGCCTCCGAACCCCGACTTGGCGACGAACACGTCGTCTGCCGGTTCGCCGAACTTCATCTCGGCGTGGCAGCAGGCGTGGTCGCTCACGACCCAGTCGACCTCTCCCGCCAGGAGGTGCTCCCACAACGCCTCGACGTCCTGGCGTGACCGCAGCGGGGGGTTGACCTTTCCCCCGAGGTTGGCGGCGGTGTGGAAGTCGGCGAGCAGGTGGCCGATGGTGACCTCGCGACGGAAGTCGATGTGAGGGAAGGCCCGGGCCATGGTGAGCGCCGCTTCGAGCGCCTTGGCCGACGACAGGTGCAGCAGGTTGATGTTGGCGAGCCCGGTCTCGTGGGCGAGGTAGGAGGCGACGGCGACGGCCAGCCCCTCGGAGTGCGGGGGGCGGGCGGCGGAGTACGCCTCGAGGCCCGTCAGCTTCCCCTCGCGCTGCACGATGGTCGTGTAGGCCCGCATGATCTCGGCGGTCTCGCAGTGCAGGGACAGGGAGATGTCGTCTGCCAGCTCGGGGAACGCCTCGCGCGCCGCCTGGATGCCCCGCATGACGAATTCGAAGTGAGCGTTGTCGTAGGACTCGTCGTCGGGGATCATCAGGAACTCGCGCTGGCTCGAGGACGCTCCGTGCAGGCCGAACCCGCCGTAGAACATGAAGATCTTGAACGAGGTGACCCCGAAGCGCTCGATGAGCAAGGGGATCTCGTCGATGTGCCGGGCCATCATCGGAGCGACGTGGAAGGCGTAGTCGACGTAGGCGCGTCCCTCTGAGGCGTCGAGCACCTTCGGGTAGAAGGACTCGTAGGGGCCTCCTTCGTTGAGGTAGTACTGACCGGTACGCATGAACGTGATGCCGGTGGTCACCCCGCCCTGGGCGGAGGCCTTGCTCTCGCTGACGGTGTCTTCGGCGAGCGGGTTGTAGATGCCCCAGTGCTGATGGGCGTCGACCACGCCGGGGAACATGAGCCGGCCGGCTGCGTCGACAACCGTCGTCGCCTCGGCTGCGTCGAGGAGCTCGCCGACCCGGGCGAACCGACCACCGCTGACGGCGACGTCGACCTCGGCGGGCTCGGCGTGGTCGGCTCGGACCACACGGGCGTTCTTCACGAGCAGGTCGTAGGTGGGCACGGGGCGCTCCTCAGGGCTTGATGGTCAGGGCTTGATGGTCAGGGGAACTGCGAGCGGGGTGAGCAGGGCCGACACGTCGTCGAGGGCGTCGAGCCCGGTGACAGCCGACTGGACGTCGTCCACGGTGGCGTCGGGCAGCAGACGTCCGGCGTTGTCGGCGAACTTCGTCGCCAGCTCGGCGTAGGAAAGCGGTCGCTGCGGCCCTCCACGGTTGGTGAGCACCTTTTCGACGATCTCGCGACCGTCGGTGGTGCGGACACGGAGCACGGCGGGGAACTGGTGCGGGAAGATGGCCGTGCACTCGTCGTCGGCGACCACGGTGACCTTGGCCATGAGCCGGCGGCGTTCGGGGTCGCGGGCCAGCTCGTCGGTGAAGTCGTCCAGGCCGACGCCGAGACCACCCCCGCCGAACAAGCCGGCCGCTACCGCGTAGGGCCCGGAGAACTGGGCCATGTAGCCGGTGTCGGGACGCCGCTTGACGTCGATCGGTTCGCCGATGGTGCGGACGATCGAGGCGGGCACGCCGACCTCGATCTGTTCGACGTCGTCGGCGGTGAGCCCCTGCCGGCTCAGGGCGAGAGCGCCGTCGATGACGGTGTGGGTGAAGTGGTTGGCCGGGTACGGCTTGAAGAAGATGCCGGGGACGGACCACGTCTCGCCCAGGCCTTCGGTGATGGCGGTGGGGTCGAAGCGTCCGTGGAGCCACGCTTCGAAGAAGCCGAAACGGCCTTCGAGCACGGTGGGGGGCCCGGTGAAGCCGTGCAAGGCCAGCTGCGCAGCCGCGATGCCGGCGTGTGCCGCCCACCCGCAGTGCATGCGCTTGACCGTTCCTCCGGTCCGGTTGGCCTCGATGATGCCGGCGGCCATCGAGGCGGCCAGACCCAGGCTGTGGAGGATGCCGTCCTCGTCGAGCCGGTAGAGCATGCCGGCGGCCACCGCGCTGCCGAGCGCGCCGCAGATCGAGGTGGCGTGCTGGCCGTGCTCGAAGAACACCGACGTGCCCGAGGCGGCGTCGTAGCCGGCCATGCCCGTTCGTACGCACACTTCGAGGCCAACCGCGATGGCGGCGATCGTCGCCGCACCGTCGGCGCCGGTCGCCTCTGCCGCGGCGAGCGAGGCCGGGACGACCGACGCGCTCGGGTGGAGCACCGAGGGGAGGTGCGTGTCGTCGTAGTCGAGCGAGTGGGCGAGGACCCCGTTGACGAACCCGGCAACGGTCGCCGGCATGCGCCCGTTCACGCCGACGGCGTGCGACTGCTCGGTACCGCCCTGGTCGCCGGCGAAGGCGCGGGCCGAGCCGCTGGTCGGTAACGTGCTCGCCGCCACGCAGATGCCCAGGGTGTCGAGCACCCGCATCTTCACGCTGTCTGCGACCGCGCTGGGCAGGGTCGAGTGGTCCGTCCCGGCGGCGAAGCCGGCCAGCGCCTGGCCCAGGGTCAGTTCGGTGCTCACGCTGCCAGCACCGCCAGGGGGCGGACCGGGCTACCGGTCGCGCCGAGGAGGTTGAGAGGGACGAGCACGAAGGTGAACTCGGCCACGCCGGCCGCGGCCAGTTCCTCCAGCGCGAGGGTCTCGATGATGTAGATACCGGACTCGACGAGGAGCACCCGGTGGGCGGGAAGCAGAGCGTGCCCCTCGCCCGGAGCAAGCCGCTCGAAGGCAATGGTGTCCGCGCCGGCAGCACGGACCCGGCGCTCGGCCAGCCAGCGCGCGCCTGCTTCGGAGACGCCGGGGACGCCCGTCGACCTCCCCGTGTACGCCTCGGCGCCGCCGTCGAACCGCTGCCCCCAACCGCTGCGGACCAGGACCACGTCACCTTCGAGGACCCTGACCCCGGCCAACTGCTCGGCGGTGTCGAGGTCGTCCGGGGTGATCTCGTAACCGGGCTCGCACGCCGGGAGGCTGAGGGCGCTCGGCACGTCGAGCAGCACGCCTCGGCAGACCATCGGAGCGACGGTGTGCACCCCGTGCTCGAGGAACCTGCCGCCCCGCCCCGCCTCGGTGGCGTCGGCGCCGCCGTGGAGCTTGCCGTCGTGGGAGACGTGGGCCAACGCGTCGATGTGCGTACCCACGTGGGTGCCGGTGACGAGAAGGTCGTTGGCGGCCGAGCCCCCGTCGGCGCGGACCATGTCGCCGTGGCGGCGAGGCAGGGTGTGCCAGTACTGCGGATGGTTCGGTGACTGCGGCATGCCCACGAACATGGGCCGCCCCAGGTCGAAGATCTGCACGCCCTGTCGGACGACGGCGAGGAGTGGATCGCTCATCCGATCGTCCCAGCCGTGCGCAGCTCGGCCACGTCGTCGGCGGTGTACCCGAGCTCGGCGAGCACCTCGTCGGTGTCCGCTCCGAGGTCGCGACCGGTGTAGCGGATGCGGCCCGGGGTGGCGGACATCCGCCAGAGCACGTTGTGCATGAGCACCTCCCCGAGGTCAGGGTCGTCGACCATCGTGAGCATCTCCGTCTCGCGGACGTGCGGGTCTGCCACCAAGTCCGCGGCGTCGTAGACAGGGGCGACCGCGGCACCGGCCTCGGCGAAGGCTTCGAGCACCTCGGCGCGCGTGCGCTGCGCGATCCACTCCCCTACGTAGCGGTCGAGCTCGTCGACGTGGCTGAAGCGCCCGCGGCCGGTGGCGAACCAGTCGGCGTCGACGACCTCGGGATGCCCCACCAGCCGCATGACCCGCTCGGCGATCGCCTGTGCGCTCGTCGACACGGCCACCCACGAGCCGTCGCTGGTCCTATAGGTGTTGCGAGGGGCGTTGTTGGTCGAGCGGTTGCCGTGCCGGTGCTCGACGAGGCCCAACTGCTGGTAGACGGTCGGGGACGGCCCGACCGCCGTCATGATCGGCTCGAGGATGCTGAGGTCGAGGACTTGACCCGCCCCGTGCTGTACCTCGCGGTGCCGGAGGGCCATCAGCACGGCCGACGAGGCAGCCATTCCACAGATGCTGTCGGCAAGGCCGAACGCGGGCAGGGTGGGAGGGCCGTCGGCTTCACCCGTCAAGTTGGCGAAGCCGCTCATGGCTTCGGCCAGGGTGCCGAACCCCGGCCGCGACGCGTAGGGACCGGTCTGGCCCCAGCCGGTGATCCGGGCCACAATGAGCCCGGGGTTGGCCTGCTGCAGGCGTTCCGGGGCGAGGTCCCACCGTTCGAGCGTGCCGGGTCGGAAGTTCTCGACGACCACGTCGGCCGTCGTTGCCAGACGGCGGAACGCCTCGGCCCCGTCCGGCTCCGACAGGTTGATCGCCACCGTGCGCTTGTTGCGGGAGATCTCCTTCCACCACAGCGGGATGCCGTCCTTCTGGGCCCCGTGACCGCGCATATTGTCGCCCCCGCGAGGGTGCTCCACCTTGATGACGTCCGCACCGAAGTCACCCAAGATCTGGCAGCACAACGGCCCGGCGAGGATGGTCGACACGTCGAGGACCCGTACGCCCTCCAGTGGCAGCATCGTGTGCGTCCCCGTTCCGCTCAGTGAAACACCGTTCCTCTGCGACTATAGTACCCACGAAGTGCCGCAGGACGAGCCCGTCGACCCCGGCGCCGTTGGTACTCGCCCCGGTGCGGGCCAGGGCGACCGACGAGCCGTGCCGGGACGACGAGAACGAGAGGAGCAGCGAGTGAGCGTGCAGGCCGACAAGGCGAAGGTCACCTCGGCGTCGTCTCCGACGGGAGGCGCCGGGACAGAAGCCGCCGATCGGGTGGCCGACGTCCTCATGCTTTTCACCCGCGGACCGGCGTCGGTGGGCGTCAGCGAGATCGCGCGCGAGCTCGAGCTGAGCAAAGCGGTCGTGCACCGGATCCTGCAGTCGTTGGTCTCCCGCTCGTTCGTCACCGTCAATCCCGACACGCGTGAGTACCGACTGGGTCCGGCCGCGTTGGCACTGGGCGCCCGGGCGCTGCGCGACGTGGACCTGCGGCGGGCTGCACGACCCGTGCTGCGCCGGCTGCGCGACGACACCGAGGAGACAGCCACGCTGTCGGAGCTCGTCGAGGACGGTCGGGTCTACCTCGACCAGATCGAGAGCAGGCAGGAGGTGAAGATGACCGTCGAGCTCGGACGTCCGCACCCGCTGCACGCCGGCGCGTCCAGCCGAGTGATCCTCGCCTACCTGCCGCCCGAGCGGGTCGAGCAGATCATCGACGGTGGCCTGCCGGCGCTCACTTCGGACACCATCACCAGCGTCCACGCGCTTCGCCGGGAGCTCGCCGAGGCCCGTCGCCGGGGGTACGCCACCTCTCGCAACGAACGGCAGTTCGGTGCCGCCTCCGTGGCCGCCCCGGTCTTCAACGTCGAGGGCGAAGTGGTTGGTTCGTTGAGCGTGTGCGGGCCGGCCTCCCGTTTCGACGACGCGACGTCGGCCCGCTGTGCGCCCCTGGTGAAGGCCGCCGCTGAGGAGGTGTCCCGGGCGCTCGGCTGGCGTGAGGCGGACGACGCCGCCGGTGCGTGAGGTCACCGGGCGACCACTCCACCGTCGACGAAGAGCACCTGGCCGGTGGTCATCGAGGCGCTCGGCGACGCCAGGAACGTGACGGCTTCGGCCACCTCCGCGGGCGTCGCCATCCGGCCCAGGGGAATGCTGGCTAGCTTGCGCGGCAGGTAATCGGGGTTGGTGCGGGCCTCCGCGTTCATGGCGGTCGGCACGATGGTCGGCGCCACCGCGTTCACCCGGATGGCCTGCTCGGCCCACTCGACCGCCAGCACGCGGGTGAGGTGCATGACGGCGGCCTTGCTCACGGCGTAGGCGGCGCTACCCGCGATCGCCACAGCCCCCGCCGTCGACCCCAGGTTGACCACGGCGGCGCGTCCTGACCGGCACAGGAGCGGGTACGCGGCCTGGCACATCCGCAGTGTGCCGGTGAGGTTGGTGTCGAGGACGGCCTGCCACTCGTCGAGCGGGGTGTCGGCCGCCGCGTGGAGGGCGTTGGTCCCGGCGTTGTTGACGAGCAGGTCGACCCCTCCGTGGTCGCTCCGTGCCAGGTCGACGATCCGGTTGCAGGAGCCGGCGTCGCGGACGTCGCCGGCGACCCACTGGACGTGGGAGGCCCCGGCGGCGAGCAGCTGCTCGGTTCGGTCGGCAGCGTCGTCGGGCATCTCCCGGTCGGTGAGGACGAGGACGGCGTGCTCGGACGCCAGCCGACGGGCGATGGCAGTGCCGATGCCGCCGGCAGCCCCGGTGAGCAGGGCGACGGCGCCGGACAGCCCCGTGGGCCCGCCGCCGCCGGACAGCCCGGTGGGCCCGCCGCCGCCGGACAGCCCGGTGGGCCCGTCAGTGGACATCGATGTCTCCCAGTCCGAGCGTAGGCCCCCCGGTCAGGAGCCGGGCTGCCGTCAGCTGGGCGTCGAAGATCGCCTCGAGAGCACTGCGGGGTGCGTATCCATCCCCGACGAGCGCGACGGCCGGGCCGTCGGGGTCGGCGTCGAGGGCCCTGAAGAGGTCGTCCTGCGCCGACCGGGGACCGACGTGGACGAGGGTGCGGACCCCTGCCACCGCGTGGCGTTCCCCCGTCAGAGTGTCCTCGAGCACCAGCGCCTCCCCGTCGTGGGAGAGCGGACGCCGGAATGGATGGACCTGCACGCCCACCTTGCCGTAGCGGTCGAGGAGGGCCAGCCGTGAGTAGGTCGTGACGTTCCAAGCCACCCCGGCGACGGGGGTGACCAGGTGCACCCGGTGACCTGCTGCCGCGAGGGTCTCGACGGCGGCAGCGGCGATCCAGTCACCCGTCTCGTCGTACACGGCCACCGCGCCCTCCTCCACGCCCCCGCGCACCGCCGCTTCTGCGGTGACCGTCGTCACCCCCGGCACGGCGTGGACGCGAGGAACGGAACCGGTAGCCACGACGACCGCGTGGAAGTGGCCCGCTTGGACGTCGGCCGGGTCGACCGCCCAGTGCAGGCGAACCTCGACGCCAGCGGTGAGCACGGCACGCTCCAGTTCGTCGAGCAGCCGCTGCCAGCGCTGGCGATTGGTGGCCGTGGCGGCCACCGCCAGCTGGCCACCGAGGGTGCCGGTGGCCTCGGCGAGCACCACCCGAGCGCCGGTGGCGGCCAGCGTCAGTGCCGCCTGGAGGCCGCTGACGCCACCTCCTACCACGAGCACGCGTCGGCCTTGCTGGCTTGCCGCCACCGAGGACCGCCAGGTGTCCCACTCTGCTTCGAAGCCCACCTCGGGGTTGACGACGCAGGACAGCGGGAGGTTCTGCTCGATGCGGCCGATGCAGCCCTGGTTGCACGCGACACAGGCGCGCACCTCGTCGAGGTGCCCGCTGCGGACTTTCCGGAGGAGCGCCGGGTCAGCGATGTGCGCCCGGGTCATCCCGACGAGGTCGGCAGCTCCCTCGTCGAGCAGCGATGCCGCCGTGGTGACGTCGTCGAGCCGGCACACGGCGAGCACGGGGAGCCCGGGGAAGGTGGCCTTGAACCGGGCGGGAAAGTGCCGGAAGGGCGCGGTCGCAAAGCTCATGTCCGCCATCTGCGTGGACAGGGTGAAGCTGCCGGCGTACGCCGAATGGCTGACGTGGAGGAAGGCGAGTGGGAGCTCCTCCGACAACCGTTCGACGACTTCCACCATGTCGTCCACGTCGAGACCACCGGGGAGGAACTCCGAGGCGCTGATCCGGATCCCCACCGGCCAGCCGGGGACGGCCGTCACGATGGCGGCCAGCACCTCGCGGGTCAGCCGGAGCCGGCCGTCGAGCGTGCCGCCGTAGGCGTCGCTCCGGGTGTTGGTGACCGGGGAGAGGAACTGTTGGAGCAGGTGCCCGTGGCCCGCGTGGACCTCGAGTCCGTCGAACCCGGCGCGCTGGAGGCGCACGGCCGCGTCGGCGAACGCCGCGGTCACGGCGACGAGGTCGGCGCGTCCCATGGCGTGGGGGACGTGGGCGCCCGTTGTCCACGGGACGGCCGAGGGGGCCCAGGCTGCGCCCCGCGAGTGCCCGCCTGCCGCTTGGCGTCCGAGGTGCAGCACTTGGGCGAAGAGGGCGGATCCCTCGGCATGCACTGCGTCGACGAGGGTCCGGAAGGGTGGGACGGCGTCGTCCGACCAGCTCGCCAGGCTGGAATCGCGGGCCGAGCTCGTGGGGTGGACGCGGATCCCCTCGGTGATGATGAGGCCCACGCCGCCGGCCGCCCGAGCCCGGTGGTAGGCGACGTGGCGCTCGGTCGGCAGGTTGTCGCGCCCGAAGTTGGTCGTGTGGGCGGAGACGAAGACCCGGTTGCGCAGCCGCACGTCACCGATGGCGAACGGCTCCCACAACGAGCTCAGCGCCCCTGTCGTTGCCACGCTGCCCCCTGTCCTGTCGTCCGGTCTGTTCGATGCCGACCCGAGCCGTGGCCTACCCGCGGTCTTCTTCGGCGACCGTCCAGGTGAACGACTGCGGACCCACTCCGAAGCCTTCGGCGCGTACCTGGACGGGGTGGACGTGGATGCCGACGAGCTCGTCGCGGATGTTCCCCGGGTGTCGGAGCGGAGCCTTGGTCAGGCCCTGCTCCCGCTGGATGGCGGTCTGCCGTTGGTACCGCTGCAGCGTCCACTCGTCGTCCATGAACTCGGCGACACCCCGCAGGAAGACCACACGCGGAGCCGGCAGCCCCCAGTCGTAGACGTGGGGGTGGTCGTTGGTGGCACCCGGAGCCGGCGTTCCCACCCACGTGATCTCCACGTGAGGATCCCGGCGCAGCTGGGTGAGCCTCCGGTGCACGCGTCGCTGCACCAGGTCGACCGACCAGTCGTCGTTGACCGGCGCCACCATCGTCCTCCCCACCGGGAAGCCGTCCTTGTTGATCGTGTAGACCTGCGCGAAGCCCGCCTCGTGGCGCAGGAAGACGGCAACGGCCCGCTGCACGTCGGCAAGCGGTCGTACCGGCTCGACGTCGCCGAGCTGGTTGGCTTCGACTCGTACGTCCATGGCCGCGCTCGCTCCCGTCCTCGGCTACTGTTCCTTCAAGCGGAACGTTGTTCCGGCACGATAGCCGGTGCATGCCAGGTCGTGCACGTGCGCGGCGACCGGGCTCCCGGCCGGAGAGAGTAGGGAGCGGCCCGTGAGCGTCGTCGACGACGCGGTGGCCCAGGCTGGGCTGGTCCGTGACGGAGCGGTGTCGCCGAGCGAGCTCGTGCAAGCGGCCGTCGACCGGATCGAGGAACGGGACGGGGCGGTCAATGCCGTCGTGCACCGGCGCTTCGACGCCGCCCGACGCGAGGCGGCGGGCAGGGTGCCGAACGGGCCGTTCCGAGGAGTGCCGTTGCTGGTCAAGGACGCGGTGTGCCACACCGCCGGGGATCCCTACCACGTCGGCATGCGACTGCTTGCCGAGCGGGGTTGGGTCGAGCCCGACGACACGGAGCTGGCCGCCCGGTTCCGCCGGGCTGGGTTCGTCATCGTCGGCCGGACGAACACCCCAGAGCTGGCCACCGCCTACACCACCGAGCCGTTGGCGTACGGTCCGACTCGGAACCCCTGGGACCTGTCCCGTTCGGCCGGGGGCTCGAGTGGCGGCTCGGCTGCGGCGGTCGCCGCCGGGATGGTCGCGGTCGCCCACGGCAACGACATGGGCGGGTCGATCCGTGTCCCTGCGTCCTGTTGCGGCGTCGTCGGCCTCAAGCCAACGCGAGCACGCACCTCCCTTGGCCCCGATTTCGGAGAGTACTGGGCCATGTTGACCCACGAAGGCGTGCTGACCCGCAGCGTGCGGGACACGGCTGCGGTGCTCGACGCCGTCGCCGGAGCAGCGGTCGGTGACCCCTATACGGCCCCGCCACCCGCCCGGCCGTTCGCCGCGTCACTGGAGCGGGACCCGCCACCGCTGCGGGTGGGGTTCCTCACCACGGTCCCGGTCGAGGGGAGAGCTGCCGACCCCGACTGCGTGCGGGCCGTGCACCGGACCGCCCGGTTGCTCGAGGAACGTGGGCACCACGTCGAGGAGGCCGCTCCTGGCGCACTGGACGAGCCGGAGGTCGGGACGCACTTCGCCGCGGTCTTCACCGCATCGGTCGCCCGCGACCTCGACCGTTGGGCGGCCCGGCTCGGTGTGCGGATCGGGCCCGACGACGTCGAGCCGCGCAACTGGATGCTGGCCGAGCACGGGTGGTCGGTCAGCGGCGTGGCACTGCTGGCTGCCGTCGAGCACCTCCAGGCGCACAGTCGCCGGGTGGCGAGCTGGTGGTCCGACGGCTTCGACCTGCTGGTGACACCCACGTTGCCGATCGTGCCGCCGACGCTCGGCCGCCTGCCCCTCGAGCCTGACCTCGCAGCCGTCGCCGACCTCGGGCAGTTCACGGCCCCGTTCAACGTCACCGGCCAACCGGCTGTCTCCCTCCCCGTGCACGCCACCGCCGAGGGCCTCCCGGTCGGGGTGCAACTGGTCGCTGCCTACGGGCGCGAGGACCTACTCCTGGCGGCCTCGGCGCAGCTCGAGCGGGCGGTGTTGTGGTCCACGCGCCGACCGACGCCGAGGCCGTAGACGTGAGGCCACCGAGCTGCCCGCCAGAGGGTCCGCCAGAGGGTCCGCCAGAGGGTCCGCCAGAGGCCGCGCTCTGCCGTCTCGGGACGTCGACGATCGATCTTGACAGCGACGCTGGGCTCTGGCAGTGTCTCCACAACCGGAACAAAGTACCGCTCAGCGGAACAAAGTGGGGGGTCTCACGATGAACGGGATGGCCCGCACGTGATCATTCTGGCAACCGGCCTGACCGACGGGATGCTCATCTTTTTGGTGGCCAGCGGACTGACCCTGGTGCTCGGCGTCATGCGGGTCGTCAACTTCTCGCACGGTGGCTTCTTCATGATCGGCGCCTACCTCGGCTACGAGCTGCTCGGCGGCCACGCCCAGCCGATCTGGCTGTTCGTGCTCCTGGTCATCGTCGCCTCTGCCGCCACCGCGGTGGTGGGACTGGTGAGCGAGCGAGTGCTGTTCCGCCGCCTGTACAAGCTCCCCGAGGTCACCTCTCTCCTCGGCACCTACGCCCTACTCCTCATCCTCGAGGGCGGCGCGCAGCTGATCTGGGGCCAGAACCCCGTCACCCAGCCCGAACCGTCCAGCCTGGTGCATGCCTTCACGGTGGCGGGCGCCCAGGTGCCCCGCTACGACATCCTGATCGTGGCAGCGGGCGTGCTCACCGCCGCCGGCCTGCAGGTGCTGATCAAGCGCACCGAGTTCGGGCGGCAGCTCACCGCCGTGGCCGAGGACCGGTTCATGGCCGGCCTGCTGGGCGTCGACGTCAACCGAGTCTTCGCCGCCACCTTCGCGCTCGGCATCTTCCTCGCCGGGCTGGGTGGCGCGCTGGCCGGGCCCACCCTCAGCATGGTGCCCGACATCGCCGTCACCTTCATCCTGCAGGCGTTCGCCGTGGTCATCATCGGTGGCTTCGGCAGCATCGGCGGGTCGCTGATCGCCGCCCTCGCCCTCGGCCTGCTGAACTCCTTCTTGGCCAGCGACGCCCCGAGCCTGGCGGACTTCTCCCTCTACTTCCTGATGGCCGCGGTGCTCATCGTGCGGCCGCAGGGCCTGCTGGGCTCTCGGCAGCTCGCCGGGGAGGACCTGTGACCCGGCGAGGCGTGGCAGGGCTGGTCGCCCTGGTCGTGCTGGCCGTGGTGTGGCCCCGGATCATCGGCAGCGGGCAGCTGTTCTTCTGGGACACCGCAGTCATCGCCGTGCTCTTCGCCACCAGTGTCAACCTGCTCTTCGGGTCGGCGGGGATCCCGTCGTTCGGTCAGGCTGCCTTCTACGGGGTGGGCGCCTACGCGGTGGCCAAGGTGGCGGGGCACGCCTGGCCGGTGCCGGCTGCACTGGTGCTGGCGGTGGTCGTCGGTGGTGCGGTCGCCTTCGCCACGTCGCTGCTCACGTGGCGGACGGCCGGGCTCGCCTTCGCCATGCTCACGCTGGCCATCGCCCAGGCGCTCTACACCCTCGTGGAGAAGGTCAATTGGCTCGGTGGCTACAACGGCCTGCCAGGCATCACGGCCCCGTCCCTGTGGGGGATCAGCTTCTTCAACCAGGCCAACCTGTGGTACCTGAACGTCTTCTGGGTTGCCGTCGGCCTGCTTGCCTTCTGGCGCATCCGTCGGTCACCGTTCGGGCACACCCTGAACGCCATCCGGCAGGACCCGCGACGCGCCGCCTTCCTCGGGGTCAACGTCCGCGCCTACCGGGCGGTGGCGTTCACCCTGGCCGGATGCGGGGCCGGGCTGGCCGGGGGGCTGTTCGCATACACCAACCAGATCGTGTCACCGGCCAGCCTGTACTGGACCGAGTCGGCAACCCCCATCATCATGCTGCTGCTCGGAGGGATCTCGTACTTCTGGGGGCCGGCCGTCGGCGCCATCCTGCTGTCCGCCCTCTTGAACTACCTCGACCAGGTCACGACGTCGTACCTGTTCTACGTCGGGCTCCTGCTGCTGGTGGTGCTTCTCCTGCTCCCGCAGGGGATCCTCAGCGTGCCCGCCACGCTCCAGCGACTGCTCCACCGAAACCGAGACGGTCCGCTCGGTCCCCGACGCCGCGGCCTGGCCGCCAAGGTGGGCGGGTTGGGACCGGAGCCTCCTGGCGACGTCGTCATCCCGCTCGTCCCGGAGCCGACCGACTCGGCGAGCACGTCGTGACCACACCGCCGCCCCCGGCCGTCGAGGTGCGCAACGTGGTCAAGCGGTTCGCCGGCAACACCGCCCTCGACGACGTCGAGCTGACGGTACCGGCCGGGCAGGTCCACGCCGTGATCGGGCCCAACGGTGCCGGCAAGAGCACCCTGTTCGCGGTCATCGCAGGCGAGCACCGCCCCGACCGGGGGACCGTGCACATCGCTGGCCAGAACGTCACGTCGATGGCGGCGCACCGCCGCGTCAAGGCGGGGGTGGCCAGAGCGTTCCAGGTGGCGCGCGTCTTCGCCGAGATGACCGTCGAGGAGAACGTGACCGTCGCTGTCGTGGCGGCCCACGGCACGTCCCGGGTTTTCTGGAGCGGCGGCGGGCTCCGTCGGGCCCGCCGCCCCGTCGCCGAGGCGCTCGAGGAGATGCGGCTCGGGGACTTGCGGGAGCGTCAGGCCCGGGCGCTCTCACAAGGCGACCGCAAGCGCCTCGAGATCGCCATGGCGCTCGTGCTCGAGCCCAAGCTCCTGCTGCTCGACGAGCCGACGGCTGGGATGTCGCCAGAGGAGACGGCTGCCACGGTGGAGCTCGTCCACGAGCTGTGGACCCACACCGGGCTCACCGTCTTGCTGACCGAGCACGACATGCAGGTCGTCTTCGGCCTGGCTCAGCAGCTTACCGTGCTCAACCGGGGTACCGTGCTGTGCACGGGCGACCCGGCCGTCGTGCGGGAGCGCGAGGACGTGCGGGAGATCTACCTGGGGGCCTCCACGTGAGCGACGACCTCGAGGTGCGCGGTCTGCACGCCTTCTACGGAACTGCCCACGTGCTCTTCGGGGTGGACCTGACCGTCCCGGCAGGGACGACCACCGCGCTGCTGGGCCGGAACGGGGCGGGGAAGACCACCCTGCTCAGGAGCATCGCCAACGCCGAGGTGAAGACGAACGGTTCGGTGCACTACGGACCGACGGACCTGCGGGCGCTGGCCCCGCACCGGGTCGCTCGCGCCGGTGTGCAGCTCGTCCCCGAGGACCGACGGATCTTCACCCGCCTGACCGTACGGGAGAACCTGCGCCTGGCGACGAAGGCGGCGACCCCCGACCGACCCGCGCTCTCCGTCGACCGCATCGTCGACCTCTTTCCGCTCCTCGGCGACCTGATCGGACGGGCTGGCTACGCCCTGAGCGGTGGCGAACAGCAGCTGTTGGCCATCGCCAGGGCGATGGTGGGCAACCCGTCGCTCCTGTTGCTCGACGAGCCCTCCGAGGGGCTCGCGCCCCGGATCGTCGAGCAGGTCGGCGAGGTCATCAGGCGGCTGCAGTCCGAGTTCACCCTGACAGTGGTGCTGGCCGAGCAGAACAGTCACTTCGCCGTGGGCCTCGCTGACGCAGTCTGCGTCATCGACGACGGGCGCGTCGTCTTCGACGGGACGGCAGGGGCGTTCGCCGCCCAGGACGACGTTCGTGAGCGGTACTTGCAGGTCTGACGTAGACAACTCGACCTCGGCGTGCTAAAGATGGCGCCGATAACGGAACGTTGTTTCGGTGAGCGAAACAACAAGGGAGGATGGGAGCACCATGCGACTGCGTTCTCGCCAGGCTGTGGCGGCTGCCGTGGGGGTCATCTGTGTCGGCACCCTGGCTGCCTGTAGCTCGAGCTCCACGTCCTCCAGTGGGAGCTCGTCGGGAGCGGCGTCGGGCTCCCCGGTGACCCTGGGGGCGATCGAGACGGTGAGCGGCCCCTTCGCCCAGATCGGCCAGTCCAAGGTGGCCGGCATGAAGGTCGCCATCAACCAGATCAACAAGGCGGGAGGGGCTGACGGCCACAAGCTCGTCCTGTCGGTGAAGGACGAACAGGCAAGCACCACCGCCACGGTGACCGACGTGCGCGAGCTGCTCGGCGCCGGGGTCAAGCTGATCATGGGAGGTACGACCGACTCCGACTGCCTGGCTGCGGCGCCGCTCGTCAACAGCGGCGGCGGCATGATGCTCGGCACGTCGTGCCAGACCAACCTGCTCGAGACGACCAAGTTCGTCCCGTCGTTCTTCGAGATCGCCCCCAACAACCACATGCTCTCCATGGCCACCGCCCAGCTGGCGGCGAGCCAGTTCGGGAACATCAAGACGTGGGACGGCGTCGGCCCCGACTACCAGTTCGGCCAGGAGGTCTGGGCCAGCTTCCAGAAGGACCTGAAGCAGCTGGAGCCGACGGTCACGTTCCGCAAGAACGTCTTCATCCCGTTGACCGAGACGCAGTTCGACCCCTATATCAGCTCGCTGCTCTCGGGCCTGCCGGCCAACAGCGCCCAGACCAACGGCCTGTTCATGTCGACGTTCTCGGCGACCACCGTCGGCCTGGCCAAGCAGGGTGCCTCCTACAACATGTTCGGCAAGTACAACGTGGTCCTGAACCTGGGGGGCTCGACGCCGACCGCCCAGGCGCTGGGCTCCGCCACGCCGTCGATGTGGTTCATCTACGACTACTACAACGGCGCCTACCACAACGCCATGAACTCCCAGTTCGTCAGCGACTACGAGGCCGCCAACGGAGGACAGGTGCCGAACGCCTGGTCCTACGAGGGCTACACGGCCGTGGAGGCCTACGCCGCTGCGATCGACAAGTCCCACAGCACCAGCGTGCCGACGCTCATCAAGACGATGGCGGGGATGACCTTCAACACGCCCAAGGGCGAGCTGACCTTCCGCAAGCAGGACCACCTGCTCGAGTCGCCGGTCACCGTCTGGCACGTGGTCGGGGACGCCAGCGCACCGGGCGGCTTCAAGGTCACGAGCTCCAGCACCATCCCGACGTCGAAGGTGCTGCCGCCCGTCAACGTGAGCTAGCCCGAGCATGAACCGTCCGACGACTGCCGGTGGCGGCGAGGGTGTCGACCTCGTCGTCGCCGGCGCCGGCGGCGGTCTGGTCGCCGCCGCCCGGGCGGCCGAGCTCGGCCTCTCCGTGCTGGTCGTCGAAGCCAGCAGGCACTTCGCCCACAGCAACAACACGGCCATGTCGACGGCCATGGTGCCAGGGGCGGGCACCCGGTGGCAGGCCGAGGCTGCCGTCGACGACTCGCCCGAGGTGTTCGTGGAGGACATCCTCCACAAGACCGACGGCACGGCGGACGCCGAACTGGCCCGTGCCTTGGCCGGGGTCAGTGCTCGTCTGGTGACCTGGCTCGCCGACCGGGTCGGCCTTCCCCTCTCCCTCGTTACCGACTTCCCCTACCCGGGGCACTCGCGCTTTCGGTGCCACACCGTCCCAGGGCGCAGCGGCCAGTCACTGCTTGCCGGTCTCATCCGCCATGTCGCCGACCAGCCGACGGTGACCGTCCTCAATCCGGCACGGCTGACCGGCGTTCAGGTCGACGGACGAGTCGAGGGCGTGACGGTCACCTACCCGGACGGTACGACTGAGCAGATCGCCGCCGGATCGGTCCTGTTGGCCACCAACGGGTTCGGAGCCGACCCCGACCTCGTCCGTCGCCACATCCCCGAGATCGCTGGTGCCGAGTACCACGGGAGCGCCGAGTCCACCGGCGATGCCCTGCGCCTGGGGGCGGGCCTCGGTGCCGGTACCGGCTTCCTCGACGCCTACCAGGGTCACGCCGCACTGTCGCCCGCCGGCACCCTGGTCGGTTGGGCGACCGTCATGCACGGCGGCTTCTTGGTGAACGAGGCCGGGAGGCGCTTCGGCAACGAGACGGTCGGCTACTCGGAGTATGCCCGGGAGGTCCTCCGCCAACCCGGGGGTCACGCCGTCTTGGTGCTCGACCGACGGGTTCACGACGCGTGCCTTGCGTTCGACGACTTCCGTGACACCGTGGCGTCCGGCTCGTTGCGCTGGGCGGACACCGTCGAGGAGCTCGCTGCTGTCGCCGGGGTCGACGCCACCGGCCTCGCCGCGACCTTCGCCGAGGTCGAGCAGAGCGCCCGCAGCGGAGAGAGCGACACCTTCGGGCGCGCTTACTGGGAGGCGCCCCTGGTCGCACCGTTTGCCGCCGTGCGGGTGCACCCGGCGCTGTTCCACACCCAGGGCGGCCTGCGTGTGGACGGGGCCGCCCGCGTGCTTGCCGTCAGTGGAGACCCGATCGGTGGCTTGTACGCCTCGGGCGGCGCGGCCATGAGCATCTCGGGTCACGGCCCCACCGGGTACCTCGCCGGCAACGGGCTCCTGCCCGCGTTGGGCCTGGCGCTCCTGGCCGCAGAGCATGTCGCCACCGAGCAGACCGCCACCGAGCAGACCGCCACCGAGCAGACCGCCACCGAGCAGAAAGGCCTTCGTCGATGATCAAGACGATCCTGGGGTACGAGATCGAGCCGGGCGTGTCGGAGGAGGAGTACGAGGACTGGCTGTTCAACGTGCATGCACCCGACATCCTGGCCAACCCGCACGTGGACCGACTGGTGTTCAACAAGGTGCTCCGTCCCGTCAGGGCGACCTCCGGCCAAACCCCGGTCCCCGAAGGCCTCACCTTCTACCGCATCGCCGAGATGCACTTTGCCGACGAGGACGCCTACGAGCGGTACCTGGCCTGGTTCGAGGAGCATCCGATCGCCCCGGAGCGCACGCCGGCGGGGCGGACGGCCTTCAGGTTCTACGTGCTCGCTACCACCCGGGTCGTCGAGAGGGAACCAGCCCGGTGACCGGTGGTGCCGGGGCCCCGGTACGGGTGTGGTTCCAGAAGCACACCGTGGAAGGCCGACTACCGCTTCTCGACGACGCCTACCGCGAGCACTTCGCCGCGGTGGCCCGTCCGGGCACCGAGGTCGTGGTCCGGACGTTGCCCGAGGCCGCGTACGACTCGCCCATCCCGGCTGGCTTCGTGCGTTACGGGGCGGTCGAGGCGTTCTTCGCCGCCCACTTCGCCGCGGCGGCCTGGCACGCCGAGCAGCAGGGGTTCGACGCCTTCATCGTCGGCGCCAGCCAGGATCCGGGTCTCGCCGAGGCGCGGGCCGTCGCCGGCATCCCGGTGCTCGGGTACGGGGAGACCGCCTTTCACCTGGCAGCGATGACCGGTCGCTCCATCGGGGTGGTGGGGTTCATCCCCGAGCTCGAGGAGCCGTTGCGGGAGAACCTGGAGCACTTCGGCCTCTCGGGGCGGGTCCGTGCCTTCTCCTACGTCGACACACCTGCCGAGGTGATGGTGCAGGCGCTGCGAGGCGAGCCCGGTCCGTTCCTTGCTGCGTTCGCCGAGGCGGCCGACCGAGTGGTGGCGCGCGGTGCCGAGGTCATCATCCCCGGGGAAGGGCTGCCGAACGAGGTCCTCTGGGCGGCGGGGATCCGTTCGCATGGCGGCGCGGCGATCCTCGACCCGGATGGGATGGTGGTGAAGGCCGCAGAGCTCTTGGTGGACCTGCGCCGGTCGGGCATCCTCGGCCCGTCACGCAACGGGTACCGGTCCCGGCGCCCCCCCGCTGACGTGCTCGCTCATCTGGTCGAGGTGTTCCAACCCGCCAGCTGGGCGGAGCCGCCACAACCTTCACCGCCCACCGGTCGGTAGCCGCACCCGCCCACGGTCTGTCACCCCCAGTCTGTCACCGCGGTCGCGAGCCGCCGGGGGCTCGCGCTCAACGTCGTGAGGTCGTCTTCGAGCCCATCAGGGAGTCGTGCCCGGCAAAGACGACCGGCACGACGGCACGACGCCTCGTCCACCACGCGAAGGCGACGCCCGCACCAAGGAGCGCACCCAGGATCTCGTCGATCCCGCTCCCGAAGGCCCTGGGCCCGTAGACGAAGAACGCCACCAGCATTAACCCCATGAGGATGCTGGAGAAGATGGCGCCGGCGAGAAGGACCGGATGTCCGTGTGGTCGGAGGTGGACGTCGGGGAGGCGTCGGTGGCCGACGGTCAGGAACACCATGGCTGTGACCGAGTCCAAGAAGAACTCGGCGAGCAGGAAGAAGCCCGCAGTCGACAGCATGAGGTCGAAGAACGTCCCGAGCGAAGCGACGAAGAGCTGCAGGGCACACACGATCGTCGCCAGACCGAGGGACGCGATGATCGCCACGTGGGGGACATGTCGGCGGTTGAGGCTGGCAAAGCTTCGTGGGAGGAGCCGCTCGCGGCCCATGGCGAAGAGGGCTCGGGTCAGGATGAAGCCGGTCAGCCACAGCCCGCCGGCGGTCGACGCCAGGATCGGGATCAGCATGGCCCAGGGCTGGTCGGGAGCCAGGCGGTGCGACCAGACGGCGAGGGGATCGGTGGTGTTCGCCAGCAGGTGCAGCGGCGTCTCGCCGAGCATCAGCGGGTACAGGATGGCGTAGAAGAGCAGTGCCCCGAGCGCTCCGATGATGCCGCCGACCCCGGGGTCGTCACGGGGGCGCTGCGACTCCTCTGCGGCGTAGCTGTCGATCTCCCAGCCGTCCACGATGGTGGCGGCGACGACGGCGACGACGAGGATCCCCCCGATTGGGGGAGACCCGAAGTGGATGGGGACGGCCAGCCGATGCCAGTTGAGCGCCCCGATGACGCCGAAGAGGGTGAGCGAGAGCATCTCGATCGCGAAGAAGACCTGGGTGATGCGCGCGGTCGGGCGCCCCCCGAGCAGCAGTGGAAGTGCGGCGAAGGAGATCCAGAACAGCGTGACTCCCATCTGCACCGCTGCCGGTGCGTGGTACCCCGGTGCGATCAACGCCAACGTGTAGGCACCGGCCGGGATGGCGATCGGAGGTATGGAGAAGAAGTAGGCGAGGATCAAGATCCACGCCTGGTAGCGAGAGACGCCTCGCCCGACGATCCGGGCCGACCAGTGGTACGAGGCACCGGCATGGGGGAAGTGCCGGTTCAGCAGGCGGAACACGAAACTGGAGATGATGAACGGCACCGCCACGATGCCGATCGCCGGCAGTGACCACCACCCCGCCTGTGCTGCCATCACCCCACCGGTGGCGGCTACCGAGAACATCGGCCCCACACTCGACACCGACAAGGGGATCAGGTCGCCGAGGTGGAACGACTGGGCCAGCCGATGTTCACCGCCAGCGGGCGAGGTACCAGCCGATGCCTGGCCGGCGCGAGCACGAGCAGCACGAGCAGGTGGAACGGGCGTCGATCGCTTCCCGGCCGTCACCATGGCTGGAGATCCTACCTAGATACTGCGACTCATTCGCAAGTACGACCTGTATGCAACGGTTGTCGTGGTCCGTGGCGCACGTCCCGGTCGTGGTCGGTTCCCGCGCTGCTGTCGAGGGCAGAGCTCCTACGGGCCGCGCGAGGCGGCTCACCAGGGACCTTCCAAGGTCGCGTTCGCCTCGCGCAGCGCCGTCACGTAGGCACCGCGCTCGCGGGCCGCCGCGTCGTCGCCGGCAGGGATGGCGGCGAGGCCGCGCAGCTCGCCGAGGTGCTTGAAGCCCCTACCTTCCATCCACGTCGCCAAGCCTTGGACGAGCGCCACGGCGTGCTCGGGGCCGTGGCGGAGCAGCGCCGAGGTGGTCATGACGACGTCAGCGCCGGCAAGCAGGTACCTGACGACGTCCTCGGGTCCCTCGACGCCCGTCGACCCTGCGAGGTCGACGGCGAGGTGCTGGCGCAACAGGGCGATCCACGCCCGTGGGAGGCGGCCCTCCAGGGGATGGGAGAGCCCGAGGGACGGGACGGACGCGACGCCTCCGGGCGCGACGTCGGGGTGCAGGAAGCGGTTGAAGAGCACGAGGCCGTCCGCGCCGGCGTCGCGGAGCCGGAGCGCCATCTCCCCGACGGAGCTGTAGTACGGCGAGAGCTTCACCGCGACTGGCACCGACACTGCTGCGTTGACTCGCTCGAGGATGTCGACGTGGCGCGCCTCGATCTCGCGTCCCGGCGTGCCGGGGGCCGCCGGCGAGGCATAGAGGTTCAGCTCCAGTGCTGCCGCGCCGGCCTCCTGCATCTGGCGCGCGTAACTCGTCCATCCGCCCGGCGTCGCCCCGTTCAACGAGGCGATCACCGGGATCTCCACGGCTGCCACCGCGCGCTCGAGGAGGCTCAGGTAGTACGCGGCGCCGCGATCGGCGCCGGGCACGTCGGGGAAGTAGGTAAGCGACTCGGCGAAGCTCTCGGTCCCCGCCTCGACGAGGCGCGCCTGGCGCTCGATCTCCTCGTCGAGCTCCTCTTCGAACAACGAGTGGAGCACGACCGCGCCGACGCCGCCCCGGGCGAGCCGGCGGACCCCTTCGACCGTGTGGGACAAGGGCGAGGCGGAGGCGACCACCGGGTTGGCGAGCG
>JBMFXC010000027.1:0-19401 GCA_049964655.1 Acidimicrobiales bacterium
GGGGCTGGGTCCTCCGGTGGGCGGGGCTGGGTCCTCCGGTGGGCGGGGCTGGGTCCTCCGGTGGGCGGGGCTGGGTCGGTGGTCTCCACCTGGCTACATCCGGCCAGTAGGCTCCCCTGCCGTGACCGCTCCCATCATGACCGACGCCGAGCCGTACTCGGCCGAAGGCGGACCCACTGGCGTCCTCGTGCTCCACGGGTTCACCGGCAACCCCCAGTCGATGCGCTCGCTCGCCGAACGGCTGGCTGCCGCCGGCCATACCGTCGACCTCCCACTCCTGCCCGGCCACGGCACGGCTGTCGAGGACATGGCCCTCACGCGATGGGAGGACTGGTCGGGAGCGGTCGAAGCCGCCTACCAGTCGCTTGCCGCCCACTGTCGGAGCGTGGCTGTCACCGGGCTGTCGATGGGCGGAGCCCTGGCCTGCTGGTTGGCCGCCAACCACCCGGAGATCGCCGGGATCGCCGTGGTGAACCCCATCGTCGTCGCCCCTGGCGAGGAGCTCCGAGGTCCGATCCGCGACCTGCTCGCCGCCGGCGAGACCTACGTCGACGGTGTCGGTTCGGACCTCGCCATGGAGGGAGCGGTGGAGTCCTCCTACGACCGGACGCCCCTCGCCTGCGTTCTCTCCCTGTTCGAGGGCGTCGATGCCCTGGGTAAGCGGCTGGGCGACATTCGCTGCCCCGTGCTGCTCCTCACCAGTCGTCAGGACCACGTGGTCTCGGCCGAGTCCGGCGAGCTGCTGGAGCGCGCTGCCGGTGGGCCCGTCGAACGGGTGTGGCTCGAGCGGAGCTACCACGTTGCCACGCTCGACTGGGACGCCCCGGTGGTCGAGGAGCGTGTCGTCGCCTTCGTCGGCGACGTGCTCGGTACCGCTGCCGCCCGATGAACGCCGGGGAGGGCGAGCCGGCCGGCCGGATCACCCGGGCCGAGGTCGCCCACGTGGCCATGCTGGCCCGGCTCCACCTCGAGGACGACGAGCTCGAACGGTTCACCGAGCAGCTCGCCGTCATCCTCGACCACGCCGCGGACGTGGCTGCCCTCGACGTGAGCGGCGTCCCGCCGATGGCCCACGCGCTCTCGCTGGCCAACGTACTGCGGGCCGACGACCCCCGGCCGGGCCTCGACCGGGACGAGGTCCTCGCCCAGGCCCCTGACGTCGAGGACCACCGGTTCCGGGTCCCCCGCATCCTGGGGGAGGCTCCGTGAGCCCGGTTGCTGGCGCTTCGCCGGCCCGATCTGCGGCGGCGCTGGCCGAGGCCGTTCGCGCCGGGACGACGTCGGCTGTCGACGTCGTCGACGAGGCACTTGCCGCGATCGCCGGTGACGACCAGGAGATCCACGCCTTCGTCGCGGTGCTGGCCGACAACGCCCGGAAGCGGGCCGCTGAGGTCGACCGGCAGGTGGCGGCCGGCGGCGACCCTGGCCCACTCGCCGGGGTGCCCGTTGCCGTCAAGGACAACCTCTGCACACGGGGTGTGCCGACCACGTGTGGCTCGCGCATCCTCGACGGATGGTGCCCGCCCTACGACGCCACGGTGGTGGACCGCCTGGCTCGGGCTGGTGCCGTCGTGGTCGGCAAGGCGAACATGGACGAGTTCGCCATGGGCTCCTCCACCGAGACGTCGGCCTTCGGGCCGACCCGCAACCCGTGGGACACCACCCGGGTTCCCGGCGGCTCGTCGGGTGGCTCGGCGGCAGCCGTGGCCGCCGGGTTCGTCCCGCTGGCGCTCGGCTCCGACACCGGTGGCTCGATCCGCCAGCCTGCCGCCCTGTGCGGCGTGGTCGGGCTCAAGCCGACCTATGGGTCGGTCTCCCGGTACGGCCTCATCGCCTTCGCCAGCTCGCTCGACCAGGTCGGGCCGTTCGCCGCCTCGGTGGCCGACGCCGCCCTGCTCTTCGACGTCATCGGCGGGCACGACCCCCTCGACTCGACCTCGCTCGACCGCCTGACGCCGCGGATGGCCTCGGTGCTCGGAGACGGGATCGACGGCCTCAACGTGGGCGTGCTCACCGAGCACCTCGACGGGGTGGCACCCGACGTCGCCCGTCGGGTGCACGAAGCCGCCGAGGCGTGCGTCGCCGCCGGGGCCACCGTGGAAGAGGTGTCGATCCCCGAAGTCCGCTTCGGGCTGTCGGCCTACTACCTCATCGCCCCGGCCGAGGCATCGTCGAACCTTGCCCGGTACGACGGCGTCCGCTTCGGCCTGCGGGTGGGCGCCGAGGACGTCGTGGCCATGAACACCGCGACCCGGACGGCCGGCTTCGGCGCCGAGGTGAAGCGGCGCATCATGCTCGGGACGTACGCGCTCTCGGCCGGGTACGTGGACGCTTACTACAACCAGGCGCTCCGGGTCCGGACGCTCATCGCCGACGCCTTTGCCGCCGCCTATCGCCGGGTCGACCTCCTGCTCGGCCCGACGTCACCGACGACCGCCTTCGCCCTCGGGTCGAAGCTCGAGGACCCGCTCGCGATGTACCTGTCGGACGTCTGCACGATCCCGTCCAATCTGGCCGGCCATCCGGCGATCAGCGTGCCGTTCGGCACCGGTGCCGACGGCCTGCCGGTCGGCGTCCAGTTGATGGCCCCGGCGCTCGGGGAGAACACCCTGCTCCGGGCGGCGGCGGTCCTCGAGGCAGCGGCACCGGCTGGTACCGCTCTGGGCTCGGCGCCCGGCGCGGACGACGTCGAGCCGACAGAGGGGCTCCGATGAGCGGTGTGCCTGGCCGCGACGGGTGGGAGCTCGTGGTCGGGCTCGAGGTCCACTGCGAGCTCAAGACGGCCACCAAGCTGTTCTGCGGCTGCCCGAACAGTTTCGGCGACGAGCCGAACACCAACGTGTGCCCGGTGTGCCTCGGCCTGCCAGGCTCGTTGCCCGTCCTCAACCAGCGGGCCGTCGAGCTCGCCATGGCCATCGGCACGGCTCTGCACTGCGACGTGCGTCCGTCGACGTTCCACCGGAAGAACTACTTCTACCCGGACATGCCGAAGGACTACCAGATCAGCCAGTACGACGAGCCGATCAACGCCGACGGCTACCTCGAGCTGCCCGACGGCACCCGGATCGGCATCGTGCGGGCCCACCTCGAGGAGGACACGGGCAAGACCACTCATGCCGGGACTTCGGGAAGGATCCACGGCGCCGACTACTCGCTGGTCGACTACAACCGCTCGGGTGTGCCGCTCGTCGAGATCGTGAGCGCTCCCGACCTGCGCACCCCGGCCCAGGCCCGCGCCTACGCGGCCGAGCTGCGGGCCATCCTGGTGGCCACGGGTGCGTCCGACGGCAAGATGGAGGAAGGCTCGATGCGGGTCGACGCCAACGTGTCGGTTCGGAGAGCCGGGTCGTCTGCGCTCGGGACCCGGTGCGAGATCAAGAACCTCAACTCGCTGCGCTCGGTCGCCCGCGCCGTCGAGCACGAGGCGCAGCGCCAGGTCGACCTCCTCGAGTCCGGCGGCGTGGTGCGTCAGGAGACTCGTCACTGGGACGAGGACCGGGGCGCGACGGTCACGTTGCGGTCGAAGGAGGAGGCCGAGGACTACCGGTACTTCCTCGAGCCCGACTTGGTCCCCGTCGTCCCCGACGACGAGTGGCGCTCGTCGGTGGCGGCCGCACTGCCGCCGATGCCCGCCGAGCGGCGCCGGCAGCTGGTAGCGCTCTTCGGCGAACAGGCGCTCGAGCCGGGTGGCTCCCGTGCCGACCAGGTGGCCACCGTCGTCGACCTGGGCCTCGATGGCCTCGTGCAGGCGGCCGTGGCCGAGGGCGTTCCCGCTGCGCTGGCGCTCGCCCGCACGGCCAACGAGGCGGCGACGGATGCCGACGCGGCTCGCCGGCTTCCCACGGCCTCCTACGTGGCGCTCCTCCGCATGGAGGCAGCCGGCGAGCTGACGGCCACCCAGGTGAAGACGGTCCTCGCCGACCTGCTGCGTGATGGTGGGGGAGACCCCGCCGAGCTCGCTCGCCGGCGGGGGTTCGAGGCGTTGTCGTCCGAGACCGTCGTGGCCATGGTGGCGGACGCCATCGCCGCCCACCCCGAGGAGTGGGGGCGGTACCGGTCCGGTGAGGACAAGCTCGCCGGCTTCTTCACCGGAGCGGTGATGAAGGCCAGCCGGGGGCAGGCCGACGGCAAAGCCGTCGCCGCCGAGCTCGCTCGCCGACGGGCCGAGTAACCCTCGCGATCGGACGCCGAGAGGCCACCAGGCGCTGCACTGGGGGTGGTGGCTGCGCAAGCAACCCGAGCGCGAAGGGAGCGCCTTGGTCGACTGCGACAGGCGTCAAGGCGACTTCGGACCGGCCAAGTTGGGGACATCTTCTGGATATCGGCGTCAGGCCTGGGGACAGCACCAGGACGCTTGGGGAACAGGCGAGAAATGTCGGGGATAACCGATGGATTTCGTCGACCAGTCTTGACCTCGTCCGGCTCGGAGCGCAGGCTGAAAGCAGTTCGGGAGTGAGAGACGCCGACACCGGGGCTCGTACCGGAACCGCAAGGTGACGAAGGGGCCACTGCCGGCGGTGGGCGACGAGACGCAAGTCCGTCGACTGCCGACCGAGGCAGGCGCGGCACGGGGCCATTCGGCACCGACGCCGCAGCCGTCTCGGTGGTCGAGGGGCAGGTTCGCGCCTGCCCGCGGCCATCGGCGTCTCCGCACCCGACGTGGTGCCGGTGTGGGCATCCCTCCTCGTGAGGGACGTTCGACGTTCGGTAGCCGGGTTGTCCGACACGGCCCGGTCCGGACCGCCGTGCGCCCGTGCCTGGCCCCGAGGAGCTGGGGCGGCTTCGGCCGTCTGGTTACTCGGGGCTTCGGCGCGCCTGGCGCCGGGTCGGTACCGATGCGGCAGCCTCGGGCACACGGCAGGTGGGGGCAGCCTCAGGAGTGGTGGGAGTGCAGCGCTCCCGTCGTCTTCGGCAGCCCGCCTGCGTGCTCGCTGTGCTCGCTGTGCCCCGGCTCCTCGCCGACGAGGCGCAGGTCGCCGGTCGGCAGCGGTTCCATGGTGCAGGGATCGACAGCACCGGCCACGCACCGCTCGCACTCGAGCTCGAGGGTGGCGTGGGCGATCGAGAAGGGGACGCCGACGGCAGCCTTGACGGCTTCTCCCACCGCGTTGGCCTCTTCGAGCGACGGATGCCCGACGAGCACGAGGTGGGCAGAGAGCGCCCGGACCTCGCTGGAGAGGCTCCAGGCATGCAAGTCGTGGACCTCGCCCACCCCGGGGACGGCGGCCATCGCCGCCGAGACGGCGTCGAGGTCGAGGTCGGCTGGGGTGGACTCGAGGAGCACCGCGACGCTCTGGCGGAGCACGGCGACCGACTGAGTGGTGATGACGGCGGCCACCGCCAGGGCCGAGGCCGGGTCGAGCCACTCGGGTGCCCCTCCCACGGCGATGGCCAGTGCCGCGACGACCACGGTCAGCGACGCGAGGGCGTCGCCGGCCATGTGGAGGAACGAGGCCCGCATGTTGAGGTCGTGCGACCCGTCCGCGAGCAGGCGGGCCGCGGCCACGTTGACGACGAGGGCGACGGCGGCGATCGAGGCCATCGCCGCGGCATGGACGTTGCCGGGGTCGCCGAGGCGCCGCACGGCCTCGACCACGACGAGGACGGTCACCGCCGAGACGATCGCCGAGTTCGCCAGTGCGGCGAGGATGGTGGCCCGGTGGTTGCCGAACGTCCGCGCTGCGTTGGGTGGTCGGAGGGCCCACCGCACGGCAACCAGCGACAAGGCGAGCGCGCCCACGTCGGTCAGGTTGTGCCCGGCATCGGCGATCAGGCCCATCGAGTGGGCAGCCAGCCCGCCGACCGCCTCGACGGCCACCACGAGCGCGTTCACTGCGAGGCTGATGGTCAGTCGACGGGTCCGGGTCATCACGTGCGTGCTCGCTCCGGCTCCCAGGCTAGTGGCCGGGGTGGGCCATCACGAGCGGATCGGTGCCGCGGTGGGGGCTCTCCGCCTAGACCAGCGTGCTTGCGGTCAGGCGGCCGGAAGTGGCTCCCAGGGCCACTCGGGCCGTTCTCCGGTAGCCACCTGGCGGGCCAACAGGTCGCGGACGACCGGCAGGTCGTCGGCGTGGGTGACCCCGATGCACGCACCGCTGGCCCGCAGCACGCGCACCGGCAGCCCCTGACCGTCGGCGACCATCCGGCCTACGACCTCGGGAAGGAGCACCTCGCCCGTCGGTGCGCCTCTCCCCGCGGCGACCATGGCCAGTGCCTCCTCCTCGTCGAGGCCCGAGGCATCCATCGCGGCGGTGAAGACGGACCAGATGTCGGCTTGGAAGCCCCACAGGTTGACCGACACGGGGGCATCCGGCGAGAGGTCGACCGGCGAGGCGCCGTCGTCAGCGCGGAAGCCGACCTCGGTGCCGCGGTCCCGGTGACGGGCGACGTGGCGACGTTCGGCGATGGAGGAGAGGGTGCCGTCGTGTGCGACCGTGCAGACCCCGCGCGTCACCGGTGCGTCGGAGACGACCGTGGCGGCGAGGGAGAACGCAACCAGGGCATGCTCATCCTGCTCGGTCTGCAAGTGCCGGGCGAGCAGCGAGAGGGCGTCTTGGCCGTAGACGTCGTCGGCGTTGGCCACGGCGAAGGGGCCACCGCCGATCGTCTCGCGGGCGGCGAGCACGGCGTGGGTCGTCCCGAGGGGTACGCGCTGGACGGCGAAGGCGACCGGTACCGATTCCGGCCAGCACCGTTCGACGTGGTAGCGGACGGCGGGGCCCGTCTCGGGGTGGAGCACGAGCACGATCCGGCCGAACCCGGCAGCCCGAGCGTCCGAGGCCACGAGGTCGATCACCGCCTCGCCGTGCGGGCCGATCGGGGCCAGCGGCTTGAGCCCGCCGTAACGCCGGGCGAGCCCGGCTGCCAGCACGACGAGGGTGGGTGTGTCCGTCGCTGTCGTCACCCGCCCCACCGAAGCACCGCGCTGGCCCAGGTCATCCCGCCGCCGAAGCCGCTCAGCAGGAGGTGGTCGCCGGGCGAGATCCGACCGGCGTCGAGCGCGTCGACGAGGGCGAGGGGGATCGACGCCGACGACGTGTTGCCGTAGCGGTCGATGACGACGACGGCACGCTCCTCGGGGATGCCCAACCGTTCGCAGGCCGCTGTGATGATGCGAAGGTTGGCCTGGTGGGGGACGAAGAGGTCGACGTCGGCAGCGGTCAGTCCGACTTCGGCCAGGGCAGCCTCGGAGGACTCGACGACCACCCGCACGGCCTTGCGGAAGACCTCCTTGCCCGCCATCGACAGGTAGCCGCCGTGGTCGCACTCGAGGAGGTGCCGCAGCGACCCGTCGGCACCGAGCTGCCAGCTGAGCAGCTGGCCCGGTCCTTCGACCGCCTCGATGACCACGGCCCCGGCCCCGTCTCCGACGAGCACGGCGATCGAGCGGTCCTCCCAGTCGGTGATCTTCGAGAGTGTCTCGGCGCCGATCAAGAGGATCCGCTCGGCACCGGTGGCGATCAGGCCGTGTGCCACGGTGAGGCCGTAGACGAAGCCGGAACAGGCGGCGTTGACGTCGAAGGCGCCGCCGGTGATGCCCAGGCCGTTCTGGACGCTGGCCGAGGTTCCCGGCACGATCTGGTCGGGGGTGGTGGTGGCGAGGACCACGGCGTCGATCTCGTCGGGCCGCCGACCGGCCCGGTCGAGGGCGGCCCGACCCGCTTCGATGGCGAGCCCGGACGTCGTGCCGCCGAGGTGCCGCTGTCGGATGCCAGTGCGCTCGACGATCCACGCGTCGTTGGTGTCCATCTGGGCGGCCAGGTCGTCGTTGGTCACGATCTTGTCCGGCACAGCGATCCCCCAGCCGGTGATCACACCGCCTCGTGCTGTTGTCGGTGCATGAGCCATGTCAGTCTGCCTCGAGGACGTGGATGCCGATGAAGGCCGCGTCGGTCCCGATGATGCCACCGGTGTTGGCGGCAACGGCGAGCCGGGGGCCGTCGATCTGTCGGGCGCCGGCCCGTCCGGTCAACTGATGGGTGAGCTCGACGACCTGGGCGATGCCCGTCGCCCCGAGGGGGTGTCCCCGCCCGACCAGGCCGCCCGAGGTGTTGACGGTGATGCCACGGCCTCCGAGCGAGGTGTCACCGGCCAGGGTGGCCGGACCGGCGTCGCCTGGCTTGTAGAAGCCAAGCGACTCGAGCGCGTAGAGCTCCTCGGGGCTCGTGGCGTCATGCAGCTCGACGACGTCGACGTCGGCCGGGTCGACCCCGGCGTCCTCCCAGGCCGCCGCCGCTGCCTCGGCCAACCGGTCGTGGTAGTCGATGTCCCCGTTGCCGGATCGGATGGTGCTCGTCCGGATGCGGGGCGCGCCGGCCGCTCGCCGAGGCGTCACCACTACGGCTGCTGCTCCGTCGGTGAACGACGAGCACATCAACCGGGTCAGCGGGGGCACGATCGAGGGCGACGCGAGGACCTCCTCGGCGGTCACCTCGCTCTGGAACTGCGCGTTCGGGTTGAGGGCCCCGTGGCGCCGGGCCTTGACGGTGGCGGCGGCGAACTGCTCGAGGGTGGCGCCCCGTTCGTCCATCTGACGGCGGCACCAGGTGGCGTTGAGCGCCATGAGGACCGACCCGGAGGGGTTCTCCATCTCGGCGTGCATGCGAACCCGCTCTACGAGCGGGACCCCGTCCTCGATGCCGGCGAGGGTGGCCGAGCGGTCCCCGGTCCACATCTTCTCGACGCCGACCGCCAGGACGGTCTTGGTGCCGGCCATCGCCGCCAGGGCGGCGACGTGGAGGGCCGAGGAGCCTCCGCCGCACGAGTTGTCGACGTTGACGATGCCGGCGTTGCGGAGACCGGCCTGACGAAGGAACGACTGGCCCCGGATGCAGCCCTGGTCGACCAGCCTGCCGGCGGTGGCGTTCCCGAAGACGACCAGGTCGACGGTGGCCGGGTCGATGTCGGCGTCGGCCACGGCCTCGGCGACGACCTGGTGGGCCATCTCCTCGACGGTGCGATCGCGCCGGTTCATCGGCACGATCGCCGTGCCCGTGATGTAGGCGGTGCGTTCCATGGTGTCCTCTGGGTCTCTGCCTGGAGCCGTGGATGGCTCCCGGGTGCGGGATGGGAGTGGGTCGGGCTGCGGTGGTGGCTGCGGTGGTGGCTGGTCGGCGGACGGAGACGGGGCGGGGCTCGGCGGGCTCAGCCGGTGGACCCGAGCGCGGCGAGCAGTGCGTAGAACTGAGACAGGGGACGATCGTCGGTCACGTACACCGCCACGTGCTCGGCACCGGCCTGCCGATAGGCGTCGATGCGGGCAGCGACCGTCGACGCCGACCCTGCCGCGAGATGGTGGGCGAATGCCTTGGGGGGGAGCCCGTAGAGGGAGGACATCCACGAGAGCCCTCGTCGGCTCGCCTCGTCGGGGTCGTCGTCCACCGACACGAACAGGACCACCGAGGCGGTGACCGCACCGGTGGGCCGTCCGGCCCGGTCGATCTCCTTGGCGAGGCGCTCGAGGGCTGCTGCGTAGGTGTCGACATCGAGGAAGAGCGGCATCCATCCGTCCGCCCGGGCGGCGGCGCGTCGCAGCGCCGCCTCGGACGAGCCACCCACCCACACCGGCACGGGCGGGGGAGAGGGGAGCTGGAGGTAGCGGGCGGGGCCGTCGCCGGCGACGTCCCCGACGGTGGCGTTATCGGCGCTCTGCCACGAACGGTGCAGGGCCTCGATGCCTTCGTCGAGTTGACGACCACGCTGCCGGTAGTCGACTCCGGCCTGTTCGTACTCACCGGGGTGGCTCCCGACGCCGACGCCGAGGACGACGCGCCCCCCGGTGGCCAACTGCAACGAGGCTGCCTGCTTGGCCACCACGGTCGGGTTGCGGAGGGGGAGCTGGACGACCGACGTGCCCACGACCGCCCTTCGGGTCGCCATGGCGGCCACGGTGAGCGCGGTCATGCACTCGAGGACCGGGCGGTGCCAGAAGACGTGGTCGCACACCCACAGCGCCGAGGCACCGGCGTCCTCGGCGGCCTTGGCGGTCGCCGTCAGGTCGGCGAACGGGCCAGCGTCAGCGTCGGGATCGATGGTGGGATCGATGGTGGGATCGGCACAATTCGTACCAATGGTGGCACTGGTGGACGCCGCACCTTGCCAGCTGGCGGTTCCGTCCTGGGTGATGGTCGGGAGGATGAGCCCGACCGCCCCCAGTGGGGCAACTGGTCGCACCATGGGCACCGCTCATGCTAGCCGGGGTGCCGGTGCGCTGCGAGGCACCCGCGTCGGGCTCGTCCACTGCGGGCTGGGACCGGGGAGAGGCACGGGCTGGGACCGGGGAGAGGCACGGGCTGGGACCGGGGAGAGGCACGGGTCGCGAACGGGTTCGGAACGGGGCCGGTACGCTCGTGCGCAAAGCACTGGCGGCCACATCCGGGTGGCCGGTGAGGGCGCGAGCGAGGAAGAGACGAGTGGGCGACGAGCGCGATGCCTCCGGGCCAGCAACCGAGGGAACCGAGGGAACCGAGGGAACCGAGGGGCTCTCCGACGACGAACGTGCTTCCCGACTAGCCGACCTCACGGCCCTCATCGAGCTGATGCGTCCGGCCGTCCAAGCCGACGGCGGAGACCTCGTGCTGCTCGGTGCCGATGTTGAGTCCGGAGTGGTCGACGTGCAGCTCCAAGGGGCGTGCAGCTCGTGCGCCATCAGCGCGTCGACGCTCCAAGGCGGCGTAGAGCGCATCCTGACCGGGCGCCTCGACTGGGTCACCGAGGTGCGAGGCGGTGTCGACGAGTCGATGGACCCCTTCGCCGCCGATGCTCTCGGCCGTGGAGGCTACGTCCCGAGCTTCTGAGCCAGGGACGCTCGGGCTCAGACTGGCTTTGGCTCCTTGGGAAGCCCGAGGACGCGTTCGCCCACGATGTTGCGCTGGATCTCTGCCGTTCCGCCCCAGATCGTCTCGGACCTCGAGAAGAAGAACGACGCCTGCAGGTCACTGACCGGGTAGTCGGTGCGCCCCCGCTGGATCCGCGAGTCGCCCTCGTCGGTGATCTCGCCCGTGAGGATCTGGCCGTCGAGGCCGAGGATGTCGATGGCCAGCTCCATGGTCTCGCGGTGGTGCTCGGACCAGAACATCTTGTTGCAGGCACCGAGCGCCGCCATGTGGTGCGTCCCGTTGAGAGCGTCGGTGAGCGACCGGTAGCCGTTGATCTCCATGATCTTCACCTTGGTCCAGGCCCGGGCGAGCCGCTGGCGGACCAGTGGGTCCTGCGCTTTCCCGTTGGAGCGCGCCGCGTCGATGATCTCTTCGAGCTCGCGTAGGAAGCGCCGGTGGCCGGTCGTCGTCGACGAGCCCCGCTCGAAGCCGAGCGTGGTCATGGCTACTTTCCAGCCGTTGTTCACGCCACCGACGACGTTGGCCGCCGGGCACCGGGCATTGGTGAAGAAGACTTCGTTGAAGTCTGCGCTGCCGTCGACCTGGGCGATCGGCCGAACCTCGATGCCAGGCTGCTTCATGGGGACGAGCAGGTAGGAGATCCCGGCGTGCTTGGGAGCATCGGGGTCGGTGCGGGCCAGGAGGAAGATGTAGTCGGCGAACTGGGCCTGGGTCGTCCAGACCTTCTGGCCGTTGATCACCCACTCGTCGCCGTCGAGCTCGGCACGCGTCTTGAGCGAGGCGAGGTCGCTGCCGGCTTCCGGCTCGGAGAACCCCTGGCACCAGGCGATGGTCCCGTTGAGGATCCCGGGGATGAACTGCTGCTTCTGCTCCTCGGTCCCCCACTGCAGGATCGTCGGCCCGACCAGCGTGTCTCCGAAGAAGTCGGCCCGGAGCGGTGCCTCGGCCCGGGCGAACTCCTCGTTGAGGACAACGGACTCCATGAGCGAGAGCCCCTTGCCGCCGTACTCCTTGGGCCACGAGGCGCAGATCCACCCGCCCTCGAAGAGCTTCTTCGTCCACTCGTGGTTGAAGGCCCGACGCTCCTCGCTGGTCATCGAGAAGCCAGGCGTGCCCCATCCCTTGGGCAGGTTGGCCTCGAGCCAGCTGCGGATCTCGGAGCGGAACGCCTCGGCTTCCGGCGGGTAGGTGAGGTCCATGGCGCTGACATTACCGACCGGTGACCACCGCTGGCGAGCCGACGGTGGCGGATGGGAGCGGCCGGGGCGCCAGCCCCCCGGTCATCCTCCGCCGAGCCGGACGGCCTTGACGACGAGGAGGACGATCGACAGCACCAGATAGGCCCGCAAGGCCAGGATCCCGGCCCGGAGACCTGGCGACCACGCCACCGGTTTGAGCAGGGTGAGGGGGGGCATGCGCCAGGTCAGCTTGTCAGCCCGACTGAGGGGAGGGGGCGCCGGTGGGCGCGGCCGGCCGCCCCGACGGGCCAGCACCTCGAGGGTGGCGAAGACTGCCAGTCCACCGATGCCCAGGGCGCCGGCCAGCCAGAGGGTGACCGCGGTCACGTCGATCGACGGGAAGAGAGTGGTGATCATGAGCGTGCCTGACAAAACCAGCAGCACCCCCACGATGAGGACGGCGACCACGTTGAGCCACCGCTGGTTGACCCAGGGGCCGAGCACCTCCCGGTCGTTGCACAGCAGCAGCAGGAAGACGCTGGCGGATGGGAGCAGGATGCCGGCAAGCGCCTGGACGCTGGTGGTGATGAGCCCGAGCGGGGCATGGGGGATGAGGACGATCCCGGCGGCGACGACGACCATGGTCAGGTAAGAGAGGTAGAAGGGCCGGGCTTCGCGAAACCCACGGTGGAGGGAGTGGCGGATGCCGAAGACGTCGCCGAAGGCATAGCTCGTCGACAGGGTGACTGCCGCGGCACCGAGCACGCTCGCGTCGAAGAGGACGATGGCGAAGATGGCGCCGAGACCGCCGCTCCGCTGGGCTAAGAGGTGGGCGACCTCTCCGGCGTTGGTGAAGTGGCCGAAGGTGTGCGTGCTCCGCGCTGCGTAGTCGGCCGCCACCATCAGGGCGGCGGCGCCGGCCACCACCACGAACGAGCCGAGGACGGTGTCCACTCGTTCGTAGCTGATGAAGCGGGGGGTGATGCGCTTGTCGACGATGTTCGACTGCTGGAAGAAGAGCTGCCAGGGAGCGACCGTCGTGCCCACGATGGCGATGATGAGCAGGACCGCCGACGAGCTGACCCCTCCGTGGATGGACGGGATGACGAAGTTGCGGCCGATGGTCCCCCAGCGGGGATGCGAGAGGAAGAACAGCGGGACCTGGAGGGCGCCGACGGCGATGAAGATGAACATGGCCCGCTCCCACCGCCGGAAGCTTCCCGACGCGGTGATCGCCACCAGGGCGACGGCGGCGACGGGAACGGCAACGAAGGGCGTGATGCCGGCGAACGAAGCGGCCAGGGAGATGCCGATGAACTCGGTGACGATGGTGAGGAAGTTGAGGAGGAAGAGGTCGCCCACGCTGAACCAGCCCCACCCGCGGCCGAAGCGCTCGTTGATGAGGCGCGCGTGACCGACGCCGGTCACTGCTCCCAGCCGGACCACCATCTCTTGGTTGACGATGAGGACGGGGATGAGCAGGAGGAGCGTCCACAGCAGGCTCGTATGGAAGTCCTGCCCGGCCTGGGCGTAGGTCGAGACGCCGCCGGCGTCGTTGTCTCCCACCATGACGATGATCCCGGGGCCCACGATGGCGGCCAGGGTGACCAGTCGCTGTCGCCAGGTGTGACGCTCGCCGATGTCGCCGACGGCGATGCGCCCGAGAGCCCCCTCGATGTCGCCGAGATGAGCTTCGTCGAGGACGGCCGACGGCCGTCCGCCGTCCTCGGGCGGAGGTGCCCCGGTCCGCTCGCCCATGGCGCCACTGGTGGCGTCGGGTGCAGGAGCGGCCTCGTCGGGACGCCGATCGACGGGAGGCTCCACCGCCCGCTAGCTCGCCGACGTCGATCCGGCGGCCCGCGCGTCGCCTCCCTCGGGGCTGTCGGGATGCGGAGGCGGCTCCCGGCGGCGCCAGTCGTCCGGGATGGTCGCCTCGAGGATGTCGTCGACCGTGATGACCCCGATCAGACGGTTGTCGTCGTCGACGACCGGCACGGTCATCAGGTTGTAGTCGGCCATCAGCAACGCCACGTCGACGACGTCGGTATCGGGCGTCACCCGCACCGGGTCGGCGTCGGCCACCTCGGCGAGCGTGCAGTCGCCCGTCGCCTGGAGGAGCCCGATGACCGTCACCGTCCCGATCAGCCGGCGGACCTCGTCGACGACGTGCATGGTCAACAGCGCCTCGGGTTGGACCCGCTCGGCGTCGCGGATGCGCTGTACGGCAACCTCGACCGTCTCGTCGGGAGGCCCGGTGAGGAACTCGATGCCCATGATCCCCCCGGCGCTCGTGGCGTTGAACCCGAGCAGCGTCAGGATGCGGGCACGGGCGGCGAGGGGCAGGGCGTCGAGCACCGCCTGGCGCCGGCTCTGGGGAAGGTCGGTGAGCGCGTCGGCTGCGTCGTCGGCGCGCATGTGGGCGAGCACCTCCGCCACCTCGCCGTCGCTCTTGTCGCCGAAGAGCCTTGCCGCCAGGTCGGGGTTGAGCTCTTCGAAAACGTCGGCCTCGAGCTCGGGGTCGGCGTGGACGACATCGAGGATCTCCTCGCCCTCCTGACGGGAGGCGTCCTCGATGAGGTTGGCGATCTGCGCCGGCTTCAGACGCCGCACCCGGCCGAAGGGGGCGCGCACCAGTGCGCTCGGGGTGTGGCCGACGAGGGGCTCGAACGCCTTCCAGTCGCGGCAGGGGTGCCCGCCTGGGGTGCGCAGGAGCCCGAAGAGCCGGGCCGGCCGACGGGTATCGAGGCACGAGACGACCCAGCCCTCCTCGCTGGGCCGGAGCTCGATGTCCCAGGCGCGCACCAGCTCGGCGTCGGCGACGTCGATCAGCCGGTGGCCGAGGATGTCTTCGCGCAGGAGGACCTCGCCGTCGCGACGCTCGAAGCTCCTGAGGTCGACCCGGGCGCGAGGCAGCAGCATGTTGCCGGTCCGCAGCTCGGCGATCTCGCCGACGGGAATGAAGACGCGGCGCTTGCCGACCCGGGCCACCAGCCCGGTGACCAGCGGGTAGTCGCCGCCTCGGAGCCGCACGATCAGGTCGTCGACCTTGCCGACGGCCTCACCGGTGGAGGACAGCAACGGGCATCCGAGCAGCCCGGCCAGGTGCATGCGCGTACCCTACAACGGGCAGGACGTCACGAACGGGTGAACGGACCCTGACCACTCGGTGACCGGTGACGAGCGCACGGCGCTGTCCTGGTAGACGCCGCGGCCGCCGTGCAGCGACGGGTAGAACTGGCCGACGGTTTGCGCGAGCAGACCTCGGCGGGGGAGGCTTGCGTTCTTATGCGCGCGTCGTCACGGGGTAGCGATGCTTGAGCGGTTGTGGTCGCGTGGCGGGGCTCACCGCCCGGCGCTCGACGGGCTTCCTGAACGGGTCGCACCGAGGCCGGCTGAGCCCGGAGGGCTCCGCGTGGCCTTCCTCGTCTACCGGGGGAACCCCCGTTGCGGCGGGCAGGGCGTCTACACCCGGCACCTCACCCGCGAGCTGGTGGGCCTGGGCCACTCCGTCGAGGTCTTCGCCGGGCCGCCCTGGCCGGAGCTCGACGACGGCGTCGGGTTCACGCCGGTGCCCAGCCTCGACCTCTACCGCGACCCGGACCCGTTCCGGGTCCCGTCGCTCGCCGACTTCAGGAGCGCCCCGTGGCCGGCCATTGCTGCCCTCGAATTCGGCGTGATGTGCACGGCGGGTTTCCCCGAGCCGCTCACCTTCAGCCTCCGCGCCCGTTCCGTGCTGGCACAGCGGCGGGGTGACTTCGACGTCGTCCACGACAACCAGTGCCTGGGGAACGGCATCCTCGGCATGATCGAGGACGGGTGGCCGGTGCTCACCACGCTCCACCACCCCATCACCGTGGACCGGCAGTTGGCCCTGGCACACACCACCAATCCGTGGCAGGCCTTCACCACCCGACGCTGGTTCGGCTTCTTGCGCATGCAGGTGCGTGTAGCCCGGTCGCTGCCCCGGGTGGTCACCGTCTCCGAGTCGTCGCGTTCCGACATCACGGCCCAGATGCAGGTGGCACCCGATCGGATGACCGTCGTCCCGGTCGGCGTGGACCACACCGTCTTCCGTCCGCACCCCGACGTCCGCCCGGTGCCAGGGCGGGTCATGGTGACGTCCTCGTCGGACGTCCCCATGAAGGGGCTTGTCCCCCTCCTCGAGGCGGTGGCCAAGCTCCGGACCGAACGGGACGTGCAGCTGATGGTGGTCGGCAATCCGCGACCGGACGGACGTGTTGCTCGGGCCATCGACCGGCTCGGGCTGGCGCCGGTGGTGCACTGCGTCACCGGCATCTCCGACCGCGAGCTGGCCCGTTGCTACGCCGAGGCCGAGGTCGCCGTCGTCCCCTCGCTCTACGAGGGCTTCTCGCTGCCGGCCATCGAGGCGATGGCCTGTGGCGTCGCCCTGGTGGCCACCACCGGCGGGGCTCTGCCCGAAGTCGTGGGGATCGACGGCGAGACCGGCCTCCTCGTGCCGCCCGACGACCCCGGCGCCCTGGCCGCCGGCATCGCACGGCTGCTCGACGACCCGGCGCTGCGGGCGCGGCTCGGCAGTGCCGGCCGGGAGCGAGTCCTCGGCCGCTTCACCTGGCAGGTGACCGCAGCGGGGACTGCCGCCGAGTACCGGGCCCTGCTGGCCGACGGGGCCGACGGGGCCCTGCTCGCCGACGGGGCCGACGGGGCCGCTCCTGACCTGCCCGCGGTGCCGGTCTCCGGTGGGGACGGCCACGCGCTGGCGACGACGGAGGCTCGCTCTTGCTGACCGTCGACTACCGGCGGCTCGGCGTCCAGGCGGGCGATCGGCTCCTCGACCTCGGCTGCGGCTTCGGTCGGCACGCCTTCGAGGCGGCGCGTCTCGGCGCCGAGGTGGTCGCCCTCGACGCGGGAAGCGACGAGGTGCGGGGCGTCCTCGCGACCTTCGCCGCCATGGTCGAGGCGGGAGAGCTCGACCTCGCCCGAGACCGCGTCGGTGTCGCGCAAGGCGATGCGCTGGCTCTGCCGTTCGCAGACGGCAGTTTCGACCGGATCATCGCCTCGGAGGTGCTCGAGCACATCCCCGACGACGAGCAGGCGATGGCCGAGCTCGCCCGGGTCCTCCGCCCCGGGGGGACCATGGCGGTCACGGTGCCGCGAGCCGGCCCCGAGCTTCTCAACTGGGCTCTGTCGGACGAGTACCACGACGTCCCGGGTGGGCATATCCGCATCTACCGGCGTGGACAGCTCGTCCGTCGGCTCGAACGGGCCGGTCTCGAGGTGACCGGCTACCACCACGCCCACGGCCTGCATGCCCCCTACTGGTGGCTGCGTTGCCTGGTCGGTCCGAGCAACGACCGGCACCCGCTGGTGGCCGCTTACCACCGCCTGCTCGTGTGGGACATCACGTCGGCTCCCCGGATCACTCGCGGGGCCGATCTCCTGCTCAACCCGCTGGTCGGCAAGAGCCTCGTCGTCTACACCACCAAGCGGAGCACCACCCCCCGCCCCATGGTGGCGAACGGGCCCGGGTCGGACGGACGTGACCTGGCCGGGGTGGGAGGGCGAGCGTGAACGAACTTCCCGATCTCCCCGGCGTGCTCCGGTCGAGCGAGGTGCTGGCGACCGCCCGGTCCATCGCCGCCGTCCAGCGACCAGACGGGATGATCCCGTGGTACCCCGGGGGGCACTGCGACCCCTGGAACCACGTCGAGGCGGCCATGGCGCTCACGGTGTGCGGACTGACCGAAGCGGCCGACCGGGCCTACCAGTGGCTCGTCGACACCCAGCTCCCCGACGGCAGCTGGTTCAACTACTACCTGGCCTCGGGTGTGAAGGACCAGCGGCTCGACACCAACGTGTGCGCCTACCCGGCTGCAGGCGCCTGGCACCGCTACCTGGCCACCGGCGACCTCGACGGTCTCCGGTGGCTGTGGCCGACCGTGTCGGCGGGCGTGGACTTCGTCCTCCGCTGGCAGCGGGCCGACGGCTCGATTGCCTGGTCGCTCGACCCGACCGGCAACGTCGAGCCGAGCGCGCTGCTCACTGGCTCGTCGTCGATCTACCACAGCCTGCGTTGCGCCATCGCCTGCGCCGAGCAGCTTGGCTTCGAGCGGCCCGACTGGGAGCTGGCAGCGGGACGCCTGGCACACGTGATCGCCCATCAGCGAGACCACTTCGCCCGCAAGGACGAGTACGCCATGGACTGGTACTACCCGGTGCTGTCGGGAGCCTTGTCGGGTCGTGCCGCCGTGGACCGCCTAGAGGCGGGCTGGTCGACCTTCGTGCTCGACGGGTGTGGCGTTCGATGCGTGTCCACCGGCGATTGGGTGACCGCCGCCGAGACGGCCGAGTGCGCACTGGCTCTCGACGCCGTAGGCCAGGCCGATCGGGCGAGTGAGCTTCTCGACGCCGTCCAGGCGCTCCGTCGGCCGGACGGGACGTACTGGACGGGCATGGTCTACCCCGACGAGGTGACGTTCCCGCCGCTCGAACGATCCACCTACACGGCGGGCGCGGTCGTCCTGGCCGCCGACGCGTTGAGCGGTGCGTCGGGGGCGTCGGGACTGTTCCGGGGCGAGGGGCTACCGACCGCCCTCGACCTCACCGAACCGGCTCCACCGGGGCCCCGCCAGCCGGTAGCCCCCTCCGGGCCCGCGCCGAAAACGCCCTGATCAGGCACGGGGGCCTCGCGACAGAGCGGCGCCCTGACGAGCTCGACCCTGGGGGTGGTGCCGGTCGAGGACGAAGATCGCTGCGTGCCGCTGGAGTGGGGGCGGTGCCACCCCCCCCGCCGCCCGTCGTCCGCTCCGAGTTGCTTCAATAGGGAACGTGGCATCGTCGCGACGACCTCGGAGCTCCATCGACCAGTACAGCCGCGCCATGGAGCGGTTGGCGATGTTGTCGAGCGAGCGCCGCGAGGGAACGACAGCGAAGCGGCCGCCTGATGGACGGACCGACGGACGAGCAGAGGGGCCGCCTGATGGACGGCCTCATGGACTGACGGACCAAACAGCGGGCGCCGCCGGTTCCGAAGGTGGCGCCTCACCGCCGTGGGCCACGGCGCCGCCGTGGGCTGACCACCCCGAGCCGCCAGCGTGGGCGGATCGGTCACCCCGTCGGGCCCCAGACCGTCTCGACCCAGCCCGTCGGGACCCAACCGGAGCTACGGCGAGACAGCCGGACCCACTCCAGCCACCGGGGCCCGGGCAGCAGCCGTCCTCGTCCACGGCACCGCCGTGGTCCGCCTCGGCTGTCGCCGCGGACGGGCCGGTTCGTTCCTCGGCTCCCTCGGCGCCACCTTTGGCCCGTGCTCGGACCGCCGCACGATCGGTGGGTGGGTCGGCTCCAGTCGGTGTGCCGCCCTCGACCCGTGTGCCGCCCTCGACCCGTGTGCCGGCGGGGAACGT
>JBMFXC010000027.1:19501-25936 GCA_049964655.1 Acidimicrobiales bacterium
GTGTGCCGCCCTCGACCCGTGTGCCGCCCTCGACCCGTGTGCCGGCGGGGAACGTCCGCGAATCGCCCGCCTTCGGCCGGCGGGTGTCGTCGGCCGGAGGGACCTCGGGGTACCCGGCGACGCGTTCGGATCTCCGCAAGCTGTCGAGGCAGGCTGGTCCAGCGGCCGGCGGGTCGGTCCTGGTGGAGGAGGCGGCCAAGATCATCGGTGCGTTCGAGCGCCGGGACGACCACGACCCCGGCGTCGAAGCGAACGCCCGTCTCACCGGGACGACCGGCCTCGTGCTCGCCGTGCTCTTCGTCCTCGAGGGCCTGACCATCCCGTTCATCTTCCGGGTCCTCTCGTGGCACATCGCCCTCGGCCTGCTCATCATCCCGCCGTTGCTCGTCAAGATGGCCTCGACGTTGTGGCGGTTCTCCCGCTACTACCTCGGTGACCCCCGCTACCGGCGAGCCGGTCCGCCCCATCCGCTGCTCCGGGCCTTGGGGCCGGTGCTGCTCCTCTCGACGGTCGCCCTGATGGCATCAGGAGTCGCCCTGTGGCTCAACGGACCGACCAACGACCTGCTGCTGCTCCACCTCCACCAGGCGGCGTTCGTGGTGTGGTTCGCCTGCGTGGCCGTCCACTTCGTCTCCCACTTCTACCGGGCTGTCCGGCTTGCCGCCGGCGACTCGCGAGATGCTCAGACAGCGCGCCCGGTGGTGCGAGGGGCCCGTCTGCGGCGGCGGACCGTAGCGTTCGCCTTCGTGGCCGGTGTGGCACTGGCCGCGTTCGGCCATACGGTGACCACCGGCTGGAGCCACCTCGTGTTCGCTCCGGTGCCGGCCCATGCCACGTCGCCGGGGTCGGCCCCGGGTACCACGTCTCATCCGTAGTCCGACCCGGGTTGGCGGACCGGGGCCGTTCCAGCCGAGCGAGTGACGTGGCGCCAGGTGCCCGGGCAGGGTGGTCGGCGGTGGGGACCCCACAGTGCGGGCTCCTCGGTGCGGTCTGGGTCGCCAGCTGCCATGACGAGGCGTCCCGAGGCGACCGATGACGACCCGAGCGGAACCTCAGGGCGCCGGCCGGCGACATCCCAAGTCGGGTGGCGCAACCCGCCTGAGCACCCGGAGCGACCCACAGGCCCCGTCTTCGACGAACGCCCCCGACGCCAGTGCGTCACACCACAGGTCGTAGGGCGGGCGTCCGCCGTCGGCTGGATCGGGGAAGACGTCGTGGATGGCCAGCCACCCTCCCACGGAGACGTGCGGGGCCCATCCTCGGTAGTCGGCCCACGCCGGCTCCTCCCCGTGCCCGCCGTCGATGAAGCAGAAGGTGAGGGGCGTGGACCAATGCCGAGCAATGGTCGGCGAATCGCCCACCAAGCCGACCACCGACGCCTCGAGCCCGGCGCCGACGATGGTGGCGCGCCACCGCGGCAGGGTGTCGATCCGTCCCGTCGTCGGGTCGACGAGGGAGGGGTCGTGGTGCTCCCAGCCCGCCTGGTTCTCCTCGGAACCGTGGTGGTGGTCGACGCTGAAGAGCACGGCTCCAGTGGCCTCTGCGGCCGTCCCGAGGTACACCGCCGACTTCCCGCACCAGGCGCCGATCTCGACGAAGGTGGCGTCCGGGACCGATCGACCCGCTCGCTCGGCCGCTGCCAGCAGCGCTGCCCCTTCGTCGTCGGGCATGAAGCCGATCGCCGCCCGGGCCCGGTCGACGAGCTCGGCGCGACGGGCATGGTCGTGGTGCCGGATGGGCGAGCCCTGGCGAGTGGGCTCGTCGTGGCGGGTGGCAGGGGTCGGGTCCGGCACCGGGCCAGCCTGCCACCGATCGGCGGCGTCCTGCGACGGAACCAGAGCTCAGACGGAGCTGGCGCTCAGACGCCAGCGAGCTGGAGCACCGAGTAGAGCGCGAACCCGGCGAGGACGACGCCACCTCCTTTGCGGACGGCCTCGAGGGGCACGTAGCGGACGAGCCACCGACCTCCGAACGCTCCGAGGGCAGCGGCTGCCGTGAGCGCGGCGAACGCTCCGAGGAAGACCGACAACGGTGCGTGGAGGCGGGCGGCCAGGTTGGCCGTGAGGAGCTGGGTCAGGTCGCCCAGCTCGCCCACCAAGATGACCAGGAACGCACCGGCCGCCGTCCGGAGCCCCGAGCGCGCCCGGCGGGCCTCCTCCTCGCCTCGTCGCCGTTCTTCTCGCTCGGGCACGACAAGCAGGTAGACGGCCCCCGCAGCGAACAGCGCGGCCGTCACTCCTTCGACCCACCGGTGAGGGAGGAGCTCGAGCGCTTGTCCCGCGGCGACGGCGACGGCGGCGTGGACGGCGAAGGCGCCAACAGCACCGGCCCAGACGGCAACGGGCCGCGACCGGCTCCCCAGGACGAGCACGGCGACCATCGTCTTGTCGGGAAGCTCGGCCACGAGCACGAGGGCGAAGACGCCCACGACGACGCCGAGGTCCACGGTCCGACCTAAGGACAGCCGGCTGCGTCTGCCGTTGCCGGCGCCGATCGGGCGTCCCGGGCTGGGGTGTGTCCGCGCCCGGTGGAGCGCGGAGGTCGTGTCCGGGTGCCGGTCATCTGGGGAAGGTCGTGCCGAGGGCTGGTCAAACAGTGCCGAGGTCGAACGCCGCGGCGAGGTCGGTTGCCAGGGTCGAGCCGTGCCGCACGCCGAAGGCCACCGAGACGGCCAACCGTTCGAGGATCTGCTCGACCGTCTTGCCGCCGCTCGGCAGCGGGTGGTCCTCGATGAACGCGGTGACCTCGGCGGCGAGCGTCGGTGAGCCGCACAGGGCGCGCACCCCGTCGAGCATGCGGGGGAGGATGTTGGCCGGGAAACGGTCCACCAGCTCGTCCCAGTGCCCCGTCACGCGTTCCCAGATGGCCGGTCCGGTGGCTCGGTTGGCGATCAGCAGCTGGAGGACGAAGGGCGCGTTCTGGGTGCGGACTTCGGAGAGCGCCAGGTCGAAGGTGCTGCGGGCCAGCTCCTCGTCGTCGAAGGACGTGAGGGCGTAGAGGTAGCGGTTCTCCTGCTGGGGATTGGCCGGTGCCCGGTAGCGGGCGAGGAAGGCGTCGAACTCCGCCCGACCGCCAGTGGCGGCCACGACGTCCAGCACGGCTGACTCGGTGTCCGGGTGGAGCGGGCCGGCGGCGAACCGGCGGGCCGCCTCGGCGCGCACGGCAGCGTCCTCGCCGATGGTCCCGAGCATCCGGAGCACCGAAGCGCGCAGCGCAGGCGTGCGCTCGTCGTCGTCGGGGGAGGGGTCCCACCCGAGGCGCAGGGCCACCGGCCCGAAGAGCCCGCGCGTCGCGGCGGCGAGCACGGCCCGGTCGGCATCGGGCACGACCCGGTCGAACAGGCCGAAGGCGCCGAGGACGACGGACCAGACGCTCGGGTCGCCTTCGTCCGAGTCGCCGAGCGCCCGGGCGACCCCCAGGAAGCCGGCGAGGCTGCCTCGCCCCGCCAGGGCGACGGCCCAGGTGTCCGACACCAGGTTGTACCGCTCGAGCGGTGCGAGCGAGCCGAGCTGGCGACACAGGGCCTCGACGGTGGCATCAGGGTAGGCAGTCCGGTAGAAGCCCGACCCGCCGGCGTTGACGAGCCACGGCCCGTCGTCGGTGTCCGAGCCAGCCACGGCCGCTGCGGGGCCGTCGCCAGCCACGGCCGCTGCGGGGCCGTCGAGCAGGGTGGCAACCGCGCTGCCGGCCGAGTGGCCGAGCCTGCGTGCCAGCACGGGGACCTGCCAGATGGCGCCGATGGCTCCGCCCGGCTCGGCCTGGTAGGAGAAGGGCGACTGGGCGAGGCTGCCGTCTTCGCCGGCGCTGACGAGCGGGTAGCCGCCCTGGTCGATCCAGGTCGACATGATGGCGCGGACCGGTTGGCCGCTGGCCTCCTCGAGGGCGTCCCACAGGTCGGACGTCTCGGTGTTGCCGTGGGCGTGGACCGAGAGGTAGCGCCGGATGCCGTCGCGGAAGGCCTCGGGGCCGATGAACTGCTCGAGCATGCGCAGGACGCTGCCGCCCTTCTGGTAGGTGAGCACGTCGAACATGCCCTGGGCCTCCTCGGGGCGACCGACCGGGTACTCGACCGGTCGGGTGGCATGGAGCCCGTCGACGGCCAACGCCGCCTCCCGCTCCACGCCGAAGCTGACCCAACGCTGCCACTCCGGTCGGAAGGCATCGACGGCCAAGACTTCCATGAACGTGGCAAACGCCTCGTTGAGCCAGATGCCGTTCCACCACTTCATGGTCACGAGGTCGCCGAACCACATGTGGGCGATCTCGTGGCAGACCACGTCGGCCACCCGTTCGAGCTCGGTGCGGGCCGCGTCGGCCGGGTCGACGAGGAGGACCGACTCGCGGAAGGTGACGCAGCCGAGGTTCTCCATTGCCCCGAAGGCGAAGTCGGGGATGGCCACGAGGTCGAGCTTGTCGGCGGGGTACGGAATGCCGAAGTACTCGGTGAAGAACCGCAGGGCGTGGGCGCCGACCTCGAGGGCGAAGGCGGTGAGGTGCCCCTTTCCGGTCGGGTGCACGACGCGCAGGGGGACGCCGTCGACGTCGACGGGGGAGGTGGCCTCGAGCGGCCCGACCACGAACGCCACCAGGTACGTCGACATCGGCATGGTGGGGGCGAAGCGGACTCGGACCTTGCCCGGCGAACCGGGCTCGGGCGCCCGGTCGACCTCGGGGCTGTTCGAGTAGGCGGCGAGCCGTTCGTCGACCACGAGGGTGATCTCGAAGGTGGCTTTGCGGTCAGGTTCGTCGAAGCAGGGGAAGGCGCGCCGGGCATCGGTGGCTTCCATCTGGGTGGTGGCGATGACCTGTTCGTTGCCGTCGGCGTCGGTGAAGGTCGACCGGTAGAAGCCGTGCAGCTTGTCGTTCAGCACGCCCGTGAACGACAGGTGGAGGGTCGCCGTCCCCGCCGGGAGGACGTCGTCGAAGCGGAGCCGCAGCTGCTCCTCGTCGGCGTCGAGCTCGGCGGACGCGGCGGTGACGACCCGGGCCCGCCGACTGCCGCCGGTCGACACCTCGGCCCAGTCGACGACCAGCTCGGCAGCGTTGAGGACGATGGTGTCCGTCGGCTCCACGACCGTCACGTCGATCTCCACCTCGCCGGCGAAGGTGGCCGCGGCGAGGTCTGGCTTGAGGACGAGCCGGTAGGCGTCGGGGGCGACGTCGCGGGGGAGCCGGTAGGCGTCAGAGGACGTCGGGTCGGGCGTGCGCGTCGGGGTCATGGGGGCAGGCTACCGTCGGGAGGTGACCCCGGACATCGAGAACCCCGCTCCCGCACCCTCGGCTGCATCGGCCGCGGTTCTCTCCGGGCCGACCACGGGCTCAGGGGGACGTGCCGACGCCGGAGAGACGTTCGACGTCGTCGCCGTGGGCAACGCCCTGGTGGATGTCCTGGCCTCGAGCACGGACGAGCAGGTGGCCGCCCTCGGGCTCGCCAAGGGAACGATGACGCTGGCGGACAGCGAGCGTTCCGCCGCCGTCTATAAGGCGCTGGGCGACACCGTGGAGGCGTCGGGAGGTTCGGCGGCCAACACCGTCGCCGGCGTGGCCGCCCTCGGCGGCAGGTGTGCCTTCATCGGGCGCGTCGCCGACGACCTGCTCGGCCGGTCGTTCCTCCACGACATCCGGGCCCTCGGCGTCGCCTTCGACCCACCGGCCGTGGCCAAAGAGGAGGACGCGGTGACCGGGCACTGCCTCGTGCTCGTCACCGACGACGCCCAGCGCACCATGGTCACCCACCTGGGCGTGGCCTCAAAGCTCGGTCCGGCAGACCTGAACGACGGCCACCTGGCCGCGGCCCAGGTGCTCTACCTCGAGGGCTACCTGTGGGAACAGCCGACGGCGAAGGCGGCGATGCGGGCCGCTATGGAGCGGGCACACCAGACGGACGGGGCGGTCGCCCTCTCGTTGTCGGACCCGTTCTGTGTCCAGCGTCACCGTGACGAGTTCCTCGACCTCCTCGACGGCCACGTCGACCTGTTGTTCGCAAACGAGGAGGAGATCGTCACCCTCTTCGGGGTCCGTGACATCGACGCCGCCGTCGACGCGGCGGCCGACACCGGGGTGCTGGCCGTGCTGACCCGGGGGAGCGAAGGGTGCGTGGTCGTCACTCCCCGAGGGCCTGTCGCCGTTCCGGCTGCTGCGGTCGAGCGTGTCGTCGACACCACCGGCGCCGGCGACTTGTTCGCCGCCGGGTTCCTCTACGGCATCACCCACGGACAGGGTCCAGAGGACAGTGCCCGGCTCGGTGCCCTGTGCGCCGCCGAGGCGATCTCGCACGTCGGGGCTCGGCCGCTCGCCGACCTCCGGCAGCTGGCCGTGGCGGCGGGGCTCCTCGACGCCTGATCGCCTCCCCCTCGGCGTCCACCGCCGGGCGTGTCGGAGCCGGGCGTGTCGGAGCCGGGCGTGTCGGAGCCGGGCGTGTCGGAGCCGGGCGTG
>JBMFXC010000027.1:26036-29959 GCA_049964655.1 Acidimicrobiales bacterium
TCGGAGACCTGCACCCGCGGGGGTGCCGGTCGTCGCCCACCGGTCTCAGGGCTCGTCGGGAGCAGCGGGACGGAAGGTGAAGGGCAGGTCGCCGACGCGGACGAGCAACGAGGCCACGGTGCGCCCCAGGGCAGCGAAGGGCTCGTCGAGGCGCTCGGGCTCCTCGAGCGTCGCCTCGTCGAGGGGACAGGACCCCTCGTAGGAGACCTCTACGGCATGCTCGGGCCCCCGCGGGTCGTCGCCCAGTACCTGTTCGAGGGTGGGGAAGGCTCTGGCGAGCGGTTCGTCGCCCACGACGGCGAACTGGTCGGGCAGCACGTCGAGGAGGGGGGCAAGGTCGGGGGCGGCATCGAGCCCCTGCACCCGAATGGCGATCTCGACGACCACCTCGGGCAGCTCGTCGGGCTCCTCGCCGATGCCCCAGCTGCGGTAGGCGGTCTGGCTCCAGGTCGGCCAGTCGAGGCTGACGTCGACGCGGATCCGGGCCGGCCGTTGCTCGCCGGGGAGGCTGTAGGAGGTCTCGAAGCTCACGTCGCCCAGGAAGACGTCCACCTGGAACCGCTCTTCGGGTGCTTGGCGCTCGAGGAGTGCCTGGTCGAACCCTCGACGGAGCGAAGTGACCAGGTGGGCGAAGATGTGGTCCAGCATGGCGGGGCAGAGGCTACCGTTCTCGCGTGGCCCGTGATCGAACCGTGAAGGGCGGGACGTGGCTCGAACGGCGCGTCCTGGCCTACGCCCACCAGGGCGGGGCGTGGGAAGGGCCGTCGTCGACGCTGTACGCCATCCGTCACGCGGTGGCCGTCGGTGCCACGGGGATCGAGCTCGACGTGCACGCCACCGCCGACGGGCATCTGGTGGTCTCCCACGACCCGACGGTGGATCGGACGACGAACGGCACCGGCGACATCGCCACGCTCACGCTCGAGGAGCTCCAGCGCCTCGACAACGCCTACTGGTGGGTCGCGGGGGCGGACGTGACCCCGGGTCTCCCCGAGGACGCCTACCCCTTCCGGGGGCGGGCACCGGAGGATAGAGCATTCGGGGTCGTCACCCTCGAAGAGGTGCTCGACGAGCTCCGGGGCGTGGTCCTCAACCTCGACATCAAGCGCACGGCGCCGGTGGTCGAGCCCTACGAGCGCGCGCTCGCCGACCTGCTCCACCGGTTCGGCCGCCGCGACGACGTCATCGTGGCGTCGTTCCTCGACGCCGCCACCGACGCTTTCTCCGCTTACGCTCCCGACATCCCGACGTCGGCAGGCACGGTGGCCGTCGCCGAGTTCGTCCGGGCGGTCCGAGCTGGAGAGGAGCTCCCCACCCTCCGGCACGTCGCCCTGCAGGTGCCCGCCTCCTACGGCGACGTCGTCATCGTGGACGAGCAGCTCGTCGACGCCGCCCACCGCTCCGGGCTCGCCGTCCACGTCTGGACGATCGAGGAGGCGGAGGACATGGAGCACCTGTGCAACCTCGGAGCCGACGGCATCATCACCGACCGACCCTCCGTCCTGGTCGACGTGCTCACTCGGAGTGGAGAGCGATGGGTTCCGCCGTCACCGTGACCGGGCGCCCGAGCCCCGTTCGTTGGCGGCGCTCAGCCCCGTCCGCAGTTCGGCTTCTTGCCGTGGTTGGCCTTCTTCTTGGCGCGCAGCTTGCGCTTGTTGGTTCGCTTGGACACGAGGGGGAGAGGTTAGTCGCCCCACCGAGGCACCGGCGAACCAGCGTGGCCAGCGTGGCCAGCCCGGGGACCCGCCTCGGATCGGCCGCACGCGGTGGAGGGGTGTTCGGGTGAGCTGGCTGCTTCGCGACGGCGACGTGCTGGCGGCGGCCGACGTGGCGAGGACGGCACGGGCTCGGGCCAAGGGGCTGCTCGGGACGCGTTCCTTCTCGGGGGCCCTCGTGCTGCCGAGGACGAGGTCGGTCCACACCTTCGGGATGCACTACGCCATCGACGTCGCCTTCTGCGACCGCGACCTGGTCGTCCTCGACGTCGTCACCCTGCGGCGCTGGCGGATCAGCGCACCTCGGTGGCGGGCGCGGACGGTGATCGAGGCCCAGGCAGGGGCGTTCGAGCGGTGGGGCCTGCGACGTGGCGACCACCTGGAGCTCCGGGAGTGACGACGAGCGGTGGCTCGGGAGCCCTCGTGCTCGTGGGCACGCCGATCGGCAACCTCGGGGACCTGTCGCCCCGTGCCGTCGAGGCCCTTGCCGGAGCCACTGTCATCTACTGCGAGGACACCCGGCGGAGCCGCGGTCTGTTGGCCCACGCGGGAGTCACCGGTGTCCCCCTGCGCTCGCTCCATCAGCACAACGAAGCCGTCCGGATGGCGGAGGTGCTGGCTGCCGTGTCGTCGGGCGAGCGGGTGGCGGTGGTCAGTGATGCCGGCATGCCCGGGATCTCGGACCCGGGTGGCCATCTGGTCGCCGCCGCCGCCGCTGCCGGGCTCACGGTGACCGTCGTCCCTGGTCCCTCCGCCGTGCTCGGCGCCCTGGTGGTCAGCGGGCTTGCCATCGACCGGTTCTGCTTCGACGGCTTCCTCCCCCGGTCGGGGTCTGCTCGTCGGCGCCGGCTGGAGGCGCTCTCGACCGAGGAGCGCACGGTGGTCCTCTTCGAGTCCCCGCTGCGCGTCGCCAAGACCCTCGACGACCTTTCGGCCGCCTGCGGCCCGGAGCGTCGGGTGGCTGTCGTCCGCGAGCTCACCAAGCTCCACGAGGAGGTGTGGCGGGGTGACCTGGCCGGTGCGGTCGGCTGGGCCCAGGACCACCCGCCCAGGGGCGAGGTGGTGGTCGTCCTCGAGGGTGCCGAGCCCGCCGCTGCCACCTCGACGGGAGCCACGGGCTCGAGCCGCCCGGTGACCGACGTCGACGACGACACCTTGGCCGCGGCCGTGGCCGAGCGGGTGGACGGCGGAGAGCGGACGAGGACGGCTGTGGCAGCCGTGGCGGCACACTTCGGCGTGCAGCGACGGAGGGTGTACCAGCTCGCCCATACCCGGCCAGGCACCCCCGGTGACCTCGACGCCCCCGGGGCCGGAACAACCGGTGGGCCGCCGACGTTGTAAGTGACAAGCCCGGACGTGCGCCCGGTGGGCGGGGCTTCGATACCTGCACCCGGGTCGCTGAGCCAGGAGGACCTGCACTGTCACTGTTGCGGCGAAGCCCATCCCATCCTCTCGACACCACCCTCGACGCCACGCGCGCCGCCCCGGTCGAGCCCGGCGACGTCCCCGACGGTCTGGCCCGGGCCTCGTTTGCTGCCGGCTGCTTCTGGGGGGTCGAGGACTTCTTCCGGGCGGTCGACGGCGTGGTGGACGTGTTGGTCGGCTACGAGGGTGGCGAGACGTCGGCGCCGACCTACGAGCAGGTCTGCTCGGGCCGTACTGGCCATGCCGAGACGGTGCTGGTCACCTACGACCCCCGCCGCGTCGACTACGCCACCCTGCTCGAGGCGTTCTTCCGGCACCACGACCCGACGACGCCGAACCGCCAGGGGCCGGACATCGGCACGCAGTACCGGTCTGTCGTCTTCGCCCACGATGGCGAACAGCTGCGCCAGGCGACCGAGGCGCTCGACGCCTACCAAGCACGCTTCCGTCGCCCCATCGTGACCGAGGTCGTCCCGGCGGCGACGTTCTGGCCAGCCGAGGCGTACCACCAGGGATTCACCGCCCGTACGGGACGGGGGAGCTGCCACGTCGCCAACTGGTGACCCGTCGCCCGATCGACGGCTTGCCGCCGTTCCCGGGTGACCAACGCCGAGCTCCTCGGCACCACGACGGTCGCCCACCCTCACGCTCGGTACGCTGGCAGGCGGTGCCCCACTTCTACATCACGACGCCCATCTACTACGTCAACGACGCGCCCCATGTGGGGCACGCCTACTGCACGGTCAACGCCGACGCGCTGGCCCGCTGGCACCGTCTTCGTGG
>JBMFXC010000028.1:0-7038 GCA_049964655.1 Acidimicrobiales bacterium
GGATTACCAGTGTGGGCGGGCTCGGTGGCATCGACGGGTTCGGAGGCATCGACGGCGGTCGGCGGGGGGCTCGCCCGCCAACCTGCGATGCCGCCACGTCCTCGCCGTTGGAGCACCAGCCAGCCCACGGCGGCCAGGACGACCAGGGCGCCGAGGGCTCCGAGGAGCCACCAGCCCACCGAGCTCCCCCCTCTACCCGGGTCGGTGCCGCTGCTTCCCACGGGCGTGCCCAGGGACCGGCTCGATGTCGGGGCAGCCGCAGGGCCCGAGAGGACGTCGTACTGCGAGGTGCTGACGTCGACCGCCTGGGTGGTGCCGACCGGCTGCGGGTTCTGGGCTGCCCGAGCGGCCACCTGCACGACGGCGACGTACGGGCCGGCGGAGAAAGTCACGACACGGAGCTGGGCATCGAGCGGCTGGGTAGCGGTCATGCTCCGGCCCTCTGCTCCGGGGATCCCCGGCACGACGAAGGCCGACGTGCCAGGTCCGCCGTAGGCCTGGCGTAGCTCCGACAGCATCGTCATCTCGCGGGAGTGGTCGGGGATGCGGAACAGTTCGACCGCGACGTCGTTGGCAGCCGGTGCCGCCGCGTCCGTGCTCGTCCACAGTCGGAGGTAGGCGGCGAACCCGGGCTCGGCGGCGGCGTGCGCGAACTCGTCTGCGGCCGCCCTCGGGTCGGAGGACTGGGCGGCGAAGGAGGAGGCCGTGAGCGGCCCGTTGGTCGGGCCAGGCGGAGCGGTGGCGAACCCGGGCAGGGACGCCGACAGGACCAGGCCCCCGAGCCCCGTGGTCGAGGTGGGCACCGCCGGCGCACTGGCCACCAGCAGCAACCCGACAAGCCGTGCGCCGATGCCCGCCATGCCGCCCGCCTACGCCACGAAGTACTTGGCCTGAGGATGGTGGCAGATGATGGCCGTCGTCGACTGCTCGGGGTGGAGCTGGAACCCCTCGCTGACCGACACGCCGATGCGCTCGGCTCCGACCAGGTCGACGACCTTGGCGTTGTCCTCGAGGTCGGGACAGGCGGGGTAGCCCCACGAGTACCGGCCACCCCGGTACTTCTGACGGAACAGACCGGCCAGGCTCGGGCCGTCCTCGTCGGCGAACCCCAGCTCCTCGCGAATGCGACGGTGCCAGTACTCGGCTAGCGCTTCGGCCAGTTCCACGCCGAGCCCGTGAAGGTGCAGGTAGCGCTGGTACTCGTTGGCCCCGAAGAGCCGGGCCGTCTCCTCCGAGATCCGTGGCCCGACGGTGACCACCTGGAAGCTCGCCCAGTCGGGCTCGCCCGACTCCACCGATCGGAAGAAGTCGCTGATGCACAGCCAGGGGTGCTCGACCTGACGAGGGAACGTGAAGCGCAGCCACTCCGTGGTCCGCTGCTCGTCCTTGAAGATCACCAGGTCGTCGCCGTCCGAGTTGGCGGCGAAGTGGCCCCAGGCGACCTGAGGCAGGAGCAGGTGCTCTGCCGTTGCCCGTGCCAGTTCGTCGCGCAGGCGCGGGCGGATGCGTTCCTTGAAGGCGGCATCGTCCTCGCCGGGCTCCGGTCGGTAGCCCCACTGGTTGCGGAAGAGCGCGGTCTCGTTGAGGTAGGCGGCGACGTCCTCGATCGGCATGCCCTTGGCGATCCGGCTGCCGACGAATGGTGGTGGGAACAGCCGGTTGTCGGTGGCCACCTCGGGCGAGCGCGTGGGTGGTCCATCGCCACGCTCCTGTGCTTCACGGGCTCGCTGGCGTCGCAGCTCGGACGCCCTCGGGCCGAGCTCGCGGCCCGAGGGAGTCCGACCGAAGTCGGGATCGTCCTCGCCGGTACGTGCCAGTTCGACCAGTCGGTCCATGGTCCGCAGGCCTTCGAAGGCGTCCTTGCCGTAGAAGAGACGCCCGGCGTACACCTGGCGCAGGTCTCGTTCGACGTAGGTTCGGGTGAGCGCCGCCCCGCCCAGGATGACCGGCAGATGGGAGAGACCTCGGCGGTTCAGCTCCTCGAGGTTCTCGCGCATGACGAGGGTGGACTTGACCAGCAGCCCGCTCATGCCGATGGCGTCGGCATGGTGCTCCTCGGCGGCCGCCACCATCTCGGCGATGCCGACCTTGATGCCCAGGTTGTGGACCGTGTAGCCGTTGTTGGTGAGGATGATGTCGACGAGGTTCTTGCCGATGTCGTGGACGTCGCCCTTGACGGTGGCGAGCACCATGCTCCCCTTGCCGCCCTGGTCTGCCTTCTCCATGTGTGGCTCGAGGTGGGAGACGGCCGCCTTCATCGTCTCGGCCGACCCCAGGACGAAGGGAAGCTGCATCTCGCCGGAGGCGAACAGGTCGCCCACCGTCTTCATCCCGACCAGCAGGATGTCGTTGACGATGGCGAGCGGGCTATGACCGGCGGCCATCGCCTCATCGAGGTCGTCTTCGAGGCCGTTGCGGTCGCCGTCGACGATCCGTTGCTCGAGCCGCCGCTCGACGGACCATCCCGAGCGGTCCTCCCGGGTCGTGGCGTCGGCGGCGGTGGCCCCTTCGAAGAGGGAGAGGAGCTCGGCGAGCGGGTCGTAGCCCTCGCTCCGGCGGTCGTAGACGAGGTCGCGGCACACCTGGCGGGCGTGCTCGTCGATACGTGCGAGCGGGAGGATCTTGGAGGCGTGGACGATGGCCGCGTCGAGCCCGGCTTCGACGCACTCGTGCAGGAAGACCGAGTTGAGCACCTGGCGGGCCGCCGGGTTCAGCCCGAAGGAGACGTTCGAGAGGCCGAGCACGGTGTAGACGCCGGGCAGCTCGGCCTTGATCCGGCGGATGGCCTCGATGGTCTCGATGCCGTCCCGCCGGCTCTCTTCCATGCCTGTCGACAGCGGGAGGACGAGGGGGTCGATGAGCAGGTCGGACGGTCGCAGCCCGTACCGGTCGACGGCCAGGTCGCGGATGGCCCGGGCGGCCCGCACCTTCCAGTCGGCGGTCCGGGCCTGGCCCTCGGTGTCGATGCACGTGCAGACGACGGCGGCCCCGAACTCGCGGGCCAGGCGGAGGAAGGAGTCGAGCCGAGTGCCGGGCCCGTCGCCTTCCTCGAGGTTGACCGAGTTGATCACGGCGCGCCCGCCGATCCACGACAGGGCGGTCTCGACCACGGGAGCCTCGGTCGAGTCGATGACGAGGGGGACGGTCGACTGCGTGGCGAGGCGCGATGCCAGGGCGTCCATGTCGGCGACGCCGTCGGCCCCGGTGTAGTCGACGCATACGTCGATCAGGTGCGACCCGTCGCTCACCTGGTCGCGGGCGATGGCGACGCAGGTGTCCCAGTCGCCGGCCAACATCGCCTCCCGGAACCGCTTGGAGCCGTTGGCGTTGGTCCGCTCGCCGATGACGAGGAACGAGGTCTCCTGGTCGAAGGGGACGGCGGTGTAGATCGATGCCGCTCCCGGCTCGGGGCGGGGCTCCCGCCGCCGAGGCGTCAGCCCCTTACAGGCGTCGACGACGGCTGCCAGGTGTGCCGGCGTCGTCCCACAGCACCCGCCGACGACCGACACCCCGAGCTCGGTGACGAACTGCCGATGGAAGTCGGCGAGCTGGTCGGGAGTGAGGTCGTAGTGCATCTTGCCGTCGACCACCGAGGGCAGCCCGGCGTTCGGCAGGCAGGTGATGGGCAGCCCGGTGTGGCTGGTGAGGTGCCGGAGGGGCTCGAACATCTCGGCTGGACCGGTGGCACAGTTCATGCCGACGAGGTCCACTCCCATGGCTTCGAGGCTGCACAGCGCGGCGCCGATCTCGGTGCCGGGGAGCATGGTGCCGGTCAGCTCGATGGTGACCTGAACCTGGAGGGGAACCGTTCGCCCGGTGGCGGCCATGGCACGCCGGGCGCCGTTGATGGCTGCCTTGGCCTGCAGGAGGTCGAAGACCGTCTCGACCAACAGCAGGTCGACGCCGCCTTCGAGCAAGGCGGAAGCTTGGTGTTCGTAGGCGTCGCGCAGCTCGGCGTAGCGGGACTGCCCGAGCGTCGGGAATTTCGTCCCCGGGCCCATGCTCCCCGCCACCCAGCGCGGGTGGTCAGGCGTGGCGAAGTCGTCGGCGGCCTGGCGGGCCAGGCGGGCTGCCGCGAGGTTGAGCTCCCGGACCCGGTCCTCGAGGCCGTACTCGACGAGCACCGGGGCGAAGGCGCCGAAGGTGTCCGTCTCGATGACGTCGCACCCCACCTCGAGGAAGGAACGGTGGAGCTGGTCCACCACGTCGGGCCGGGTGACGACGAGGACCTCGTTGCACCCTTCGAGGTCGGCTCCGCCGAAGTCGTCGGCGGTCAACCCGGCGAGCTGAAGGTTCGTCCCCATCGCACCGTCGAAGATCACCACGCGTTCGGAGGCGGCACGCAGGTAGCTCGGCACCTCGTTCGAGCCACGATCGGTCATCCCCCAAGGCTAGCGGGGCGGTGCCCGGCTCCAGATGGCTGCGCTGGGTCCGCGGGCCGGTCGGCTGTGCCCTGTGGCACCCGGTCGGCTGTGCCCTGTGGCACCCGGTCGGCTGTGCCACCCGGTCACGGGCCTCCCTGGCCGGCGTGGCGTCCGGTTAGCATCGCCTGGGTGGGTGCGCCGTGGTGAGGATCTACACGAGGACGGGCGACGACGGCACCACCGGCCTGCTCTACGGGGGTCGAGTACCCAAGGACGCCGCCGTCATGCAGCTCAACGGCACCGTCGACGAGGCGCAGGCGGCGATCGGGGTCGCCCGAGCCGAGACGCCCGAGGGTTCGTCGCTCGACCTTGCGTTGGTGGCGCTCGAGCGTGAGCTCTACGTGCTGATGGCCGAGGTGGCCACCGACCCGGCCAAGCGCGACCGGTTGTCGCCGGGCACGACGCTCGTCACCGACGCGATGGTGGCCGGCCTCGAGCGGCAGATCGACGAGGTCCTCGGGCGCGTCGAACTGCCCAAGGAGTTCGTCGTGCCGGGAGCCAACCGGATCTCCGCAGCTCTCGACCTGGCCCGGACCGTCGTCCGGCGAGCCGAGCGGATCGCCGTGTCCAACCCGGTCCCCGGGTCCTTCGTGCCCCGGTACCTGAACCGGCTCTCCGATCTCCTGTGGGCGCTGGCCCGCGAGGCCGAGGACGGCGACCGCCTCCTTGCCGGCCAGCGGGCGCAGCGGAGGTCCACCGCCCGACGGAGCGGTGGGGGAGGTGCCAGCACCGCGGCTCATGCGGTCGACGACGAGGAGGATGACCCGCCGTGCTGAAGGTAGACCTGAGCTCCGGACCCGGCGCCGCCGGTGTCGCCAGCGGCGCCGTCGTCGGTGTCGTCGTCTGGGAGGACGGCGGCACGCTCCGAACGGCCGCCGTCGGTCCGGCCGCCGTCGGTGCCGGCGTGGCCGACCTCGTGCCAGCGACCCTGGACTCGACCTGGTGCCGAGCCCAGGGGTTCACCGCCACTGCCGGCTCCACCCTGGTGCTGCGTCCGCCCGAGCGGGCCGGTGGAGACGGGTCGCCGTCCACCGTCGTGCTGGTGGGGGCGGGATCCTTCTCGCCGCCAGGGCCGGCGGCGGCTGCCGAGTCGCTCCGTCGGGCGGCGGCCGGGCTCGTGCGCGCTGCCGGTGATGCCGAGTGGGCGGTGCTCCTGGTCCCCGACGACGGCGCGGCCGCCGTGCTCACGGGCGACCGAACCGGTGCTGCGCTGGCCGAAGGCGCCGTCCTCGCCAGCTACCGGTTCGACGCCTACCAGACCGGCGAGCGCCGCAGCGGCCTCCAGCACCTGTCGCTCCTCTCCACCGCGGCCGCTACGTCCGAGCTTGCTGCTGGCGTCGCTCGTGGTAGGCGTGTCGCCCGGTCGGTCTCCCTCGCCCGTGACCTGGTCAACGAACCGGCGTCGTCCCTGACGCCCTCCGTGCTGGCCGATCGGGCCGCCGACCTCTTCGCCGGAAGGTCGGGAGTCTCTGTCGAGGTCTGGAACGAGGAGCGCATCGCCGACGAGCGGCTCGGAGGTCTGCTCGGGGTCGCCCGGGGCTCCGCCCAGCCACCGAGGCTCGTCCGCGTGGTCTACGAGCCGACGGACCCCTGTTCCCTGGGAGGGCGGACGCCGCACGTGGCACTGGTCGGCAAGGGCATCACGTTCGACTCGGGCGGGCTGTCGCTCAAGTCGGCGGGCGGCATGGAGGCGATGAAGACCGACATGGGCGGTGCGGCCGCCGTGCTGGGTGCGCTGGACGCCGCCAGCGCCCTGGGCTGCGGAGTCCGTCTGACCGCCGTGCTGCCCCTCACCGAGAACATGCCCGGGGGCTCGGCAACCAAGCCAGGGGACGTGCTCACGACCCGGAGCGGTCAGACCATCGAGGTGCTCAACACCGACGCCGAGGGAAGGCTCGTCCTCTCCGACGCACTCACGCTCGCCGTCGAAGAGGCGCCGGACGCTGTCGTCGACCTGGCCACGCTCACCGGCGCCGTCGTCACCGCGCTGGGCAAGGAGATCGGCGGCCTTCTCGGTTCCGACGACGCCCTGCTCGCCGCCGTCCGCAGTGCCGGCGACCGGGCTGGAGAGCCGTTGTGGCCACTGCCGTTGCCCGACGAGTACCGGAGCCACATCGACTCCGAGGTAGCCGACATGCGCAACGTGGGCAAGCCGGGGCAGGCGGGCACCATCGCCGCCGCTCTCCTGCTACGGCGCTTCGTCGGGGAAGTCCCTTGGGCCCATCTCGACATCGCCGGGACGGCCCGGTCGGACGAAGCCGTCCGCTACCTGACCAAGGGCGCCACCGGCGTCGGCGTCCGGACCCTTGCCGAGCTCGTCTGCTCGGAGGACCTCGTCGAGGCCGCGCTCGGCCCCGATCGGCGCAGGTCCTGATCCACGCGGGCACCTCCGCTCGGGGTGCCGGTCGGTCGTGGTGGTCAGCCGGTGTCCCCGTGGCGTCCCTCGAGGAGGTCGGTGGTCGGGGGAGCGCCGAGACGCTCGGGGTCGCTCGTCTCGGCGTGGTCGACTCGGGCCTCTGGGCCCGGACGAGGCGCACCGAGGCCCGCTCCCGCGACATGGGGACGGTCGACCCCCGGCGAGCGGAGGCTGCCGGCTCCCGGCGGGTGGGCGGCG
>JBMFXC010000028.1:7138-13432 GCA_049964655.1 Acidimicrobiales bacterium
GTCGTGGACGAGCCCACGAGAGACCCAGCCCCGTCCACTTCCCTCGGCCCACACCAGCACCGGAGGGAGCACGACCAGGGCGCAGACGAGGGCGACGGCAACGTTCAGGCCGACGATGACCCCGAACCCTCGAAGCAGCGGCCAGGGTGACGAGGCGATCACCGTGATACCGGCGACAGCGGTCAGGCCGGAGACGATGAAGGCCCGGCCGGTGCGCGCCGCCGTCGCCGCCATGGCATCGGTCGGCTCGAGGTGCCTGCCGCGTTCCTCGACGAAGCGCAGCAGGATCAGCGAGGTGAACTCCGTGCACACGGCGACGACCAACGGACCCGATACCGCCGTCATCGGGCTCAGCTTCAACTGGAGCCCCCAGGCGACGAGGGAGACGGCACCGACCGCCACCAGCACCGGCACCAGCGAGAGGAGGGAGCGCAGCAGGCTGCGCAGTCGGACGACGAGCCAGAGGCCGACGAAGATGATCGAGAGGTAGGTGAGCAGCGTCCGTGAGGTCGCCAGGTTGTCGAGCAGCCCTACGCCGACGACGGCGATGCCCCCCGGTGCGACGGTCATCCCGGCCGGTGGCCGGATGCCGTGCTGCAGGTGGACGACCACCGGCTCGAGCTGACCGAGGGTGGCGGTCTTCGACTCGAAGACGATCCCGAGGTCGGCGCCGCCGTCGGCTGCCATCGTCCGCCGCAGGTCGGGCGGCGCGAGGTCGTAGAGGGCGTGCACCTGGCTCCCGAGTGGCGGAACGGGGTTGGCACCCGGTACGTCGGTGAACTCCGATGCGATGTTGACGATGCCGGTCCCTGCGAAGAGATCGCCGCGGAACCTGGCGTGGAGGTCGTTCGACAAGCGCGTGACGTAGGCCACGGTGGCGTTCGACCACGGGTGGTCGGTGTGGACGACGGCGGCCACCTCGTTGTCGGTGCCGATGCCCGCCCGGAGCGCGTGCACGTCCTTGACCGTGTGCGAAGCCGGGTCGACCCACTGGAGCGGGTCGGTCTGCAGGTTCACATGGCCCTCGACGGCGAGCCCCCCGGCGAAGACGAGGACGGCCGCCACGGCGAGGGGGAGCGCGGTCCTGGGGGGCAGGCTCCCCAGCCAGACGGTCAGCCGCGCCAGGCGGCCCTTGGAGAAGTCCTTGCCCACCGTCGGGGACCGGTACTCGCGGATGCCGAGGACGGCGAGGGGCAGGATGATGCTTCCCGCACAGACGGCGACGATGCCGACCACGAGCAGCCACCCGAACTGACGGACCATCGGCACCCTGGCCAGCATGAGCGCGGCGAAGGCGAAGACGGCGTCGAAGGTGACGACCAGCAACGCCGGTCCGAGGCCTCGCGCCGCTGCCTGGATGGGGTGCTCGGCGCGGTCGAGGAGCACCTCCTCCTCGATGCGGGAGTGCATCTGGATGGCGTAGTCGACCCCGACGCCGAGGAGGACGGGGAGCCCGGCGATGCTGCCGAGGGTGAGCGGGATGCCGGCGTAGCCGGACAGTCCGAACGCCCAGACGAGACCGATGGCCACGACGACGAGGGGGAGCAGGCGCCACCGCACGTTGAAGAGGAGCAGGAGGATGACCGCCATCACCAGGGCGGCGATCCCGCCCAGGGTCAACATGCCGCCCTTCAGGTAGTCGTTGATCGTCCGCAGCAGGGCGGGCACGCCGGTGGTGAGCGTGGTGGCGTTCTCGAAGTGGGCGGCGTGCACCAACCGGTCGACGGACGCGGCAGCCCGCGCCTCTTGGGCGATGGTCAGCCCGCCGCGCAGGAAGACGATCATCGCCGCGTGGGTGTTGTTCGGTAGCAGTGCCGCCGAGGACTGGCGTACCGTGCCGTCGGGGTTGTGGCTCAGGAAGTGGACCCAGTGCGGGTCGGCCAGCACTCGCTGGGACGGCGGGACGGCCGTCTCGGCGGCGAGCAGGCTGATCAGGTTCCTCGTCCGGAGCGCGACGCTTGCCGGGTCGTGGTCGCGGGCCAGGGCGGAGGTGAGCAGTTCGCCGGCCAGGCTGTCTGCCGGGTTCCCATTGGGGCTGGTGCTCATGGCGTTGGCGAGGCGGATGGCGTCGAGCGGTGTGATGGCAGTGAAGACCGACCGGTCGGTCGAGAGCTCCCGTTGGAGGGTCTCGAACTCGGACACGTTGTGCGGCGTGAAGAGGTCGTCGATGGTGGTGCCCGGTCGCATGGTGAACATGGTCACCATCGGGTCGCCGCCGAAGAGGGACTCGTAGTGGTGGTTCTCGATCTGAGCCTGGTCGTTGCCGTTGAGGTAGCTGGCATTGGAGGTGACGAACCTGAGCTGGGTCATGCCGAGCCCCAGTGCCACGGTGAGCACCAGGCCGACCAGCGACACCGTCCCAGCTCGTCGACCGAGGTTGAGGCCCAGCCAGCTCCACGCCCGCTCCGACCGGCTCATGGCCTGCGCTCGTCGCCCATGGTGCATCCCCCCGCGGCACGTGGGTGCCCGTGCCTCGCTGTCGCAGGCGGCTTGTCCGCCGCGCCGGCGGCACCTGGCTCCCGCGTCAACGCGTCGTCCGTCGCTCTGCTCGCCTTGGGCTCTCGCCCCGGCGCCTATCGGCTCCAGCTCGTCTGCCGGGACGGGCCCACGGGCAGGTTTGGAATCGGCGCCGCGGCGACCGTAGCGCACTGGCTCTCGGCTCGGCTACCCACCGGTAACCCTGGTTCCTGCACGACAGCACCGTCGATCGTTCGTTCGTGCCCTTGGCGCCGCCGCCGTAAGGACCGTCTGGCCGACCGTCGTCGTCGGGGCGCCGGCGCCGGACTGGTCGGTAGCATCGGTCGAGCCCGGTTCGAGCCGGTGACCAGTGAGGAGGCCCGACGCACGATGGCACACCCCCAGCCCGGCATCTTCGCCCTGGGCGCCTCCGCGCACTGGCATCTCGAGGCCGTGCTGCACGACCGCGTGCCGCCGACCGCCCTGGCCGACGTCGTCCGCTCGCTCGAGGCGGAACGTGCCACGACAGGCGGGGTCGACCTGGTGCTGGGCTTCGGGGCAGAGGTGTGGGCCGAGGCGGGAGGGGAGCTTCCCGAGGGGATGACGGCGTTCCGTCCCATCGTTGGGCCTGACGGGTTCACGGTGCCGGCCACCCAGGGTGACGTATGGGCATGGCTCGCCGGGAGCGGCGACGACGTCGTCTTCGACCACGCCCGGTCGGTCGCTCGTGCGTTGGCCTCGGTCGGCCGGGTCGTCTACGAGCAACATGGCTTCGCCTATCGCGACAGCCGCGACCTGACCGGGTTCGTCGATGGCACCGAGAACCCTCCGGTCGACGAAGCGGTCACGGTGGCGACCGTCCCCGACGACCGGCCCGGGGCGGGGGGGAGCGTGGTCGTCGTGCAGCGGTGGGTCCACGACCTCGACGCGTTCGACCGGCTCGCCGTGGCCGACCAGGAAGCCGTCATCGGCCGGACAAAGCTGGACAGCACCGAACTGGACGACGACCACCGGCCCGAGGACGCCCACATCTCGCGGGTGGTGGTCGAGGAGGACGGTCACGAGCTCGAGATCTTCCGACGGTCCACGCCGTTCGGGTCGCTGTCCGAGCACGGGCTGCAGTTCGTCGGCTTCAGCAGCGACCAGCGTCGCCTCGACCTGATGCTCACTCGCATGGCCGGGGCCGACGGAGGCCAGCGCGACCGGCTGACCCGCTTCTCGACGCCGGTGCGCAGCGCCTACTACTTCGCCCCGCCGCTGGAAGCCTTGGCCGGCGACGGGTGACGGTCGTCGCGCTGGCTGGCCTGCCCGGATCAGGGTCGTAGGCCGAGGTTGACCACCGCCTCGGCGGTGGCCCGCAGGCTGGCGTGGTGGTCGTTGGCGTACTTGCGGAGGACCCGGAAGGCCTCGTCGATGCCGAGGTGGCGATGGGCGGAGATGATCCCCTTGGCCTGCTCGATGACGATCCGGCTGTCGAGGGCGCGTTGGAGCTGCTCCGAGGTGCGTCGTTGTCGGTCGAGCTGTGACGCGTTGACCACGTAGCTGGTGGCGATGTCGGCGAAGACGCGGGCGATGGTCAGCTCGCGGTCGGACCACTCACGGGGAGCGCCGTCGTAGAGGTTGACGGCGCCGAGCGTCGAACCGTTGAGGCGCATCGGGATGCCGGCCACCGCTCGGATCCCGACCGAAGCGGCGTGTGCCGCGTACACCGGCCAGCGGTCGGCCGAGGCAGCTACGTCGGTGGCAACCACCAGCTCACCCGAGCGGGCGGCGTCGGCGCAGGGACCTTGTTGGTGCTCCTCCTGGACCCGCTCCAGGCTGGCAATGGCCTCGCTGTCGGAGGTGACGAAGGTGACGCGGTCCTCACGAAGGAGGTTCACCCCGGCTCCCATGATGCCGAGGACCGTCCGCATGCGGTCGGTCAGGTCGTGGAGGACGTCGGCGATCTCGTACCCGTGGGCGAGGGTCCGGGCGAACCCGGCCAGTGTCTCCACCAGGAGGTCCAGATCGCCGTCCATCTTGCCCACGGTGGTCATAGCTCTATCCTCACCCTGACCATCCGGCTGGACCAGGGTCGGAAGACCCGATCTGGTCCGGTCCGTCGTCCGGTCCGTCGTCCGGTCCATCGTCCGGTCCGTCGTCCGGTCCTCGGTCGGCCGCTGCCTCAGTCGCCCGAGCGATCGGCTCCCCAAAGGCCACGGCGCGGATGTCGCGCACGATGGCATCGAGCTCCTCGACGGCCAGCTCGAGGTGCTCTCGAACGGTCTCGTCGACCAGCCGGGTCACCGACTGCAGGGCCATCCCGGCTTGGAACAGTCGGCGTACGACGTGTCCGCCGAGCTCGCTCGCCACCCGCTCGCGGTCGGCGGCCAACAGAGCGGCTCGAGCCGTCTCGTCGTCGTCGGTCGGCCCGGTGACGGGACGGATGACGAGGATGGTCGTCGGCTCGCCCGGCCTGCCGAGTGGGACGAGGGGGACGAGGTGGACCTCCACCGGCAGCTCGGAACCGTTCGAGCACCGTGCTACCAGCTCCGGCCCATGTTCCCAGAAGCGATCATGTTCCGAGGAGGACCCCCCGGGGCCGCCTGCGGTCGGGTCGGTCGGCTGGTCACCGGGGTCGGTCGGGACGTTCGAGACGAGGTCCTCGAACGCACGACCGACCAACGTCTCGAACGAGTAGCCAAACAGCGTCGTCGCAGCGTCGTTGCCGTAGTGGACGATCCCGGCGGGTCCGAGCACGACGACTGCGTTGGGAAGCGACTCGACGATGCCCAGTGCTTCCTCGCCGGTCAACCCGATCGCCGACCTACGACCGGTCGATGGTGGCTCCGGGCCTGTGCCGGACGGACCTCTGCCGAACATGTGCGCTTCTCCCTGGTTCCGACGTGCAGAGCTCGACGGCGCCAGGTCCGGGCGACGTATCGGCCAGGTGGGCAGGGTCCACACCCCTCCGGCCGTCAACTGTCGAGAACGTACCGCCCGTTGCCGCCATCCGCAACGACGAGCCGCGGTGGGCTTCGCTCACGAGGGATGTCGCTCGGTGCCACGCCGAGCTGGCCGCGGCACGATCTGACGAGCGCGCTGGTACCATTGGTCCATGCACGAGGCAGCCAGCAACCGTTCCCGCGCACCGCGGCGAATGTCGGCTGCCGCCGCCGGCGGGGCCAAGCGCCCGGTGGCAGCAAGTGCGTCACCGGCTGCGTCGCCGGCCTCGTCGGTAGACCGTCCCGTCGCCCGTTGGGCGATGGGAGCAGTCCTCGCCGACTGACCGCTCCGGTCGCGTCGGACCCCGGCCGTTCGGCGGCCTCTCCCGTCTTCGGACCGCCTGAGCTCGCGACCCGTTCGTCTGCAGAGGGTGCCTGGCACCCGACCCGTTGGAAGGGAGGGACGGCGTCGGTCCGGCAGCGAGCGCACCGATCGCAGGGCTGGGGCACCCCTCGCTGCACCCCGAGGGCGTCAGCCAGCCGGGCGCAGGAGCGGCCAACGAAGTGAAGTCAGCACCAAAGCATCAAAGCACCAACGATCGAGGAGGAACCATGACGACCAGTACGTCACACATCACAACTGCTGGGCCGGCGGCTACCGCCACCCACGCGCCGGCCGACCGCGCCGTCACGGCCACGTCGACCCGGAGGGACGCCGTGGGCCCGGGCCGCGTGCCGTGGAGCCCGGCCGACGCCGTGGCCGAGGGCGACGACCACGTGCGCGGCGAGCTGTCGCTGTGCGTCGGGGAAGCTGCCTGACGCCGCTGTCTGGCGGCGCGGCGGGTGGACCGGGCGTAAGGACGCGTCCCCGGTCGGGCGAGCAGGCGGTCGCCTGACGTGCCCGTTCAGGGCT
>JBMFXC010000028.1:13532-29928 GCA_049964655.1 Acidimicrobiales bacterium
CCTGGCCGGCGAACTGGATGCGGTAGAGGTCCGCGTACATCCCGCCGGCGGCAAGCAGCTCGTCGTGGCGACCCCGCTCGACGATGCGGCCCTCGTCGAGGACGAGGATGCAGTCGGCGTCGCGCACGGTGGACAACCGATGGGCGATGACGATCGACGTACGCCCGGCCAGCGCGGTGGCGAGCGCCTGCTGGACCGCCGCTTCCGACTCGGAGTCGAGGTGGGCGGTGGCCTCGTCGAGCACGACGACACGAGGCGCCTTGAGCAGGAGGCGAGCGATGGCGAGGCGCTGCTTCTCGCCGCCGGAGAGGCGATAGCCGCGGTCGCCGACCACGGTGTCGAGCCCGTCGGGAAGGCCCTCGACGAGGTCGAGGATCCGAGCTCCGGCCAAGGCCGAGCGGAGCTCGTCGTCGGTGGCGTCCGGCTTGGCATAGCGGAGGTTGTCGCCCACCGTCTCGTGGAAGAGATGGGCGTCCTGGGTGACGACGCCGATGGTGTCGGTGAGCGAGGTCAACGTGACGTCTCGTACGTCGACGCCGTTGAGCCGCACCGCTCCGGCGGTCACGTCGTAGAGCCGGGGCACCAGGTGGGTGATCGTCGTCTTGCCGGCACCCGAAGGACCGACCAACGCCACGAGCTGTCCGGGGCCGACGGTGAAGGAGACGTCGAAGAGGACCTGACGAGGTGCCGTCGTCTCCAGCACGGCCACCGACTCGAGCGAGGCGAGGGACACCTCCTCGGCCGAGGGGTACCGGAAGTCGACGTGGGAGAGCTCGACGGTCACCGGACCAGGCGGGACCGGGACCGCACCCGGCCGTTCGGTGATCATCGGCTCGAGGTCGAGGACCTCGAAGACGCGGTCGAAGGAGACCAGTGCCGTCATGACGTCGACCTGCACGTTGGACAGGGCGGTGAGCGGACCGTAGAGGCGGTTCAGGTAGCTGGCGAGGGCGACGACGGTCCCCACCGACAGCGCGCCGTCCACCGCCTGGACGCCGCCCCAGCCGTAGACGAGAGCGGTGGCGAGCGACGCGGTGAGCATGAGCGCCGCGATGAAGAAGCGGGCGTACATGGCCTGGGTCACCCCGATGTCGCGGACCCGTCCCGCCTTCTCGTCGAAGGAGCGGCTCTCGGCACCCGGTCGGCCGAAGAGCTTGACGAGCAGGGCGCCGGCCACGTTGAAGCGCTCGGTCATGGTGGTGTTCATGCGGGCGTTGAGGGCATAGGACTCGCGGGTGATGACCGAGAGCTTGCGCCCCACCCGCTTGGCGGGGAGCACGAAGACCGGCAGGATCACCAGGCTGACCAAGGTGATCTCCCACGACAGGAGGAACATCGCCGCCAGCACCAACGTCACGCCGACCAGGTTCGAGACGACCGAAGAGAGGGTGTCGGTGAACGCCTGTTGAGCCCCGAGCACGTCGTTGTTCAGGCGAGTGATGAGCGCCCCGGTCTGGGTGCGGGTGAAGAAGGCGACCGGCATCCGCTGCACGTGGGCGAAGACCTGCGAGCGGAGGTCGAAGATGAGCCCTTCACCCACTTTGGCGGACACCCACCGTTCGCCGATCGACAGGCCGGCGTCCAGGACGGCAAGCCCGGCCGCCAGCGCGGCCAGGGCCACGATCACGCGTGTGTGGTGGTGGAGGATCCCCGTGTTGATGATGGCTCGGAAGATCAGTGGGTTGGCGACGCCGATGACGGCGTCGACCACGATGAGGACCAGGAACAACGTGAGGATGCGTCGGTAGGGGCGGGCGAAGCCGAGCATGCGCCGGGCCGTCCCCGGTGTGACCTGCTGGGAGAGCACCGACTCGTCGCGCCGCATCGAGCGCATGACCGCGCCGAATTGGCCCGCTCCCATCCCGCCACCGCGTCCTCCCATGGCCATTGCAGGACCCTACCGCCACGCTCCTCGCCCCAAGTGGGGCCGTCGAGCCACTGGCACCGGCGCGAGCCACTGGCACCGGCGCGAGCTACTGGCACCGGAGGGGCAAGGGTGCGCCGTAGTGTGCAGCCATGTCTCCTGCCGGTGCACCCCGGGTGTTCCCGCGGCGCCTGCCCCGTCCCGGGCGTGCCGAGCGCTTGCGGCGGGGCGTCGAGGTCGGACGGTTGGCTGCTCGGCACTTCCTTCCGGTCGTGGTCGCCGAAGCCAGGCGCCGTCCCCGGCGGCGCCCGCCGCTCTCGGTCCTCGCCGTCCCGCTGCGTCGGACCTTCGAGGATCTGGGCGGCACCTTCGTCAAGTTCGGCCAGCTCGTGGCGTCCTCGCCCGGGGTCTTCGGCGAGGAGACGGCCGAGGCGTTCCGGACCTGCCTCGACACGGGTCCCGCGGTGCCGTTCGCCGCCGTGCGGTCGGTGGTGGAAGAGGACCTTGGCATGCCCCTCGAAGAGGCCTTTGCCACCTTCGACCCCGAGCCGATCGGGCGAGCGTCGATCGCCGTGGTGCACCGCGCCACGCTGCCCGACGGACGCCCGGTGGCCGTCAAGATCCTCCGCCCGGGGATCGACGCCCTCGTCGCCGTCGACCTTGCCCTCCTGCAGCCCCTCCTCGAGCTCGTCGCTCGCCAGACCGGTGACGAGGCGGCAGGTGTCCTCACACAGATCTTCTTCGGGTTCCGTGACCAGGTCGGCGAGGAGCTCGACCTCCGCAACGAAGCGCGTGCCCTCGCTGCCTTCCACGACCTGTTCTCCCGGCCGGACCTGCCGGGCGGCCCGCTCAGCCGGCTGGTGGTCCCCCGGCCGATCCCCGAACGCTCGGGTCGTGACGTGGTCACCATGGAGCTGCTGGATGGTGTCCCGATCGACGACCTCGCCGGTGCGTCGGCCCTCGGCATCGACCCGGGGCCCCTCGTCCAGGAGGTCGTGCGGTCGTTCTTCGTGACCGCCGTCTGCTGGGGCACGTTCCACGGTGACATCCACGCCGGCAACATGCTCCTGTTGCGCGACGGCCGGCTGGGGATCGTCGACTGGGGCATCGTCGGGCGCCTCGACCCGGAGACGCACCGCTTCTTCGTCCGAGTGCTCGACGGGGTCCTCGGCGACGAGACGGCCTGGTCCGACGTGGCCCGTCACATGGTCGCCACGTACGGCCCGACCATGCAGCAGGGCCTCGGGCTCAGCGACAACGAGCTGGCCGGGTTTATCCGCTCGTTGGTCGAGCCCACCCTCCTGCGGCCCTTCGGCGAGGTGAGCCTGGGCGCGCTCATCCAGGCACCCCAGCTGCAGGCCGCCCATGCCCAGGGCATCGACGCCGGGGCTCGTTCGCTCCGCGCGTCCCTCGGGCGCCTCCGGGCCAAGCGCCGGCTGCGCCGGCTGGCCGACCAGTCGGGCGGGACGGCATCGTCCTTCGACCGCGGCGCCTTCCTGCTCGGCAAGCAGCTCCTCTACTTCGAGCGCTACGGCAAGTTGTTCCTCTCGGACGTCCCCCTCCTTGCCGACCTGCCGTTCTTCGAGGCCCTGGCCGCCTGTGCGCCGAGGGCCGACTGGGCGGCGAGCCAGCCGGACATGCCGTGCACCCCACCGCCGGGAGGGATCGACGACGAGCACAGCCAGACGCCGGGCAGCGGCGTTCGGTAGGGGTCGAAGCGTGGCCGCGTTCCGACCAGGGCGTGGCCGAGGGTGGCAGCGCCGCCGTTGATGTCACCGCCGACGTGGTTGGGGTTGGACGTCTCGCTGGCTGCCGCAGTGGTCGACGCCCTTGCCACCACCAGGTCGCGGAACCCCGGGGCGACCCGCTCGAGCTCGTCTTCGACCAGGTCCGCAACGTCGCACGTCGAGCCGTGGGGAACCGGGCACGTTGCCCACAGCACGTGGCGACCGGCCGGGGCCCGCGACGGGTCGATGACGGAGGGCTGGACGACGATGCAGCTGGGGCGGACCGGGTGACGTCCCGCGGCGACCTCGGACAGCGTCCGGGCGACAGACCCGAAGTCGCCGCCGAGGTGCACGGTCGGAGCCGCTCGGCAGACATCGGCGAGCCAGGGGACCGGTCCGCTCAGGACCCAGTCGACTTTGTGCACCCCAGGGCCGTAGCGGTAGCGCTCGAAGGCCCGCCGTTGCCGAGGACGGAGCCGGGCTCCGGCGAGGTCGGCGAACTGCCGAGGCGTCACGTCGAGGAAGAGCCACCGGGGTGGCCCCCAGGCGTCGAGGTCGTCGAGCGAGTGGACGGTGGTGCCGGTCTCGACCTCCACGCCGAGGTCGGCGAGGCGGGCAAGGAGGGCGGAGGTGACCGTCGAGGCGCCTCCGGCGGCGAGCGGCCAGCCCACGTGGTGGGCGAGCACAGCCAGGAAGAGGGCGAGCCCTCCCGTGAGCGGAGCGTCGAGCGGCCGGCTGGCGTGGGCAGCGAGCCCGGCGAGGACCGCCGGCCCGCTGTCCTGGTCGAACCGGCGTGCCAGGGACGTGGCCGACCGGACGGCCAGACGGCCGAAGAGGGCCAGGCCGACCGGGTCCGACGGCCAGGTCCGGTGCGAGGAGAGCACGTCGCCCACCAGGCTGTCGGCCCGGGCGAGCAGTGGGGCCAAAAGGTGGCGGTAGGCGGGACCGTCGCGCCCGAGCCCGTCGACTGTGGCCTCGAGCGACCGATGGACGGCCACGGCTCGGTCGCCGCCGAGGGCATGGGCGAAGGACACCTCGGGCGTGAGCAGTTCGACCGTCCCGTCGGCGAGGAGCCCGCTGGTGGCGGCGAACGGCGACGCCGCGAGCAGTGGGAGGACCGTGGCACAGACATCGTGGCGGTGCCCCGGCACCACGACCTCGAGCGTCCGACAACCGCCGCCGGCGGTATCGGCACCCTCGAGGACGACGACGGACCGCCCGGCTCGGGCGAGGGTCCAGGCGGCGGCCAGGCCGTTTGGTCCCGACCCGACGACGACGGCGTCGACGTCCCGGCGTCGGGTCACCGAGCGGTGCTCACCACACGACCGACGAGGGTCGTGACGGTGGGGACGGTGGGCCTCGGCGGGTGGTCCGGCCGGCCGCAGGCAGGTCGTGGCGGTACCCGCCGACCAGCGCGGTTCGGGTACTCGCCCCCGGGCTGCTCCAGTGCTCGCCGTTTCGTGCCATCAGCCGCTCCTGGGCTTCCTGTGCCCGGCCTCGGGCCGTCCGGCGTGCCGTGTGACCCGTGACCGGGGCAACGCTACCGGTCCCGAACGGGGGGCTGGCGTGGCGCCGGCCGGCACCTGCAGCGGCACACGCCGCGTTAGGGTGGCACCGCCATGCCCGGTGGAGCGATCACCGGCGCCCCAGCTGCCTCGGACCACGGGAGGGCCCATGAAGGTCGTCGTCGACTTCGACGTCTGCGCAAGCAACGCCGTCTGCATGGGGATCGCGCCCGAGGTCTTCGAGGTGCGCGACGACGGGTACCTCTACGTGCTCGACGAGCACCCGGGTGAGCCGCTCTGGGAGAAGGTGCGCCAGGCAGCCAATAGCTGCCCGACGGGCGCTATCACCCTCCTCGAGGACGAGTAGCTCCCGGCGTGCCGGGAGTCGCACCGAGGGTCCGCTTCGCCCCGTCGCCGACGGGGTACTTCCACGTTGGCAGCGCTCGTACGGCGCTGTTCAACTGGCTGGTCGCCCGTCGGACGGGAGGGACGTTCGTCCTGCGGATCGAGGACACCGACGCCGAGCGCAACCGCGAGGAGTGGGTGGACGGCATCATTGCCGCCCTGGCGTGGCTGGGAATGGAGGCCGACGAGGGACCCTATCGACAGTCGGCCCGCACCGACCGCTACCGGTTGGCCATCGACCTGCTGTGGGAGGAAGGTTCCCTCTACGCCTGTGACTGCACCCGCGAGGAGGTCGAGGCGCGGGCCAAGGCGGCGGGTGTGCTCACCCCCGGCTACGACGGCCACTGTCGCGACCGCGGCCTGGCCCGGGAGGCTGGCCCCGGCGAGCGACCGCGTGCGCTGCGGTTCCGGACTCCCGACGAGGGGGCGGTGGTGGTCGACGACGTCGTGCGAGGACGGGTGGAGTTCCCCTGCTCGGCCCTGGACGACTTCGTCGCCGTCAAGGCAAACGGTGGACCGCTGTTCGTACTGGCCAACGTGGTCGACGACATCGACATGGCGATCACGCACGTCATCCGCGGCGAGGACCTCCTGCCCACCACGCCACGGGGCATCCTCGTCTGGCGGGCATTGGCGGCTGCCGGGTGGCAGCCCGAGGACACCGCGGCCGGCGGCACGCTGTCCTCGGATTCCTCGGATTCCTCGGCGGACGGGCTGGCAGAGGACGGGCTGGCAGAGGACGGGCTGACCTCCGGAGCAGGGCGCATCCCGCTGCCGGCCTTCGCCCACCTCCCCATGCTGGTCAACGAGCAGCGCAAGAAGCTGTCGAAGCGACGCGATCCGGTGGCCGTCGAGCGCTATCGCGACGAGGGCTATCTGCCGCAGGCGTTCGTCAACTACCTGGCGCTGCTCGGCTGGAGCCCGCCGGTGGACCGCGAGCTGTTCACGGTCGACGAGCTCGTCTCGTGGTTCGACCTGGCCGACGTCAACCACTCGCCCGCCTTCTTCGACGTGGCGAAGCTCACCCACCTGAACGGCGAGCACGTCCGGGCTCTGTCGACCGAGGCCTTCGTCGAAGCGTGCGCGCCGTGGACGACGGGGCCGTTCGCCCGGTGGAGCGCCGAGGACTTCGACCCCGAAGTGTTCGCCCGCATGGCTCCACTCGTGCAGGCGCGGGTCGCCGTGCTCGGCGAGGTCCCCGACATGGTCGACTTCTTCTTCACCGACGAGGTCCAGATCGACCCGGCCTCGTGGGAGAAGTCGGTGGCCGGGGACGAGGGAGCGGGGCAGTTGCTCGACGCCGCCGCCAGCGCGTACCGCGAGCTCGCTGCTGCCGGCACGTGGACGGCAGAGGTGCTCCACCAAGCCACCGAGCGTGTGGCCGAGTCGGCCGGACGCAAGCTGAGCAAGGCCCAGGCGCCCGTGCGCGTGGCGGTGACCGGACGTCGAGTCGGACCGCCGCTGTTCGAGTCGATGGAGGTCCTCGGTCCAGAACGGGTCCTCGAGCGCATCGAACGCGCCCGGGGCGCGCTCGGCGGACGGGGCGGCGCCGGGACGGCGTGAACGTTGGCCCTCCTCGGCCTGTTCGCCGGCATCCGGCTGCTCCGGTTCGTGCTTCGGCTCGTCGTGCTGGTGGTGGTGGCGGCAGTGGTCTACGTCGGGGTGACGGCCGTCCAGGTGTGGCTGACAGGCCGCCACTACGATCCGCACCCTGCCCAGGCGATTGTGGTGATGGGGGCGGCCCAGTACGACGGAACGCCGTCTCCTGACCTACGCGCACGCCTCGACGAGGCGTTGCTCCTGTGGCGCCAGCACCTGGCGCCCCTGATCGCCGTTACCGGGTCGAAGCAACCGGGCGACCAGTACACCGAAGCGCAGGCCGCAGCGACCTACCTCGAGCTCCACGGCGTGCCGGCGGCCGACGTCCTCGAGGCGGGTGGACGTGACTCGTGGTCGAACCTGGCGGATGCTGCCCCGCTCCTTCAGGCGCGGCACGCGACCGACGTCCTGCTCGTCACCGATCCGTTCCACGAGGACCGCAGCCTGGCCATCGCCACGGACGTCGGGCTCCACGCCTCTCCCACGCCAACCCAGACGTCGCCCATCCGCGGTTGGTCGGTCGTTCCCTACTACGCCAAGGAGGCCGTCGGTGTGGCCCTCGGCCGCATCATCGGCTTCGACCACCTGACTGCCATTCGTCGCGACCTCGGGTGACCCTGGAGGACCCTGGAGGACCCGTCAGTACCCGCACCCGGCGATCCGACCCCGAGACGTCGTCCGAGCACAGCTCGCGCCGGGGGCCGCCCGCAGCTCCGTCGCCGAGCCCTCGTTGACGGAGCGGAGCACAGCTCGCGCCGGGGGCCGCCCTTCGCTCCGAGGGTCGTCCGGCACACCCGACAGGGCAACAGGTGATCGTTGGTCGCAACCGGGGAAGAGCTGGTCGAGCATGTTGCCGTGCCCCGTGGCGGCCCGCGCTTCCCGTGCACGGCGCCAGTCGGGCCTCTCGAGCGCTAGTGAGAGCAGAGGTCAGGTGCCGGTGTCGTCACCGCCCGGTGAGCGCCGCAGCACTCGCCGTGCTGGTCGCCGCCCACGCCGTGGTGGTTGCCAGCGCCTTGCCGAAGGCGCACGACGGGTCGCCAGCCAGCGGGTCGCCAGTGGCCGCCCATGCCCGAGCGCGGCTGCCCCCGCACACGCCGAGGAACGGACAGCGACCGCAGACGCCCGCTCGGCGGGCCTGGTCACGCAGGTCGACGAAGAGCGGCGCCTCGCGGTACCACCACGACACGGGCCGGTCGCGGACGTTCCCGACCGTGAGCGGCAGGAAGCCCGAGGGCTGTACGTCACCGACGTGCGAGACGAAGCAGAACCCGTTGCCGTCGGTGACGCCGGGCAGGACGTGGCGCCCCTGCTGGGCGCGGACCCTTCGGAGCTGAGGGGCTTCGACGGTACGGACCTGGAAGGGGAACTCGGAGGTGGCCAGCCAGTCGAGCACGCTCTCTTCGACCTCGGGCTCGACCAGGTCGTCGGCCAGTGCCCGACCGGTGGGGACGAGGAAGAACAGCGTCCAGGTGGAGACCAGACCGTCGAGCAGCTCGACCATGGCGGGCAGCTCGGCCACGGTCCGTCGAGACACCGTGGTGCCGATCTGCAGGCGGACGTCGAGCGAGGCGGCCGTGCGGATGGCCTCCAGCGTGCGCTCGAAGTGGCCCCGGATGCCCCGGAAGCCGTCGTGGGTCGCTGCGCTGGCGCCGTCGAGGCTGAGGTGGATGGTGCCGGCACCGGCGTCGACGGCCCTGGCCAGGGCACCCGAACGCAGCCGGCCGGTGACCGAGGGAGAGAAGCCGACGTGGACACCGGTACTGGCGGCGTGGGCAAGCAGGTCGAAGACGTCAGGCCGGGCGAGGGGGTCACCACCGGTCAGGACGACGACCTTGGTCCCCATCGCTGCCGCGTCGTCGAGCAGGGCGCGGCCCTCGTCGGTGGTGAGCTCGTCGGGGTTCCGCCGAGGTTGGGCTTCGGCACGGCAGTGGACACAACGCAGTGGGCACGCCCGGGTCAGCTCCCAGGCGAGGGTCAGAGGCGCCCGCGAGAAGTCGGGCGGGCTTACGGCATGGAGCGGTGGCCCTGCCTTGTGTCCGGTTGCCAGATGGAAGGACTCAGTCACACTACGTAGAGTAAATGACTCAAGTAAAAACACAAGGCACCCCCTGGAGGGCGGTGCCGGGCAGGCTCCTCCGGGCAGGCTCCTCCGGGCAGGCTCCTCCGGGCAGAGCCGACGGAGGGTCGGAGGGGGCGCTGCTGTTGGCCACGGGCTCGATCGGTTCCGATAGAGTGGCCTGCGCCCGTTCGGGGGTGGCGCAACTGGCAGCGCGCATGATTCTGGTTCATGAGGTTGGAGGTTCGAGCCCTCCCCCCCGAGCTCACGCCGTAGCCTCCCCGGAGGGTTCGGCACGTGGTCCCATCGTCTAGCGGCCTAGGACACCACCCTCTCAAGGTGGAGACACGGGTTCGAACCCCGTTGGGACTGCCACTGAAGGACCAGGTCAGCAGGGGTGAGTGCCCCGGCTGCCTTGCTGTCGGGGCTCGGATATCGCACAGCGATGGCGCGTCGCGAATCCGCAAGCCCCGCCCGGTGGTAGGAGCAAGGTCTGCCAGCTCGTCGCGGTGCGTGCGGGCCGGGTCTCCGTCCGGGTGCTCCGTTGCCACCCACCGCGTCAGCGCACCGGTGCATGCAGCGGGGCCCTGCCCGCGGGCACCGTGACGCACCTGCAGTTGGGTCCTTTGTCTCTGGTGCAGCGTCAGGCCGAGACGGACGATGGCCCGGTGACGGTCGACGCCGGTACCCGTGGCCGCGTGCAGGCCAGCCGTGCCGCGCCCTTGGCATCACCGGGGTGGCAGGCGGGCGGGCAGTTCGGGTCCGGGACCCGGTCTCCGGGCCGTCCGCGTTGCGATCGAAGCGGTGCGCGAACCAGAGGCTGGCCTGCCCGGCGGAGAGGTCGGGATGGTCGGCGCCGTGGAGGCGGGGGTCGATGGCGGGCTGCGGGTGACGTTGGCGCTTGCTCCAGCTCAGTACCGGTCTTCGGACCCGCTGAGCAATGCCGTGGCGGACGCCCTCGCCGGGCTCGGCGGCGAAGGGCAGTTCCGGCGCCTCGGCACCCGCTGCTCGGCCCGGGGTCGAGGCGATGAGGGGATCGTCGGTCGACGCCGTGCAACCGCGAGACGCGACGCCTCATCCACACGGCCTTCCGGGATCGGTCGGGCCGTGAGAGACGGGCCTCCACGACACGGTCGCCGGGACCGCCGACGTCCACGACACGGTCGCCGGGACCGCCGACGTCCACGACGAGGAATCGGGTAACCACTCGTGCGCAAGCTCTCGGCGGTGGTGACAGCGCACCCGTGGGCCTTCATTGCCGGCTGGGTGGTGGTCACGGTCGCCGTCCTCGGTGCGTCGGTCCCCCTGTCGCGTTTCACGTCCACCAACAATTCGGCGTTCTTGCCCCCGTCCTATCAGTCGGTTCGGGCCCAGGACGTGGCCGATCGTTCCTTCCCGTCCCTTGCCGGTGCTTCGGGCACCATCGCCGTCACCCGAGCACACGGCGGGCCGCTCACCGCCAAGGACCAGGCCACGGTGGCGTCGCTCGCGGCCCGTCTCGACGCCGACCATCTTCGTGCGGTCGGTTCCGTGAGCACCTCGCCGTTCTTGGTGTCCCCGAACCGTCGGGTCCAGATCGTCCAGGTGGCCTTCACCGGCCAGATCGGTGCGCCGGCCACCAATAGGGCCGTGGCTGCCGTCCGCAACCAGAGCAGCCGCCTCCTCGCCGGCACCGGTCTGGTGGCTGGCCTGACCGGGACTGCGGCGATCAGCGTCGACTCCACGGCGGAGTTCTCCCACGCCGAGGCCATCATCGACGTGGCCACCGTCGCCGTCATCCTGGCCCTGCTGGCCCTCGTGTTCCAGAGCGTGATCATCGCCATCCTGCCCCTGGTGGTCATCGCCATCGTCCACCAGGTGGCGCAGGCGCTTACGGCCGACCTTGCCGACTGGTTCGGGTACCAGGTCGGTTCGGTGATGGCCCCGCTGCTGGTGGTGGTGATGTTCGGCGTCGGAACCGACTACTTCGTCTTCTTGGTCTTCCGCTTCCGAGAGCGGTGGGCTGCCGGGGACAGCCCTGCTGACGCCCTCCGCTTCGCCGTCATCCGGGCCGGCACCGTGATCGTGTCGGCCGCCGCCACGGTCATGGCGGCCTTTGCCACGCTGCTCGTCTCCAGTCTCGGCGAGCTACGGACGCTCGCCCCCGGCCTCATCGTGGGGGTTGCGCTCACCTCCCTGGCCGCCCTCACCCTGGTCCCCGCGGTCGTCGTGCTGGTCGGTCCCGTCGTCTTCTGGCCCTCGGACCCGTCCCGCCCTCACCGGGTCCACTGGTCGCGGTCGAAGCTGATCGCCGGGGCTGTGGCCCGTCGACCGGCGCTCGTGCTGGTGGTCTCGGTCGCCGTGCTCGGGGCCCTGGCAGCCGGCTTGGCCGGCTACCGGACCACCTACGACCAGCTCTCCGAGTTGCCCGCCAGCACGCCGAGCCGTCAGGCCTACGACACCATCGCCTCGGCGTTTCCCGCTGGCGAGCTGGGGCCGACCGACGTCTTCGTGGTCGACCGTCACCGGCTGGCGCACCCTGCTGTCGCCGACCTGGCCGCCCGGTTCTCTCGGGATCGCGGTGTCAGCCTGGTGGAGGCGCCTCAGTACTCGCCCGGCGGTCGTTCGGCGCTCATCGTGGTCGTGCTGGACGCCGACCCGTACTCGGGTGGGGCTTTGGCCGCGGTGACCGGACCGATCGATGCCACAGCCCGGAGCGGGGTTCCTGGTGCGACCACTCTGGTCGGTGGCACGACGTCGCAGGTTGCCGACATCCGCACGGCCCTCGGCCACGACATGCGGCTCGTGTTCCCGATCGCCCTCGCGGTCATCGCGGTCATCCTCGGCGCCCTCCTCGGTGCTGTCGTGGCGCCCGCCTACCTGCTGGTCGGGGTGATCCTGGCCTACGTGGCGACCCTCGGGTCCATCTCGTTGGTGTTCCTGTCGGCCGCACACGTCTCCGGGCTCGATTTCGTCCTGCCGGTCGTCGTCTACATCTTCGTCATGGCGGTCGGCACGGACTACAACATCTTGATGGCTGCCCGTCTACGTGAGGAGTTCGGATCCGGTGCCTCACCCCGGCAAGCGGCCCGGACCGCGGTGCTGTACGGCTCTCCGGCTGTCGGGGTAGCGTCCGTCGTTCTCGCGGGCACGTTCGCGTCGCTGCTCCTGACCGGGATCGCGCTCTTGGAAGAGATCGGACTGGCCGTCGCCCTGGGAGTGCTCCTGACGGCCAACGTGCTGGCAACTCGGATCGTGCCGACGATCGCCGCGTTGCGCGGGTGGCACTTCTGGTGGCCACGTTCGATGCACCGGCGCACCACAGGAGACAGCGGCGTCCGTCGCGCCTGACGTACCGGCCCGCCGGGACGACGGCCCGTCACCGAGCAGTACCGACGTCCCTGGAGCTGGTGGGCGGGAGCCCGCCGCCGTCTGCCTCGCACCGGCGCCGACCGATCAGGTGCACCACGCCGGGAGGAAAGTCAATAGATTGGGTCAAGAATTGGCTTCGTGGGGCCGTCGCCACCGAAGCCGCGACCAAGGCCGCCCGGCCGGACGGAGGGAACCATGCGCATCGCCGACGACGTCACGCAGCTGATCGGAGGGACGCCGCTCGTGCGGCTCCGCCGGGTGACCGAAGGCGTGGGGGCCGACGTGGTGGCCAAGCTCGAGTTCTTCAATCCGGCCGGGAGCGTGAAGGACCGGATCGCCGTCGCCATGGTGGACGCCGCCGAGGAGGCCGGGCTGATCGGGCCCGACACCGTGATCGTGGAGCCGACCAGCGGCAACACCGGCATTGCCCTGGCCATGGTGTGCGCCGCCCGCGGGTACCGCTGCATCTTCACCATGCCCGAGACCATGAGCAGGGAGCGGCGGATGCTCTTGCGCGGCTTCGGTGCCGAGCTGGTGCTCACCCCCGGTCCCGACGGGATGGGGGGAGCCATCGCCAAGGCCGAGGAGCTCGCCAAGGCGGACGCCAACGTCTTCATCCCCCAGCAGTTCGAGAACCCGGCCAACCCCGCCATCCACCGTCGCACCACGGCCGAGGAGATCTGGGCAGACACCGAGGGCGCGGTCGACGTGGTGGTCGCCGGTGTGGGGACCGGCGGGACGGTCACCGGTGTCGGTCAGGTGCTCAAGGAACGCAAGCCGTCGGTCCGGGTGGTGGCGGTGGAGCCGGCCGCGTCCCCGGTCCTCTCGGGTGGGGAGAAGGGGCCACATCCCATCCAGGGCATCGGCGCCGGTTTCGTCCCCTCCGTCCTCGACCAGGGCGTGGTCGACGAGATCGTCACCGTCGGCAACGACGACACCTTCACGATGGCACGCCGACTGGCCCGCGAGGAGGGCCTGCTCGTGGGCATCTCCTCCGGCGCTGCCGTATGGGCGGCCCTCGAGGTCGCGCGCCGTCCCGAGCACGCCGGTCAGCTCGTCGTGGTCGTCATCCCGTCCTTCGGCGAGCGGTACCTGAGCACACAGCTGTTCGAGGGGCTGGGCGACTGACCGTGCAAACCGAGCCGGGGCTACGAGCGACGCTCCGTCGTGACGTGGAGGCGGCGCGCGAGCGCGACCCCGCGGCCCGCTCGACTGTCGAGATCGTGCTGGCCTATCCCGGCCTCCACGCAGTCTGGGGGCACCGCATCGCCCATCTGTTGTGGGTGCGAGGCCACCGGCTCACCGCCCGCCTGCTCGCCGAGGCAGTCCACGTCGCTACCGGCGTCGACATCCACCCCGGCGCAGTGATCGGAGCCGGGCTGTTCATCGACCACGCCACCGGCGTCGTCATCGGCGAGACCGCGGAGGTAGGTGACGACGTCACCCTCTATCAGGGCGTCACCCTGGGTGGCACCAGCCTCGAGCCCGGTAAGCGGCACCCGACCATCGGTCACCGCGTCACCATCGGGGCCGGGGCCAAGGTCCTCGGTCCGGTCGTCGTCGGTGACGACAGCCGCATCGGGGCCAACGCCGTGGTCGTGCGCGACGTGCCGCCCGACGCCGTGGTGGTGGGCGTCCCCGGTCAGGTGATCGCCCGCAGCCGCCCTCGGTCGCCGCAGACAGGGATCGACGACGGCGTCCTGCCGGACCTCGTCGGCGTCAGCCTCGGTGCGCTCCAACGCCGGGTCGACGCTCTCGAAGAAGAGGTGCACGGTCGGGTGAGCGTGCCCGCTATCCGCCCTTCCGACGACGGCGTGTGGCGCGGCGAAGACTTCTCGATCTGAGCGGCGCTGCCGCCGGCTGTGCCGCCGGTCAGCCCACGCCGCCGGCTGCCGCCAGTCCTTCGTCCATCTCGGCCGGTATGCCCCGGGGCCGGATGACCACCACGGCGACGACGAAGGCGAGGGCTGCGCCGGCCGCTCCCGTTCGGAAGGCCAGCTGGTAACCGTGGACGGAGGCGGCAACCGCCGCGGCGTGGAGCGCACTGGCCCCTCGGATGACGGCCGCGTGGGCGCCGGTGGCCGGTGCATGTCGCAAGGCATCCCGCGTCGCCGTCGCCGCCACCGTGACCAGCGCGGCAAGTCCGAGCGACCCACCTACCTGCTGGCTGGTGTTGAGGAGCGCCGACGCGAGGCCCGACTCGCGGCGAGCCACCGAGGACACGGCGTTCAGGGTGAGCGGGACGAAGGACAGCCCCATCCCGAGGCCGACGAGGACGAGCGGTCCGAGGATCGACCCGTAGCTCGAAGACGCCGTGATGAACGACACCCAGGCCAACCCCCCGGCGACCACGGCCGGGCCGGCGACGACGAAGGGCCGGGTACCGAAGCGCTTGACGAGCCGCGAGACGACGAGCCCCGTCACGCCGACGAGGACCGGGATGGGCAGGTACGCCACGCCGGCCACCACCGGGCTGTAGTGGAGGACCTCCTGGAGGAACTGGGTGAGGAAGAAGATGAGCGACAGCATGGACGCGCCGAGCAGGAGCATGATGCCGTAGCCCCCGGCCCGGTTCCGGTCGGCCAGGAAGTGGAGCGGCAGGACCGGCTCGGAGCTCCGGACCTCGATGACGACGAAGGCGACCAACAGGACGACAGCGGCGACGAAGGCGCCGACGGTCGAGCCGGCCAGCCAGCCGACGTCGGGAGCTCGGACCAACCCGTAGACGAGGGACGCCATGCCCGCCGATACGGTGACGGCTCCGGGTAGATCGAGACGGCCACCGTGGCCGGCGACGCGCGGCAGCACAAAGGGGGCGATGGCGAGGACGGCAGCTCCGATGGGCACGTTGACGAAGAGGACCCACCGCCACGACGCGACGTCGACCAGCACTCCTCCGAGCAGGAGCCCGAGGGCCGCCCCCGCACCGGACATGCCGGCGTAGACGGCCATGGCCCGGTTGCGCTCTGTTCCCTCGTCGAACGTGGTGGCGATGAGAGAGAGGGCGGTCGGCGAAGCGACGGCGGCGCCGACGCCTTGGAGCGCCCGGGCGGCGATGAGCCACGCCTGGGTGGTGGCGAGCCCGCCCAACAGCGACGCTCCGGCAAAGAGCGCGATGCCGAAGAGGAAGACTCGGCGGCGGCCGAACAGGTCGCCTGCGCGTCCCCCGAGCAGCAGGAGCCCGCCGAAGACGAGCACGTAGGCGTCGATGACCCAGGTGAGGTTGGTGCTCGAGAAGTGCAGCTCGCGTTGCATCGACGGCAGCGCGATGTTGACGATGGTCAAGTCGAGCATGACCATGAGCTGGGCTGCGGCAATGGCGACGAGGGCGAGGCCGTGGTGCTTGTGTGGTGCCGCTGCGGCGACGCCGGCCGAGCGGTCCGGGTTGGCTGCTGGTGTCGAGGCACCGACGGTCGGGACCGTGCTCATCGCCTGTCTCCTGCCCCGGTGCCTGCCGGGGTGACGTCGGCGGCGGCGAGGCCGAGGAGGACCTCCAGCCGGCCGACAGCCTGTTCGAGCGAACGGCGGCCCTCTCTGCCCAGGGCGGCGGTCAGCCACGACTCGTGGCGTTCGACGAGCGCACCGACCTGGGCGGCGGCGCTCTGTCCGGGATCGGTGAGGGTGAGGGTTCGCGAGCGGCGGTCGGTCGAACGATGGGCGCTGGCCACCAGACCTCGTTCCTCGAGCTCGTCGACGCACCGCTTCACGTTCATGGGGTCCGACCCGAGCGTCCGGGCCAACGCCCGGAGCGAACAGCCGGGGCTGACTTCGATCCCGCGCAGGACGGCGGCCAGCGGTGGCGACAGCGCCAGCTCGGCCAGCTCGTCGGCCCAGTCGCGTCGCAGGGCGCGACCGAGCCGACCGAGGCGGAAGCCCAACCCCAGTGCGG
>JBMFXC010000029.1:0-29240 GCA_049964655.1 Acidimicrobiales bacterium
GACCGCCCATCGAGCCGTAGAACTGGGCGTTGCCGAAGGAGAAGATCCCGCCGTCAGCGGCCACCTCCCAGTAGCCCCCTCCATCCGGGGTGGCCGCCATGCCGACGATCGGTTGGTTGAGTGGATGGCCTCCCATCGAGCCGTAGAACTGGGCATCTCCGAAGGAGAAGATCCCCCCGTCACTAGCCACGTTCCAGTAGCCGCCGCCTCCGGGGACCGCCGCCATGCCGACGATCGGGGCGTTGAGATGCCCGGGCGGCGGCTGGGTGATGACCCCGGTGAGCTGTGGGTTCTGGTGGAACTCGGGCCACGACCGCAGGCCCAGTCCGTGCCCGGTCGAACCGACGACCTCGTAGTGCTGGATGATCCCTGCGTTCGAGCCGTCGTAGCCGGCGATGGTGATGCCGGTCGTCCCGTTCGGGTCCTTCGTGACGAGGGCCGAGTTCTGCAGCCCGACACCCTGCCCGAGGGTGGCGACGACCTGGGCGGTCTGTCCGTCGAAGATGACGAGGCCGTTCGTGGTGGGCACCAACAGGTCGTTGTAGCCCCCGCCGGTCAGGTCGGCGGTGGTGATCCCGCCGATGATCTGACCGCTGGTCGCCTGGGGCCACCCCGGCAGTGGCGCTCCGGTGGCGCCGTTCAGGACCCACACCAGCCCACCCGAACCGGTGTCGGCGCCCTCGACCACCTCCAGCTGGCCGTTGCCCAGCACGTCGCCGAGCGCAGGGCTGTCCACGGTGTTCCCACCGAGGTTCCTGCTCCAGACCACGTTGCAACCCGTGCCGGCGGCAAAGATCATGTCGGTGTCGGACGCACCCGGGTAGAAGCTGCCGGTACCGAAGGCGATCCCCTCGCTTCCCCCGGCCAGGAACGGGCCGACCGCCGTCGACGAGTCGACGGTCTGGTCGGTGTCGTAGTGGCACAACAGGTTGCCGCTCTGGCCGAGCACGCGCAGGTGCCCGCCGTTGGTGTACTGCACGCCGTAGGAGCTGCCGGCCGTGGAGTCGCCACCCTCGACGACGTCGACCTGCCCGTTGCCCGACAGGTCGGCAAGGGACGGGGTGGTGAAGCCGCTGTCCGCCGTGAAGAACGGCCAGCCGGGCAGCACGGCCCCGGTGACGGCGTTGTAGGCGTACTCCTCTTGGCCGAGCGACGGAGCGACGACGGCCGGGACTCCCTCGATGGTCCCCTCGGCGAGGCCGGCCTGAACGCCGTAGGACCCGTTCGGGTCGACCGCCGGGTGTGACCACATGAGCCCACCGGCGTGGTTGAAGGCGTAGTAGCCACCCGAATTGGGGCTCCCGGCGTTCCCGCCGCCGACGAACACCGAGTCGAGCCCGCTGGAATCGACGACGGCGGCTGACGGTGTCGAGTCGACCGGTGCCCCCACGTGTGCGGGCCATCCCGGCACCGCCGAGCCGTCGGACAGGTGGAAGGCGTACAGGTTGCCGGCCCGGTCACCGACGACCACCGACGGGCCTCCGCCGTCGAGGGTGGCCACGGTCGGGGAGGACTCGGCGATGGGTGCACCGGCATCGGGCAGGACCTGCTGCCACACCAGGGAGGTCGACACGGCCAAGGCAGGCGTCGGGCTCACCGCGGCGGCCGGCGCCGGAGCTCCAAGGACGGTTGCCGGCACGGCTGCGGCCACGATGGCGGCGAGCGCGGCCGCCCCGCGCCCGAGCTGCTTCCGGGTCTCCGTCCCCACACCGGGCCGGATGCTTCGCGGTCGTTCGCCCCTCCGGGTGATGGTGGTCATCGATGCTCCCTGCTGGTAGCGGTGCTGCCCTACTGTCTGGCCATGGCCGAGGTGGACAGGCTGGACGTCAGCCGTTCCCACGGTGCCCCTGGTCGTATCGGCCACCCTGGTGCGGGCTTGAGCCAGCCGGTCGTCCCCCCTGGTCCTGCACCAACACCCGCCCCGTCGCACCAGGTAGTTCTCCCCGGGAGGACCGGTCCCGAGCGCGCCCGGCCACACCGTGCCCACCGTCGGCGTCGGTCCACCACGGCGCCCTGGCTCGATCCGCTGGCCGTCGGCGTGGCAACGCTGGCGGCGCGTCTGGCCACCGCCGCCAGCGGGCCCACCAACTGGGACTCGGCCCAGTACTTGGCCGCCAGCCTGCGCTTCGACGTCGCCCACGGCAGGCCTCAGCCGCCCGGCTACTGGCTCTACGCCGAGGTAGGGGCCTGGATCCACGCGGCAAGCGGGCTCGGCATCGTAGCCTGCCTGGTCGGTGTCGCCGCGGTGGCCTCGGCCGCCGCCGCGGCAGCTGTCGTGGTGGCCGGCCGATCGCTCGGTGGACGGTGGCTGGGCCTCGCCGCCGGCGTGGTCGTGGCCTCCTCGCCGTTCGCCTGGTTCGACGGATCGATCGTGGCCACCTACTCCTTCGACCTGTTGGCCGCCGGCGTCTTGACCGCTCTGGCGCTGCGAGCCCGGCCGGGCACCTGGCACGGTGTCGCCGCCGCCGGGGTCCTCGGCCTCCTCTCGGGCTTCCGACCCACCATTCTCACCACCTTCGGGCTCCTGGCGCTCATCCCGGTCGTCGCCAGCACCCGAAGCGTCCGCCGGGCCGTCACCACCCTCGCCGTCGGCGGAGGGGCGCTGGCCGCCTGGTTCGTGCCCATGGTGGCCGCCCAGCCCGGGGGGCTGGCGGCGTGGCTCGCTGCTACCCGGTCCGAGTCGGCAGGTGCAGCCGACGCCACCTCTGTCTTCACCCACGCTGCCGGCGCGGCGACCAACGTCGGCACGTTCCTCGCCACCACGGTCGTGGCGCTCGCTCCACTGGCGGCCGTGACCGTGGCAGCCGTCCTCCTCACCGGCCTTCGTCGGACAACCCGGCGCACCCGCCCCTCCGGACCACCGCCGGCCGTTGCAGCCGACCGGCTCGCCTGGTACCAGCGGCCCGTCACCGTGCTCGCCGTCGCCGGCCTACCGGCGATGGCGACGGTCGCGCTCATCCAGTTCGCCACCGGCGGTTACCTACTCGCCTACCTGCCAGCCACTGCCCTGGCCCTGCTCCTCCCGGTCGCACGCTTGTTCAGCCAAGCCCAAACGCCGGCAGCGAAGCGTCGTTGGAAGGTGGCAGCCTCCCTGGCCGTCACCGCCGTGGCAGTCGTCGGAGCCCAACGGTTCCTCGGCGGTGCCGGCGTGCTGCCCGCCCGCCTCGAACGGAGCAACGGCGGTCTGTGGCTGCTCCAGCCCCGCTACCAGGCGCCCTACACCGACACCCACCCGGCTATCGAAACGGCCGACCGGATCGACATCGGGCTCGCCGGGCTCGCCCGGGTGGCCCGGCCGGGGGACGTCCTGGTCTTCGACACGATCGACGGCGGGGGCAGCATCTACCGTGACGCCGGTTGGGAGCTCCCCCAGGTGCGCAGCGACCTCATCGCCCCCGCCGACGTGCTCTACCAGCAGTTGCACCGCAACCTCTACTACACCTCCGGCACCGTCGTCGACGTGCCGCCGGGTGGAACGGTGCTCCTGGTCGCCTCCCCGGCCCTTGCCGGCGTAGCCGAGCTGGCCGGCACGGGCCAGGCCCGTCTGCTCACCCTCCGCCATCCGGTAGGGGGCTACCTCGTCTTCCGGGTGGCCCCGGGCACCTCGCTGCTCGGTGTCCACTTCGTCCGGGTGGCCCACCTCGGCTCGCTCGGCCACGGGATCTGAGCCCCCGGGCGCGCTGGCCCCGGGCGCGCTGGCCCCGGGCGCGCTGGCCCCGGGCGCCTCCCGAGCCCGGCCGACACAGTTGCCCGCCGTCCCGGGCGGGTCAGCGACCGGTGAGCCCCGCCCGGTCGGGCGCGCCCGGCCGGCGGTCCGCCACGGACTCGAGGAAGCGGGCGTAGCGCTCGATGACGACCGGCCAGCGGAAGTGCTGCTCGACGTAGGAACGCCCGGCCCGCCCCAGGCGGTCACGAACGTCGGGCCGCGTAGTGAGCACGTCGACCGCCGTCTCGAAGGCGCCGTAGCCGTCGAACCCGAGCCCTCCCGACGACCGCCGGCAGTGCTCGACGGTCGCGGCGCATCCCGCGTTGACGAGGACCGGCGACCCCGCGCTCCACGCCTCGGCCACCACCAACGAGAACGCCTCGAAGGCCGAGGGTGAGACGAGCGCCATCGCCCCGGCCAGCAGCTCCCACTTGTGCGCCTCGTCTACCGGGCCGAGGACGTCGATGTCGGGATGGGGCGGTGGGGCCTCGATGACGGGTCCGGCCAGCACCAGCCGGAGCCGGGACGGCCTCCGTTGCTTGTAGGCAGCGAAGAGGGAGGCGAGCAGGGCCGTGCCCTTGTGGCGGTCGACTCGACCCAGGGCGACCAGGTACGGCGGATCGGCGGGTCCCGACAGCTCTCCAGGGTCGTCGACCCCGAGCCCGAGGAGCAGCTGCGGCCGAGCACCCACGGCAAAGGTCTCCTCGACGATCCGGCGCTCGGCCCGCGTCTGGAAGACGAAGGCGGTAGCGGCCTCGAAGACCGGCGGGAAGACCGGCAGCAAGAGCGCCGGTTCGTCGTGGGCGGCGGGGTGGAGGACGGTCGGGACGCTGACCCGTCCGATGGACCGGATGGTCGGGTAGTACAGGTACGGATAGAAGACCAGCACGTCGCCCCGGAACGTGGTCGCCGCGTCGACCAGGTCTGGGCACCGTGGTCCTTGCAGGTCAACCCACCGCTCGGCGTCCTCGACCGACGCCGAGCGCGGATCGGCGAGGAGCGCGGCCGACAACGGGTGGAAGGACGGGTCCCGCCCGGCCAGCGAGGCGAACCGGTGCACGGTGACCCCGGCGATCGTCTCGGTGCCGGCGGGGTAGACGTCGTCCCAGGTGACGAAGTCCTCCGCACAGGTGGTCAACACCTCGACCTCCCACCCGCGACGCACGACGAGGTGCTCGGCAAGGAGGCGGGCCGCCGTCTCGGCCCCGCCGATCACGTCGGGGCCGTAGCGGGGAACGACGAAGGCGACCCTCACCGTGCCCGCCGGGGGCGCGTGCTTCTGCCGCTCAGCCGCACGCGTCGAGGATGGCCGAGGCGAAGCGCTCACGCACCACCGGCAGGGCGAAGGTGGCCTCCCGCTCGACGGCGGCCCGGGCCAGCTCCCCGCGCAGGCGGGCGTCGGTGACCACCCGGTGGACGGCGGCGGCCACCCGGGCGGGCTGCTTGTCGGCGAGGACGAGGCCGGCACCGTCGACCGTCTCGGGGACGGCCGTGGTCACGTAGGACACGATAGGGACGCGATGGTGCATGGCTTCGAGCAGGGGCACGCAGAAGCCCTCGTGGTTGGAGAGACAGACGAAGGCGTCTGCGTGCCCGTAGTAGGCGATCAGCTCCTCGTGGGTGACGGACCCGGGGACGTCCACGGCGTCGGCGAGCCCCAGCTCGTCGGCGAACCGGAGCACCGCTGTGCGATAGGCGTCGCTGATGGCTCCGCCCACCAGGTGCAGGCGGGCACGGGGGTCGTAGAGGGCCCGGTAGGCGGCGAGCGCCTTGACCAGGTCGGCCTGGCCCTTGTGCGGCGACACCTTGCCGACGAAGAGCAGGTCGGCCCCGCCGGCGGCGCGGGCATCGGCCAGTCGCCCGGCCAGGACCGGGTCCGGCTCGCCGTCGAAGTCCGTGAGGTCGACGAGGAGTGGCACGGTCGCCGTCGACCGGTACCCGGCGTCCTCGAGCTCGCGTTCGTTGTAGCGGGAGTCCGCCACGGCGAACTCGGTGACCTCCGCCAGCGCCCGGAGCTGCGCCCGGCCACGACGTACTTCCTCGCCGACGTGCGGGATCCACGGCTCGAGGAGCTCGGCCGGGGTGATGTTGTGGTAGTTCACGAACTTCCGCTCGCCCCGTAGGCGGAAGATGTCGGCTACCGGCGAGCCGATGGAGAGCTGGTAGAGCAGGACGCGCCCAGCCGAGGGGCGGTCCCCGATACGGTCGATCGGCAGTCCGTGGTCGACCCGGTCAGGCGTGGCGTTGCCGTAGAAGATGTCCGAGTCGACACCCTTGGAGCGCAGCAGGGCCTGGAGTTGCAGCACGTGGGACCCGATGGCGTCCCGGCTGGCCAGCGACGGGATGACCTGGTCGACGCGACGGACCGTCATGGACGCCGGCAGCACCGGCCCGGCGCCGGCGTATCCTGCAGCCGGCAGCGCCACGCACCCGGACCCAGACCCGCACCCGTCACGATGCCGCCTGGGAGAGCGGCGGCCCGCTCGCTGGGCCACCGGCCGGGCCGACCACGGGGACCTCGCCCGTCGTCCCCGTCGAGCGCACCCGGAAGCTGACGCCCACCGGCATCCGGACCCGCCCGGTCGTGCGACCGGGGTTGGCCACCTCGAACTGAGCCTCCTGGTCCTTCCAGTCGTAGACGGCGGTGTCGCTCAGGCTGCGCACGCCGACGCTCACCGAGTACGTCCCGTCGAGCAGGGGCACCTCCGGGAAGTCGAAGTGGAGCACTCCGCCTCCCTGGGGAAGCTCGATGAAGGTGGCCGGGTCGTCGGGGTCGGAGGCGAACACGAGCTCGCCGCTGTCGTCGTGGATGGCGACGGTGGCAGCCGCGTCGCGCACCTCGGCCAGGCTGTCCACCTCGGCGATGACCGTCAGCGACTCCCCTGGGTAGAGATGGGGTCGCGAGCCGCTCCCGGTGTGCTCGGTGCGCACGGTTCCGATGGCGATGACGTTGCCGCCGCCCTCCTCCCCCGGCCCTTCGGGCTTGCCCACGCCCAGCAGGTCGGCCAGGAAGACCCGGATCGCCTCGCCCGCCTCGTCGATGGCGATGACGTTGCCGTGGCTCAGCACCATGCACCGCTCGCAGTTCTGACGGATGACGTCGGTGGCGTGGCTGACCACCACGATGGTGCGTCCCTCACGTTGGAAGCGCCGGACGTGGTCGAGGCACTTGCGCTGGAAGGCAGCGTCCCCCACGGCCAGCACCTCGTCGACGAGCAGGATGTCCGGCTCGACGTTGACCGCCACGGCGAAGCCGAGGCGGACGTACATGCCGGACGAGTAGTACTTGACCTGGTTGTCGATGAACTGCTCGAGCTCGGCGAAGGCGACGATGTCGTCGAAGCGGCGGGCGATCTCGGCACGGGAGAGCCCGAGCAGCGAGCCGTTCAGGTAGATGTTGTCCCGCCCCGAGAGCTCCTGCTGGAAGCCGGCCCCGAGCTCGAGCATGGCGGCCAGGCTGCCGCGGATCCGGACCTCGCCCGAGGTCGGCTTGAGGATGCCGGCGACGCATTTGAGCAGGGTCGACTTGCCCGATCCGTTGCGGCCGAGGATGCCGTAGGTCTCCCCCTCGTTGATCTCCGCGCTGACGTCCCGAAGCGCCCAGAACGGCTCGTAGGTCAGCTTGCCGCCGTGGATGGCGCGCTCCTTCAACGAGGAGACCTTCTCGTTGTAGAGCCGGAACTGCTTGGAGAGGTGGTCGATCTCGATGGCTGCGGGCACGCTCAGAGCTCCTCGGCGAAGTTCCCCTCGAGGCGCCCGAAGACGACCAGGGCGCCGAGGAACAGGGCGACACTGACCACCAGCAGGGCGACCAGGCCGAGGGCGTACCCGCCGACGCTGAGGTCGGGCAGGAGCGGCGTGACGACGTGGGCGGTGTTGCCGGCAGCAGGGCTGACGTAGGACGCCTTGCCGTAGATCGCCCGCTGGAAGGTCATGGCGATGGGGGTCATCGGGTTGCACAGGTAGAGGTACTTGAGGAAGAGGATGCTCGGGTGCCGGGCCACCAGCGAGGCGATGCTGCCGTAGGCGTAGACGATCGGCGTCCCCCAGAACCAGGCCATCAGCGCCACCTCGGTCAGGTGCTGGGTGTCGCGGAAGTACACGTTGACCGCCGACAGGAAGATGGCGGTCGCGCTGGTGAAGACGATGAGGTCGACGATGGCGAGCGGCAGGTCGGCGAGGTAGGCCCACGCCGGGGTCATGCCGAGCGCAGCCATCACCACGATGAGCACCCCGACCTGGATGGCGAAGAGGAAGACGGCCACCCCGACCGTGGAGAGGGCAAGCAGCTCGCGGGGGAAGGCGACCTTCTTCACGATGCCCGCCTGGCCCACCACCACCGTGGTCGACGTCATGGCCGAGTTGTTGAACAGGTTCCAGGCCAACAGGCCGGCGAACAGCCAGATGACGAACCGGGGGATGCCGCCGCCCCGGTCGATGACCGAGAAGGCCGCCCAGTAGATGCCGAGCACCATGGCCGGGTTGAGCATCGACCACAGGAAGCCGAGGACCGAGCCTTTGTACTTGACCTTGAGCTCGGTGCGGATGAACAGGAGGAGCAGCTCGCGGTTGTCCCACAGCGCTCGCAGCCGGGGCCCGAGCCGCAGGTCGCCGTTCACCACCGTCATCGTCCGCTCCGTCGCCCGCGACACGCGGGCACCGGGCGACGCCGAGGCGTCAGGGGGAACGGGGAGCTCGGGCTCGGCGGCTGCCGGCTCCAGCGCGCCCAGGCTCACTGGGACGCGGCCCCCGAGCTGGCCGGCGTCTCCCGCTCGCCGTCGCGGCCGATCACCTCGTCGATGAAGCCGTACTCACGAGCCTCCTCGGCGGTGAACCAACGGTCGCGGTCCGAGTCGGCCTCGATGCGCTCGACGGGCTGGCCGGTATGGAAGGCGATGCGCTCGGCCATCATCCGCTTCAGGTAGACGATCTGCTCGGCCTGGATGGCGATGTCGGCGGCTTGGCCCTGCATCTGGCCCGAGGGCTGGTGCATCAGGATCCGGCTGTGCGGAAGGGCGAACCGCTTGCCGGGCGTACCCGCGCAGAGCAGGAACTGCCCCATGGAAGCGGCCAGGCCGAGGCAGATCGTCCGGACGTCGCAGCGCACGTACTGCATGGTGTCGTAGATGGCCAGCCCGTCGGTGACCGAGCCGCCTGGCGAGTTGATGTAGACGGAGATGTCCCGCTCGGGGTCTTCGGCCTCGAGGAGGATCAGCTGGGAGCAGACCAGGTTGGCCGTGTTCTGGTCGATGGCTGAGCCGATGAAGACGATACGCTCCTTCAGCAGCCGCTGGAAGATGTCGGAGCCGGGGCCCGACTCCATGGCGGTCCGGGCCACCGGTGCCCCGACCGGACGGCCGCCGACGTCGCCGAGGATGCGCTCGCTGTCCATGTCGGGCGAGCCTAGTGGCTGTCGCCCGCCCACAAGGACGCGAGGAGCTCGGCGGCGCGCCCCGCCGCCCCGTCGACCCCCAGCGCTGCCGCCCGCTGCCTGCCGGCGCTGACCAGGGCCTCCCGGCGACCGCGGTCGGCGACCAGTCCACCGACCGCGGCTGCCACCTGGCGGGGACCAGTGCCCGGCAGGAGGACGGCGGCGTCGCCCACCACCTCGGGCACCGCGCCAGCCGCCCGGGCCACCACCGGCGTTCCGTGGGCCATGGCCTCGACCAGGGGAACACCGAAGCCCTCGTGCTCGGAGAGCAGGACCAGCACGTCGGCCGTCCGGTACTCGGCAGCGAGCGCCGGGCCGCTCAGCCCGCTGACGAAGGCCACCGCTTCCTCGAGCCCGAGCGACACGACGTAGCGACGCAGGGCGGCGGCGTAGGCCGGTTCGCTGGGCGACCCGACGATGCGCAGCGAAGCGCCCGGGTCGCCGGTCGCCCGGGCGACATACAGGGCGGCGATCGTCCGGTGGTGCGCCTTGTTGGGCACCAAGCGACCCACCGACAGCCAGGCGGTGCCGCCGTGGCGGCGACGCCAGGCAGCCACCGCGTCGGCGTGGACGGCGTCGGGTGCCAGCGGCGGGAACGACGGCGTGGCTACCGGCACCACGGTGGTCCGCCGGTAGCCGGCGGCAGCGAGCTCTGCCTCGTCGAAGGCAGAGACGGCGATGCCGAGCTCGGCCCGGGTGGCGAGAAGCGCCCGCTCGGCCAGGCAGGCGGTCTGCAGCCGGGTGATCCCGTTCGACCATCGGGCGAAGGAGGTCGGCGGGGTCACGCTGTGGTAGTTGACCACCAGCCGTTCGGGTCGGGCAGCCAGCCAGCCGGCCAGCGCCGAGGCGGTGGCCAGCTGATAGACGAGGAGGTCGCCTTCCTCGGCCCGGTCCGCGTAAGCGCGGTACGGGGTCGTCTCGGCGGCGGTGTCCGGGTCGGGATGCTCGGTGTAGATACGACTGTCCACGCCGGTGGCCACCAGGGCATCGCGCAGGGCACAGGTGTGCTCGCCGACGGCGTCGCGCCGATGGAGCATGGGGACGAACAGGTGGACGCCGCTCACCGGACCCGCCCGACCACAACGTGGGCACCTCCGTCCGGACGCCCGTACGCCGTGACGTCGGCCAGTCCGGCCCGCTCGAAGAGCAGGCACCAGGTGTCCGGGTGCAACGGGCGACCGGGCAGCAGGTCGCGGGCGGGTGGAGCCAGGGAGGCATCCCAGACGTCCTGTGAGGTCGCCACCACGGCAACGGCCCCACCCGGTGCCGTCCGTCGGGCCGCTTCTGCGACCACCTCGCAGTCGTCCGCCACCGCCTGGTGGTCGACCCAGCCGACGAGGACGACGGCAGCCAGGGAGTGGTCCTCCACCTCCGCCAGCACGGCCGGCACGTCGCCGAAGACGGTACGCGCCGAGGGTGGGAGTGACTGGCTCGACCGCCACACCGCGTCACCCGACGGGTCGACCCCGACGACGGAGCGTCCTTGACGGGCCAGCGCGGCGACCAGGGTGCCGTCACCGGACTCCCCGACCAGCACGGCACCGGGGGGCAGGGCGTCGGGCTCCAGCCAGTCGTCGAGGGTGGCGGCCCAGTGGGCCAGGTCGGGCCGGGGAGCGGTGGCCCGGGGGTGGACGTCGAGCTGGAAGGCGGCAAGCGGCTCGGCGCGTCGCTCGAGGCGCTCGAGGCGGGCCGCCACGTAGCGCAGGGCATCCCAGGCCGCCCCAAGGCGCTCGTCCAGCCGAGCCGACACGGCGTCCGCCGCCGATCGTGCGTCGGTAGCCAGGGTCTCGGCCAGCACGACCGCCACGTCGCCGACGAACCGCCGGCCGATCCGCGCACTCCGGCCGCGCTCCCACAGGTCGTCGGGCAGGCCGGGCCACGGGACGGTCGTCGGCGGGGTGGCGTCGGCCAGACGAGCCATCGAGTCGTCGAAGCCCCACCGCAGGGTGCCGACGGGAGCGAGCCGGTCGAACCCTTCGAGCAGGGCGCGCTCGCCGTCGTCGAGGGCAAGGTCAGGGTCGCCGGCGCCGGCGCCGGGCTCGGGCTCAGGCGGTTCGGGCATAGGGTCGGCCCTCCACGACGACCGGCAGGCGGTTGGTGGCCAGCGGCGGGCGTCGGCCTCGGTCCACCGCCGCGTCGAGGAACGCAGTGTAGCGATCGATGATGACCGGCCACCGGTAGTTGGCCTCGGCGTAGCAGCGGCCGGCGGCCCCGAGCGATCGACGGAGGCCGGCGTCGGCGACCAGTCGGTCGACCACCGCCTCGAAGGCCTGGTACGAGCCGAACCACAGCCCACCCCCCGAGCGGGTCACGTGCTCCATGGTGGCAGCGCAGGCGGCGTTCACCACCACCGGGACGCCCACCGTCCAGGCCTCGAGGACGACGAGCGAGAAGGACTCGTAAGCGGACGGGTTGACCATGGCCGTCGCCCCGGCCAGGACGTCCCACTTGTCGGCCTCGGACACCGTCCCAGTCACCACGATGTCCGGATGGTCGGGGGCACGGTCGGACACCGGACCGACCAGGGCGAGGGCGAGGTCTCCGGGGTGCCGCTCCTTGTACCGGGCGAAGAAGGCGGCCAGCATGCCGCATCCCTTGTGCTCGTCGACGCGGCCGAGGTAGCAGAGGTACGGCCGGTCCCCCAGCCCGAGGACCTCTCCCCCCGGACGTCCGCCCGGCGCCGGGTCGTCGACCCCCAGGCCCAGGACGACCTGGGGCCGTTCGGCCACCGGGTGGACGCGTTCGAGGAGCACCCGTTCGGCCCGGGTGTGGTACACGAAGCCGTCGACGTCGCGGAAGCTGTGGCGGAAGGCCCGCAAGTAGAGAGCCGGCTCGTCGTGGGCAGCCGGGTGGAGCACCGTGGGCGCTGGGGAGACGGCGACGGCGTCCACCGTGGTGGCGAACAGGTAGGGGTAGCAGGCCACCACGTCGGCGTCGGTGGAGGCCACCGCGTCGACCAGCTCCGGGCACTGCGGACCGTTCAGTGCCACCCACCGACGCGCCTCGGTGAGCGTCGCCGCCTGGGGGGCGCCCCGCAGCCGTCCGTCCAGCTCGAAGTACTCGACCAAGCGGCGTGCGGCGGTGGGGAACCGTCGCACCGAGACCCCCCGTTCGAGAGACGACCCTGCCTCGAGGGTGTTCTCCCACGTCAGGTGGTCCGAGGCGCAACTGGTCAACACCTCGACCTCCCAGCCGCCGGCGGCGACGAGCCGCTCGGCGAGCATGCGGGCCGCCGTCTCTGCACCACCGACGATGGCGGCGCCATAGCGCGGAGTGACGAAGGTGAGCTTGCGGGTCACGCCGCTGTCCTCGGTCCGCAGTGGACGCCGGCGAGCAGTTCGACGTGCTTTTGCCGGACGAGCGAGGGGGCAAAGGCTCGGAGCTGGTCCGTCCCTGCCTCGGTGAGCACCCTCGCCAGGTCCGGGTCGGCGACGATCCGACCGACCGCAGTGGCCACCGACACCGGCCGTCCGTCCCCGACGAGCAGCCCGCCACCCCCGAGCGTCTCGGGGACGGCTCCCGCTGCGATGGCCACGACGGGCAGCCCGAAGTGCATCGCCTCGAGCAAGGGGATGCAGAACCCTTCGTGCTCCGACTGGCAGACGAACACGTCGGCGTCCGCGTACCAGGCCGCGAGCTGCGCCGGGGTGAGGTCCTCTCCCCACTCCACCGCCTCGGCGAGCCCCAGCTCGGCAGCGAAGGCCAGCACCGCCTCGGCATAGGCCGGGGTGATGGCCGATCCGACGAGGCGGAGCCGCGCCCGGGGGTCCTGGGTACGTCGGAGCCACCACAACGTCTCGACGAGACGGTGCTGGGCCTTGTTGGGCGACAGACGACCCACGAAGAGCATCACCGTGCCGGCGTCGCGGCCGGCGCGCAGTCGCGCCATCTCGGCCGGGTCCGGTTCCGGGGCGAACCGGGCTGGTTCGACCAGGACGGGGACCACCGCCGGCGTGCAGCAGCCGAGCTCGACCAGTTCGGCGGCGCTGAACGACGAATTGGCCATGCACAGCGCCGCTCGAGGCACCAGCGCGGCGAGCTGGGCACGTGCCGTGTCGACCTTGGCGGCGGTGGCCGGCTCCCAGGCTTCGTAGAAGGAGGCCGGGGTGATGTTGTGGTAGAAGAGCACGAGGGGCTCGGGGCGCCCAAGGAGGAAGTCGGCCATCGGCGAGCCGGTCGCCACCTGGTAGAGCAGGACGTCGCCGGGCTGGGCCCTTTCGGCGTACTCCTCGAAGTAGCGCGCTTCGGGCCACAGGTCGTCGTGAGCTGCCTCGACGTAGATCTCCGACGCCCAGCCGGCCTCACGCAGCGCATCCCGCAGGGCGAGGGTATGGGCGCCGGTGGCATCCCGCGGGAGCAGGGCCGGGACGAACTGATGGACGCCGGTCGGCCTCACCGCCGCTGCGCCCGGACCCCGCCTTTCCGACGGGCGGCTCGCTCCGGGTTCACTTCGCTCGCACCGCCACGACGACGTAGTCACCGGCCACCGAGGCGAGCGCTTCGACGGCGTCCACGGCGGCATTGACCACGGCGGCCGCCGGCTGGTCGGCAGGGAGCCGCTCGAGGACGGCAGCGGGGGCGGAGCGCTTCACGGTCCGGACGACCAGGTCCCGGCTCTCAAGGAGGTGCTCCCACGTCTCGGGGTGCACCGGGCGACCCGGAGCGAGGTCGGCGACCACCGGGCCGACCGACCGTTCCCAGCCCTCGGGCGCGGCCGAGTGGAGGACGAGCACGCCGCCGACGGCCAGGCGGTCCGCCACCAGGTCGACGAGCCGCAGACGGTCGTTCGGGCGGAGCCACTGGACGGAGCCGTCGAGGACCATGCCGGCCAGCGCCTCGCCGCCGACCACGCCGAGATGGTCGAGGACCGTTCCTTCACGCACATCGAGCCCCTCGGCCAGCGCCTCCTCGAGGGCGTGCTCGGACGGGTCGAGCCCGTAGGCATCGACGCCGTCGCGGACCAGGCGTCCCACCAGCGAGCCGTCCCCACAGTCGGCGACGAGGACGCGGCCGACCACGCCGGAGAGGGCCGTGGCCGCCTCGTCGGCCCACCAGCTCGTCCCCGACGCCGAGGCGACGCGCACGCCTTCGGGGAGATCGGGAGCGCCGAGCGCGTCCACCCGGTCCGAGAGGTCCTCCACCTCCTCGACGACGAGGTGGAACAGACGCGACACCGACCAACCGAACTTGACGATCTGGTGGACGATGAAGCCGACGTACCAGCTGATCGCCGAGCGGATCAGGCGCTTGAGGGCGCTCCCCACCGCCTTGTTGGACGCCACCGGAACGGCGATGTCGACGAAGGCGCCGGCGTCCACGACTGCCAGCTGCTCGCGCAGACGGTCGGTGCCACGGGCGCTCATCGGCGAGAACTCGAGGAAGAGCTCGTCGAGCTGCCGCTCCAGCCCGGCCGGCAGGTCGCCCGACGCCCGACGGCGGGCGACCTCGGCGTCGATGTCGGCCATCACCTGGGCCAGGTAGGCGGCTCGTGCCGCGGTGTCGCCGTCTGCCACCGCCGTGGCGGAGCTGGCGCCACCCTCGTCGACGGTCGTGCCAGAGCCGGACCCGGTCCCCGGGGGCGCCTGCCCCGGGTGGCTGACGGTGGACGGCTCGTCGAGCGAGGAGGCGTCGTGGGAGGCCGTGGACATCGGGCTGACTATAGCCAGGCCCCCGGTCTCCTCCGACGGCTGCGATCGACCCACGGACCACGAGCGGTCCGGGTCCACGGGCTCTGGCCAGCGACCACGGCGCCGGCGCCGGGCCGGTGCCGGGCGGGAGCGGGAGCGGGAGCCGGTGCCCGGTGCCCGGTGCCCGGTGGGAGGGATGCCCCGCAGTAGCCTGGGCACGCCGCGGGCGTGGCGAAATCGGCAGACGCGCCAGGTTTAGGTCCTGGTCCCTTCGGGGGTGGAGGTTCGAGTCCTCTCGCCCGCACCCGTCACCAGCGAAGAACGAGTCGCCCGGCGCCCCCGACGACCGCAGCTCACGGCCTGGCCGTCGACCCGCCGAGGACCAGTTCGTCGAGGCGCTCCTCGGCTCCGGCGACGTCACCGTCGTAGGCGACACGGCCCTTGTGGAGCACCACGACGCTGTCCGCGATGGTGAACGCCCGGTTGACGTGCTGTTCGATGAGCACCAGCGCCGTCCCCTCGCTCCGCACCGTCCCGAGGGCTTCGTAGACCTCGTCGACCACGACAGGGGCGAGCCCGAGCGACAGCTCGTCGACCACCAGGACATCTTGGTGGAGCACCAGCACCCGGGCCAGGGCGAGCATCCGCTGCTCACCACCCGAGAGCGTGCCGGCAAGCTGTCCCCGGCGCTGGCCGAGCCGCGGGAAGACCTCGTAGGCGCGCGCCAGGGCGCCGGCCAGCCCGCCGCGCCCGAGCGCCCGCCGGAAGGAAAGGACGAGGTTCTCCTCGACGGTGAGCGACCCGAAGACCGACCGGCCTTCGGTGACGTGGGCAAGGCCCATGCGGGCGATCTCGAACGCCCGGCGGCGGGTGACGTCGCACCCCTTGAGGACCACCCGTCCGGCTGACGCCGGGACCAGGCCCGAGACGACCCGGGCCACCGTCGACTTCCCGGCCCCGTTCGCCCCGACGACGGCCACCACGGCAGCGGGTGGGACCGCGAAGCTCACGTCGAACAAGGCACGGTAGGGGCCATAGGAGGCGCTCACCCCTTCGAGTGCCAGCACCGGCACCGGCACCGGGACAACGGCGGTTGTCGCGCTCATGCGCCGGTGCCGAGGTAGGCCCGGCGGACCTCGGTGTTCGCCAGCACGTCGTCGACCGAGCCCACGGCGATCATCCGGCCGAAGTCGAGGACGCAGAGCCGGTCCACGACCTCCTCGACCAGCTCGAGGTCGTGCTCGACGAGGACGACGGCCGTCCCCTGGCGTCGACGGACGTCCGCCAAGATGCCGGCCAGGCGCTCCGTCTCGCGCACGTCGAGGCCCGACGACGGCTCATCGAGCATGAGGAGGCGGGGGGAGCCCATGAGGGCCCGCCCGAGCTCGACCAGGCGGGCGTGTCCCAGGCTCAGGCCGTCCACCAGTCGGTCGGCGACGTCCTCCAGACCGAGCAGGGCGAGCATGGAGGCGACGGCAGCCATCTCGTCCTCGGTGGGACCGCCCCGGCGCAACAGGTCGCTCAGATGAGGCCGTCCGGTGGAGCGGGCCTGGACGGCCACCAGCAGGTGGTCGGCCACCGTCATGCCGTGGAACAGCTCGACCCGCTGGAAGGTGCGGCCGATGCCGAGCCTGCTCCGACGCCACACGGGGAGACGGTCGATCCTCTTGCCCTCGAAGGTCACCGTGCCGGTGTCGGGGGGGACGACGCCGAGCAGGCAGTTGAACAGGGTGGTCTTGCCGGCACCGTTCGGGCCGACGATGCCGACGGCTTCGCCAGGAGCGATCTCGAAGTCGAGCTCGCTCAGGGCGACGACACCGCCGAAGGCCTTCGAGATGCCCCGGGCCACCAACAGTTCCTCCGCCTCAGGCTCGCTGCCGGCGGACCCCGTCACGGCCGGCTCGCTGCCGACAGGAGCGGTCACGACGGGCTCGGTCACGGCCGGCTCCCACCGTCGGTACCAGCGCTCCCACCGACGGCCACCTCGCCACTGGCGCCGAGGGGTGACGTGGCCGCCGGTGCCCCGACGGCAGGCGCCCACCTCGCCGCCGGCACCTCGTCGGTCCCCGAACCGTCAGGAGCCCCGTCGCTGCGGTCGCCCCGGCGCCGTCGGGCGAGGAAGCGCAGCACGCCACCCCCGAGGAAGTCGACCACCCCCTCCGGGTGCCGGGTGTAGCTGAGGGTGGCCAGGCCGAAGACGACCGGAAGGATCCCCGAGAAGCGGGCGGGGAAGGTCGCCACCTCGGTCTGCAGGGCGGCGAAGACAAGCCCGGCGACGACAGCTCCCGACACCGACCCGAGCCCCACGATGGCGGCGACCACCAGGAACACCAGGGAGAACTGGTAGTTGAAGGCATCGGGTGACAACGACCCTTCGAGCGAGCCGTAGAGCGCCCCGCCGACGCCGGCCAGTCCCGCCGACAGTGCGAAGGCGACCACCCGCAGCCGGTGGACGTCGATACCAGTGGAGACCGAGGCAAGCTCGCTGCCCCGCATGGCGGCAAGCAGCCGGCCCATGCGTCCCTGGCCGACGGCCCGGACGACGGCGGCGACGAGGGCCAGCACGACCAGGGCGAGCACGAAGAAGGCATGCGACCCGTTGAAGCTCACGGGCCCGAGCTCGGGCCGAGGGACCGTGACGCCGGTGGCGCCGTTGCCGACCCAGCTGTTGGGGAACAGCATGTTGTCGGCCAGCAACGCAAACGCCAGCGTCGCCAGGGCCAGAGGCAACCCGGCCAACCGCAACGTGGGCAGGGCGACGATCACACCCAGCACGGCGGCCACGGCGCCACCGAGCACCATGCCGACCAGGACGGACGTGCCGAAGTGGCTGGCCAACTGACCCGCCATGAAGCCACCCAAGCCGGCGAAGCTCGCCTGGCACAACGAAATCTGGCCGGACATGCCGGTGAGCAGGGTGAGGGAGACGAAGATCACGGCAAAGGCGATCCCCTGGGTCATCGTCACCAGCCAGACGTTGGGCACCCAGGTCAGGGCGGACAGGACAGCCAGACCGCCGACGCCCCAGGCGACGACCAGGGTGGGCCGGCTGGTCAACCGGTCCACTGCCCCGTGGACCGGTGACCCGGCCCCGCCAGCCCCGGCCCTGCCAGCCCCGGCCCCGCCAGCCCCGGCCTCGCCTGGGCTCCGCCGGACGCGGGCCGTCAGGGCACGGTGCCATCCGGCCACCGGCTGACTGGTTCCGTCACCGCTCGGACGAGCGAGAAGGTTGGCCGCCCGGTACCCCGTGGCCTCGCCCACCAACGCGGTCGGTGGCGGGTCGCAGCCGGCAAGCGGGTCGTCGACCTGGCGCTGACGAGCGAAGGGCAAAAAGACCAGCAGGACGAAGAACGGGAGCGACGGACGCAGCCCGGTGGCCAGGATGCCGGCGGGCAGGTAGCCGGCGAGCACCTGCTGGCCGATCCCGAGGCCGATGCCGGCGACGAGGGCCACGGGCAAGCTGGCGAAGCGGGCGACTACGGCGGCGGCGATCCCCCATATCAGCAGGACGGTGTAGTTCTGCGGGTCGAGCTGGGCGTAGAGCGGAGCGAGCAGGACGCCGGCCAGTCCGGCCAGGCAGCTCGAGAGGACCCAGGCCACGGCGCTCACCCGCCCGGCGTTGACACCGGCCAGCTCGGTCATGCGGGGGCTCTCGACCACGGCTCGCATCTCGAGGCCGACGGGTGTGAAGCGGAACACGCCGACGAGGGCGACCACCACCACCACCGTCGCTGTCGTCACCGACAGCTCGAGCCCACTGATGGGGACCGACGCGATGTGCAGGTAGACGCGCTGGGCGTCGAACACGAGCGAGGGCGGGGCGATGTCGGGCGTCGAGCCGGCCACGATGAGGGCGACCTGTGGGAGGGCGATGAGCAGGCCGAGGGCGGGAACCAGCTTGACCAGCGGCGACGCCGTGCGGACCCGACGGAAGAGCACTCGGTCGAGGACAAGGCCGAGCGCGGGTCCGAGGACGACGATGGAGACCAAGCCGGCGAGCCAGCGCGGCCAGCCACCCTCGACGAAGGACACGAAGGCGAGCGACGAGACAAACGCCTGAGCGCCGAAGGCCAGGTTGAAGACGCCCGAGGCCTTGTAGGTGAGGACCAGCCCAACCGCCATCAGCGCGAAGACGCATCCGAACGGGACGCCCGGGATGGCGTAGTCGAGCAGGGTGGTCAACTGCCAGGTACCCCTGGCGGCAACGGGAGCGGGACGACCTTGCCCGAGGAGCTCGGTTTCTGCGAGAAGCACGCGTAGACGCTCGGCTTCGTGCCGTAGACGGGCACGAAAGCACCGTGGCGGACCTGCACGAAGGTCGTGCAGTCGAGCGGCGTCGTCCCGGTGTGGGCGACCTTCCAGTCGACGGGTGCGATGGCACCGTGGGCCGTGAAGTCGGTCAGCGAATTGATCGCCGCCACCAGCCGGCTGCGGGTGACGTCACGGCCGATCATCTTGAGGCCAGTGGCGAACAGGTCGGCGCTCACCCAGCCGGCAAGCGCCGTGGCATTGGGTGGCGTCCCCGGCGCGTACTTGGCCAGCGCCTTGTTGAAGTCGTCGATGCCCGGGTACCGACCGGGGTAGAGCGTGCTCACCTCGAACGGGGTCTGCTGGAGCATCAGGTAGACGCCCTCCATTGCCGAGGCGTTCTGGCTGAGGACCTGCTGGTCGTAGCCGTCGAGCCAGAACTGGGTGACGTTGCCCATGCCGTGCTGCTGGAGGGTCTCCGAAAGCTTGATGTTCCCGGTCACGTCCATGCAGCTGGCCACGAAGTCCACACCTGCCTGCTGCATACGCGTCACATCGGCGTCGAGCGAGGCGGCCCCGTAGGGGATGGACATGTCGACGACCGGCGTGGCGATGTGGTCCGCTCGCAACGCGTCGGTGATCCCGACGCACCCCTCGGACGACTGCGAGACGTTGTAGGCGAGCACGGCGGCCCGGGTGTCCCCGTTGCGCTCGGCGACGTAGGCTGCCTGCGGGATGGGCGCCGTGAAGTCGACGTGGGAGCCGCCGACGCCGAACATCGCCGGGCCAGCCCACTGGCTGTTGGTGTTCTCCTGCACCCCGAAGGTGGGGACCGCGTGCGCACGCAGGATGGAGGAGCCGGTGAAGAACGGTGTGCCCACGCCCACCACGGCGAAGACCTTGTCGGCCACCAACTGCTCGGCGCCGGCCGTGTCTCCCGAAGGCGAGGTGCCGTCGTCGATGTTGGGTGAGTAGACGATCTTGCGACCGTCGATGCCGCCCGAGGCATTGAGCTGGTCGAAGTAGATCCGCGCCCCGGTCACGACGGGGGCGAAGTCGGTGGCCGCGATCCCGCTGGAGGAGGCCAACGAGCCCACGCGGATCGTGGTCGCCGTCACCCCGTCGGCCCCCCCGCCGTGCGAGACGGCCTGGGTGCCGGCGTTGCCACAGGCGGTGAGCACCGCGGACAGCGCGACGACCACCAGGGCTGCCACCACGGCCCGGGGGGCCTTCACCACGGCCACCATGGACCTCCGCTGCACCACGTCACCACCCCATTTGCTCCCCACGGCCGACAGACGCGGCAGCGACACCCCGTCGACCTGCCTCTTCGCACTTGAGCGACTGTACCGCCCGCGCCCGCGATCTCGGTCCCTCCCCCACCCGTCACCCGCCGGCGGCACCGACCCGACCAGTCACGCCCCGGGGACGACCACCGCGGTCGCCGAGCCGACCACCTTCTCCTCGCCCTCCTCGTTGACCAGACGCACGTCGAGGTCGACGAGGTGGTCGTCGCCCGCTTCCCGGAGCGCCGTGACCGTGATGCGCGTCTGCAGTCGCTCGCCGGGCCAGGTCTGCCGGACGAAGCGGACTCCGAAGCGACGGACGTTGCCGATGCCCACGTAGTTGGTCAGTGCCGTCGCGCACAGGCCCATCGAGAACATGCCGTGGCCAAAGACACTTGGCTGGCCGGCCGCCCTGGCCTGCACCTCGTCGTGGTGCATCGGGTTGAAGTCACCCGACGCGCCGGCGTAGACGACGAGGTCGGTGCGGGTGAGCACGTGCTCGAGCACGGGGGCCTGGTCACCCACGTGGAGCTCGGCACGAGGGCGGCTCACTCCGCCGGGGAGTGCAGTCATGGGTTCCTCCGAGGTCGACGGGCCAACAGGACGGATCCGGCGGGAGCGCGAGCGGTCACGACCGGTGGATGACGGTCATCCGCGACGTGGTGACCTCCTCGCCGCCGTCGCGGTCCCGCCAGATGGTCTCCACCACGACGAAGGTCATCGTGTGCCCGCCCGACTCCTTGCGGTAGGCGTCGGCGACCCGCCCCTCGCCGACCAGCACGTCGCCGGCGAACACCGGCCGCCGGTAGGTCAGCTCCTGCTCGCCGTGGAGGATCAGCCCGCCGCCGGCGAGCAGTGACCCGAGGAGCGCGGCCACCGGGCTCCCCGGGGGATCGTCGTCTACCTGCAGCTCGGGGTACCGCCCGAAGTTGCCCATGACGAACGGGTAGGTCAGCGGTGCCGGGATCCCCGGCAACCCGGCCGCCGAGGCCGCTCTCGGGTCACGGAAGACGGGGCTCGGGTCCTGGACGGCGTCGGCGAACCGGGCCACGTGCCCCCGCTCGACAGTGATCACCGACCGGCCGGTCGACGTGCCGATCAACTGCTCCAACTGGTCGTCGGCCATGCGGCTCCTCCCCTGGCCTTGCCGTCCGAGACGATCCCCGGCGTCGAGCGGCCGGCTCGACGAGGCGGGACCCGCCTGCTCCGGCTGACTGCGCCGGCTGGCTGCTCCGGCTGGCTGCTCCGGCTGGTCGTAGGGTGCCCTCGTTTCGCCCCCTCGCGCAAGTGGTGGGTGTGCCGGCAGTCGTCGAGGAGCGGTCACCGGGGCGCCGAAGGGACCGGTTCTTCTCCCAGGGCAGCCTGTCGGAACTGCTCGCTGCGCCGGCCGTACCCGCCTTGGCCGGCCGGGGTGGGAGCCGCCGGCGAGAAGAGCACCACACCGCCAGGTGGCGTGAGGGAACGGGCCTCGGCCACGGCCGTCGGCAGGTCGACCGCGCGGCGCACGGTCCACCGCCCGCCACCGCCGTCGAGGATCGGTGCCCATGAAGCCGGGAGCGGTTCGAGCACGACGACCGCCGCCGCTGGCTGCGCTGCGGCCAGGGCGTCGACCAGCGGGCCCGGGTCGACGCCTCGGTCGTCACCGCCGACCACCACCGTGACCGGCCGACCGGCGAACGTGCGCAGGGAGGCGGCAGCAGCGAACGGGTTGGAGGCCAACGCGTCGTCCACGTACTCCCGGCCGTCCAACATGCCCACCGAGGTGCAGCGCGATGACAACCCGGCGAAGCCCTCGACGGCCTTGGTGGCGGCGACCGGCGACGGCGGGCGACCCAGCAGGAGCGAGACACCGGCGACGGCACCACAGAGGTTCCACACGTTGTGGTCGCCGGGGACAGCGAGGCGGGCAGCGTCGACGACGGGCTCGCCGTCGACCAGCACCGTGCGTCCCGGCGGCCCGACGCGGACGAACCCGGACGGTCCGAACAGGACCCGCCCAGGCAGCGCAGCCGTCCTGGTGACCGCCTCGTCGCTCGACGCGCCGACAGCGAGGAGGGGAGCCGGTCCGGCCGTGACGAGGCGCAGCTTGTCGCGGTAGTAGGCGTCTTCGCCGCCGTGCCAGTCGAGGTGGTCCGGCGCGAGGTTGGTCACCACCACCACCCGCGGCGAGGTGGTGACGTCGGTCGCCTGGTAGGAGGAGACCTCGACGACGTAGGCGTCGCTCGGCGGACGCCCGTAGAGCTCGGTGACCGGCACGCCGATGTTGCCGGCCAGCGCCACGTCGAGGCCCTCGGCGTCGAGGAGCGCGGCCGCAAGTGCCGCTGTCGTGCTCTTGCCCTTCGTGCCGGTGACGGCGACCACCGGGAGTGCTGCCGCGTCTTCCAACCACACGGCCATCGCCGTCGTGACCGTCACGCCGCGGGCTGCCGCGGCGACGAGGACCGGGTGACGACGGGAGACGCCGGGCGAACGGACCACCACGTCGACGGCCTCCCAGGCGACCGACCCCGGCGAGCGGACCACGACCGGTTCCCCACCAGGGTCGACTGCCACCGGTGCCCCGGCCGACGTAGCCACCGCAGCATCGTCGACGACCACAGGATCGGCACCCCGGCGCCGCAGGAGCTCGACCACGGAACGGCCTTCGGCGCCCAGTCCCCACACGACGACCCGTGAGCGGGCCAGCTCGTCGAGGGTCACCGCGGCGGCACCGGTGCTCGGTCGACCACCGCGGCGACGGCAGCGGCGACTTCTGCATCGGGGTAGGCGAGCTGCGGCTCGGGCGCCAGCACGCGTTCGAGGTCCCCTGGAGTGACGAGCGCTCGCGCCCGGTCGGCCAGAGCTGCCACCACCGGCGCGTCCCGCCACTCCGGCCGGTCGGCAAGCGCCACCAGCGCGACGGCCGACTCACGCCGCTCGCCGACGCACTCGTAGGGCTTCTCCGCGTCGAAGAGCGCGGCGAACCCGTCGATCTGCTCCGGTTCGGCGAACAGATCGCGACCCACGATGCCGGCCACCGCCTCCCGCCCGAGGAACGGTGCCAGCGCCAGTGCCACAAAGCGACACTTGGGGCAGGCACCGCACCAGGTCGGCGGGCCCGCGGCATCGAGCCGGTAGGCGGCGTTGCAGCTGACGAACCGGTGGTGGTAGCGGTCCATGCCGGCGAACGCCCGGGCGATGGCGAGCTCCGAGTACGGGCGCAGTCCCGATCCGTAGCGCAGCGAGGGGTCCACGCGTTGCGCCACCAGGGCGGCCAGGGCGCGTTCGAAGACGAGGCTCTTGGAGAACTGGTGGTTGACCGGTACGCCGTCGACCACCGTGGTCTCCTCGCTCGCCGAGCGCTCCACGGCGAGGACCACCCGGTCGCTCCCGACCAGGGTGGCGGTCGCTACGGCCAGCAGGGAGACGATGGCGGTGATGGGAACGTGGCCGTTGCGGGCCCCGCGTCGATTGAGGTCGACCAGCTGCGGGTCGAGAGCCCGCCGCGCCACGACGAGGTCGAAGCCCGCCTCCCGCGCCGCCGCCACCACGAAGGGCTTGGGATTGACGGCGAAGAGCAACGGGTCGAGCGGCCGGAGTGCTTCGGCGAGGACGAAGGAGTCCTTGCCCCCGCCAACGGGGACGAGGACCCGCCCGCCGGGAGGGCCGGACCGAGACGTCCCGGCCGGCACGAAGCCGGCACCTGCTCCCGTCCCCGTGCCCCCGATCTCGACGTCGAGCGGGACCCCGATCTCGGCGTCTGTGCCCCCGATCTCGACGTCGAGCGGGACCCCGAGGCCGTTGGCCACGGCGAACTCGCGCAGTCCGTCGTCGTAGAGCAGCCGGGCAACGGCCAGCTCCTCGGTGGTCACTGGCCGCTCCACCACCACGAACCGGGGGGCAGCCGCCTTGTAGTAGCTGACCCCGGAGGCCAGGTGGAGGAGCTCCACGGCACGCTCGAAGGCCGGTGGGACCTCGGAGCCGGTGCGCCAGGCCCCCGTCGGACGGGACTCCGCTGCTCCGAAGACCACCTGTTCCTCGAAGGAGATCCGCGGCCTACCGTCAAGGCCGCAGAGGGCGTAGCGCAGCCGGAGGCTGGAGGTGCCCGGGTCGAAGTCCCAGTCGGTCACCCGGAACGTCTCGATCGACCCCGGGTCGAAGCGGCTGGCGTCGCGCATCGCGCCGGTCATGGTAGCGGCCGGCGCCGCCAGCCCACTCGCCAACGAACGCCCGCCCTCCCGTTCTGACCTGCCCGGTCGTGCCGGGACGGCGCTGCCGGCCTAAGGTCGTCGTCGTACCCAGCGGCCGGGACGTTCGTCGGGCCGTGGCCGGCACGCCTGCAGACGCCCGAAGGCGTCCGAAGGCGCCCGAAAGCGCAGGCAGAAGGAGGAGCATGCACTTCGCCAACCTCGGCACCTCCGGGCTTCGCGTGTCCCGCCTCTGCCTCGGCATGATGAGCTACGGCAACGGCAGCGACCGCCCCTGGGTCCTCGACGAGGACCGGGCCGAGCCGATCGTGCGTGCGGCCGTCGACGCCGGGGTCACGTTCTTCGACACGGCGGACACCTACTCGCACGGCGCCAGCGAGGTGGCCACCGGCCGGCTGGTGCGCACCTTTTTCTCCCGCGAGGAGGCCGTCGTGGCGACCAAGGTGTTCTCCCCCATGACCCCGGGAGAGAACGGCGGTGGGCTCAGCCGCAAGCACGTGCTGGCGGCCATCGACGCCTCGCTCGACCGTCTCGGGATGGACTACGTCGACCTCTACCAGGTCCATCGCTTCGACCGCCGGGTGCCGCTCGAGGAGACGATGGAAGCCCTCCACGACGTCGTGAAGGCGGGAAAGGCTCGCTACATCGGGGCCAGCTCCATGTTCGCCTGGCAGTTCGCCAAGGCCCAGCACATCGCCACCACCAACCACTGGACCCGCTTCGTGTCGATGCAGCCGCACTACAACCTCGTCTACCGCGAGGAAGAACGCGAGATGCTCCCGCTCTGCGCCGACCAGGGGGTGGGGGTCATCCCCTGGAGCCCGTTGGCTCGCGGACTGCTCGCCGGCACGCGCGGCGACGGCTCGGAGCGCCGGACCGTCCGGGCACTCAACGACCCCTTCGCCGACCAGCTCTACGGCCGTCCCGGTGACCGCGAGGTCGTCGCGGCGACGGCTGCGGTGGCAGCCGAGCGTGGCGTGGCACCCGCCTCCGTGGCACTGGCATGGCTCCTCCAACGACCCGGGGTCACTGCTCCCATTGTCGGGGCCACCAAGCCCGACCACCTCGCCGACGCGGTGGCCGCGCTCGACCTCGAGCTCTCCGACGACGAGGTGGCTCGGCTCGAGGCGCCCTACCTCCCCCATCCGGTGCTCGGCCACGGGTGACCGGCATGGAGGGGGCGGACGACCCCGGGCCACCGGATCCGGGGAGTCCGGGTGGGCCACCCGTCGCACGGGTTCCGGGGACCCCGGGTAGGGCCGGACAGACCCTGGGCAGGGCCGGACAACGCCCGGACCGGGCACGCAGATCCGGGGTGAGACGTCGGTGGAGACGCCGCCTCCTCGTGACGGCGGCGCTTGCCTTGGTGGTGCTCGTCGCCGCGTCGGCACGCCTCATCGTCTGGCCGTCGGTGAGCGGACCGAAACGGGCCGACGCCATCGTCGTGCTCGCCGGCGCCGGCCCGCGTGTGGCGACGGCCTTCCGCCTGGCCCGCGAGGGGTACGCCCGGACCGTCGTCATCTCGTTGGGGGCACGACCGACCATCCCCTGCCCGACACTCGCCGGCGTCACCGTGGAGTGCTTCGTCCCCTCTCCCGTCGACACCCGGGGCGAGGCCGAGCACGTCGCCCGCTTGGCGGCGCGCCGACACTGGCGCCGTCTCCTCGTCGTGCCCGGACGGTTCCAGGCCACCCGTGCCGGCATCCTCCTGCATCGGTGCTTTTCGGGCACCGTCTACCTTGCGCCGGCAAGCGTGGCCGGGGCCGACGCCCCCTACCTGTTCGTCTACCAGTGGGGTGCGCTACTGAAGGCGGTCTTCGTGGTGCGTTCGTGCTGAGCGGTCGGGCATCTCAACGGTGGGGCATGGGGAAGATGAGCGGCTCGGCGACCACCGCGCGCGAGGCTTCGGCCCGTTCCGGATCGGTCAACGGCTCGAAGGCTCGGGCGGCGTCCAACACGATCCGCAGGAGGGCGGTGTCGCCCGGCGTGCAAAACGCCTGGACCCCAGGCACCGACAGAGCGAAGCGCACCCCACGGGCCACCTCCGCCGGATCGCGGTAGGGCTCGTACCAGGTCGTGGCGGTCCGCGGTCGTCCTCCCCACGGACGAGCCGCGGCCGCCTTGATGGCCATCACTCCGAGGTCGCGCCGCTGGGCCTCGTCGAGCAGTGCCTCGGCGTCGCTCCGGTACCGATCCTCGGCCCACAACCGCGGGTTCACCGGGAACATCACCGTGTCGAGGTCGTAGCGGCGGACCGCCTCGAGCTGGGCGGCCGGAGTGGTGAGTTCGTGACCGGTGATGCCGACGAAGCGGCACAGCCCCTCGTCTCGGGCGGCGAGGGCGGCGGCGACGGCACCGGCACGTCGGTCGAGCTCCTCGAGATCGGTCACGGCGTGCAACTGGTAGAGGTCGACGTGGTCGCACCGCAACCGCCGCAGGGAGTCCTCGAGCTGGCTGCGGACACCGTCGGCCCGGTGACGCTGGGTCTTGCAGGCGACGAAGAAGCGGTCGCGCACGCCCTCGAGCACCGGGCCGAGCAGCAGCTCGGCCTCGCCGTAGCTCGGTGCGACGTCGAGGTGGTTGACTCCCGCGTCGAGCGCGGTCGAGACGGCGATGGCCACCTCATCAGGGCTCGACGAGCTGAACGCGGCACACCCGAGCACGGCGACCGACGAACGGTGCTCGGTCCGACCCAGCCGACGTCGTTCCAGCAACGGGACCATGCCCGACGACCGTAGTGCGCTGGCTCTGCCGCATGCCTCGGGACCACTGGAGCACCGCAGGCGGCGGTCGCCGGGACACGGCCTCACCCCGGTCCCCAGAGCTCCTCTGGCTCCTTGCCGAGCGTCTCGGGCAGCAGGAAGAAGACGGCAGCGAAAGCCACCACCGGGAGGAAGGTGACCACAGCGGCGGTCGAGAACTGGTCGTGTCCATTGGCCACGGCGCCGAAGACGACCAGACCGGCCACGGCGCCGAGCACGCCGGACGCCCCGAACCAGCCGGCCACCGACGCCCGCACCTCGGTCGGCACTTGCTCGTTCAGCAAGGCGCCGATCGCCGGAGCAAAGACGCCACCGGCCAGCACGCCGACCACGTACCCCACCACCAGGGACACCGCCCCACCGGCGTAGGCGAGGGTGCCGCAGAGGCACAGGCCGATCATCCCCGCCACGGCGGTCGGCCGGCGACCGACCCGGTCGGCCAGCCATCGCCCGACCAGCAGCCCGGCCAGGCCCGACACGCCGGCCCCGACCACCATCCCCGCCGTCACCAGTCCCTGTTGGTGGAGGACGTCCTGGGCGTAGAGGAAGACGAAGCTGTTGGCCGGGCCGGTCACGAACGACACGGCGAAGGCCAGCACCACCAGGGCAAGCACCCGGGCCCGGTAACGGCGACCCACGGCCCCCCACACCGGCACTGCCCGGGGGGCGCTCCCGGCGGCGACGAAGCGGTCCGGCTCCTCGACCCACCGCCACAACATCGGTGCGGCAAGCAGCGGTACGAGGGCCAGGGCGAAGACCCCGCGGAACCCAAGTGCTCCGGCGGCCAGGCTGTGCAGGATCGCCACGGCTCCCGCCCCGACCGCGTAGCCGGCGGTCACCACCGCCACACCTCGTGCCCGACCGGTCGAGTCGGTCTCTTCGGCCGCGGCCACCTGGGTCAGGGCGTTCGCCGCACTGAGGAAGGGGCGGCCCAGGGCGAAGATGACCACGAACCACCAGAAGGTGGGACTGAGCGCCGCCGCACTCGTCGCCACCAGGCCGATGACGACCGCGGCCAACAGCATGGTCCGACGCCCGAACCGGTCGGCGAGCCCGGTAACGACGAGGCTACCCAGGGAGGCCAACCGGATGACACCGAGCCCGACTCCGAGCACGGTCCCCGACAGACCGGCCTGGTCGGCCAGGGTGGCCCCGTGGGAGACCTGACCGAGGCCACGGGCCACGCTGCCGAGTGCGGCGACCACACCGAACTGGCCGAAGCCGGAGGCAATGGCGGCCACGGCGAGCGCCACCACGGCACGGTCGTGCCAGCGGTGGACGAGGAACCCACCGGCGACCGGCTGGCCAGGGCCGGCTGCCGGGCCGGTGTCCCGACCGAGCCGACCGACACGGGAGGGCGCCATGGTGACATCCTGCACCACCGACGGCAGCAGTCGTGGTCCCCGGCGAACCCCGGCGGTGCCACCCGACCAACCCGGGAGCCAGCCATCTGCTGTGATTCGGGCATGACCGTGATCAAGATCAACGCCATCACCGTCCCCGAGGACGCCGGCGACGAGCTCGCCCGTCGCTTCGCCGCCCGGGCGGGTGCCGTCGACGGCCAGGACGGCTTCGAGGGCTTCGAGCTCCTCCGCCCCACCGACGGGCGGACCCAGTGGCTGGTGGTCACCCGCTGGCGCGACCAGGCTGCCTTCGAGGCGTGGGTGGCCTCTCCCGCCTTCGCCCACGGTCACGCCGGTGCGGACCGGCCCTCCCCGCATGGGGGACCGGTCTCGGTGGCCTCCGAGCTGTGGGCGTACGAGGTGGCCGGGGGCACCTCCAACGTCGCCGACAGCGCGGGGCTCCGGAGCCAGGGAGTAAGTGATTGATCCGCTCGCAGCGCGACGGAGCTCTCACCGGCTGCTGACGCTCTCTCAACGAACAGCTCACACGCGAGGCGGATGACGAGAGCCATGCTCGGCAAAGCGCACCTTGTCGTGGGTGCTGTATCGGTGTTTCTCCTCGCCGGGTGCACTGCCACCGGGATGGCACA
>JBMFXC010000030.1:0-28945 GCA_049964655.1 Acidimicrobiales bacterium
CACGAGCCCGTCGCAGGCGTGCCCGTGGAACAGGACGAGGTCGGCGACGGTCACGGTCTTCGGCCGGACTTCGAGCCGTCCCTGGGCCGAGCGGGTGTCGACCACCTCGAAGGTGGGGAGACCAGGAACGTCGAGCCAGGCCGGTACGTACCACCGGCCACCGTCGCTCCGTGGCACTGGCGTCGCCGCGAACGGGTGGCGTGCGTCGGGGTCGTCGGCCATCAGATCAGAAGTTGAGGACGGTCGCGCCCTCGAGCGCGAAGCGAACGTAAGCGTCGCGGGCGTACTGCAAGGTGACGCCGCGCTCGGTGAGCGCCTGCTCGGTCCCTGCTGCACGGGCGGCGTTGAGGCAGGCCCCGACGGGCACGCCGGCCGCCACTAGCTCGTCGATCTGACGGTTGTACCCGGCGCGGGTCGGGTCCTCCGAGGTATCGCCGAGGGCACCCTGGGCCGGCCCGAAGCAGTAGACCTCGAGGTCGACACCGTTGTCCCCGGCCACCTGACGGACCCGTTCGGCGACATGCGAACCAGCGGAGAGCGAGTCCTCGTCGGCGTGGAAGAGGTGGATCACGACTTTGGCCATCGTCGGCCTCCTTGGTGCTGGGCCCGCTCGTGACGAACGGGATGAACAGGACGAACGGCGTGAGCGGCAGTGTGCCGCCAGCCGGAGCCAGACGGACCCGAAGGTCTCACGCCACGGCCTCGGCCGGCGCGGCAAGCAGACGAGAGAGCGCCTCGGCGCCGGTCGGGGTGTCGGCCAGCATCGGCACGAGCGCCAGTCGCGTGGCAAAGCGGTCGGCGACCTCGGCCAGCCTGCGGGTCTCTGCCGCAGCGCGTGCGGCGAGCAGTGGGTCGCTCGTCCCCGTGGCAGCAAGGCTCTGGTTGGCCACCCAGGCGAACGGCTCGATTCCCGTCCGGCGAAGGTCCTCTTGCAGGGCGGCGGCTTCGTGGATTGGCGTGGCTTCGGGCACGGTGACGACGAGCACGGAGGTGAAGCCGGGATCCGTCAGCCGATCGAGCAGTGCGTCGACCTCGGGGGGGACGGCTCCGCCCTGACGGCCGACCTCACGGTGGTACGAGCGGGCCGCGTCAAGGAGGAGCAGGGTGTGGCCCGTCGGGGCAGTGTCCAGGACGACGAACCGATCCGTGGCGCCGGCCACTGTGCGAGCGAACGCCCGGAAGACCGCGATCTCGGCAGTGCACGGGGAGCGAAGGTCTTCTTCGAGCACGGCACGGCCGGCGTCGTCCAGCCCGGCGCCGGCGTCTCCGAGCACCTCGGCCACGTAGGCGGCGGTCTCTCGCTCGGCATCGATCCTGCTCACGACGACGCGTCCGGTCCCCTCGTGCCCGGCGGCGAGCACGGCGTCGAGATGGGCGGCTGGATCGGTGGTGGTGAGCTCCACCTCGTGCCCCGATCGCGCCAGCTCGAGGGCGACTGCCGCCGCCAACGTGGTCTTGCCCACCCCGCCCTTCCCCATGGTGAGGACGAGCCCGCTCCCACGTCCGGCCAGCTCACCGACCAGCGCGCTGAGCGAGGTCGTCTCGGGCAGGGTTCCGGCCGGTTCGTCGTCAGCCAGTGCGCCACCGACGAGGAGTGCTCGCAGGGCCGGCACCCCGACGGGGCTGGAGGCCACCAGGGGCACGTCGTCGCGAGGAAGACCGGCCAGTTCCGCCGGCAACGCGTCGAGCGCCGCTGCTGCCCGGGCGCAGAGCGCGTCGGCCAACGGGTCGTCGGACCGTCCCTCGGGGAGCACGCCGTTGACCACGAGGCGCTGGTTGGCCACGCCGAGCGCCCCGAGCTCCGTCGCGGCGCGCGCCGCCTCGGCAAGCGCCAAGGGGTCGGGGCGCACCACCAGGACGAGCACTGTGCGATCGCCGTCGGACAGAGCGGCCACTGCAGCCCGGTAGCGGTCGTGCTGGCTGGCGAGGCCCGACAGCGGCCCGATGCACGAGGTCCCCACGGTGTTGGTGTCGATGAAGGTGCTCCAGGCTGCCGGCAACGACAGGAGGCGCAGGGTGTGCCCGGTCGGGGCGGTGTCGAAGACGACGTGGTCGTAGGCGGACGTGGCAGACGGGCCGGCCAAGAGGGCGGTGAACTCGTCGAAGGCGGCGATCTCCACCGTGCATGCCCCTGACAGTTGCTCCTCGATGCTGGCCACTGCGGACACGGGTAGTACACCGCGGTAGGGACCGACGACCCGCTCGCGATAGGCAGCGGCGGCGGCCACCGGGTCGATGTTCATCGCGTCGAGTCCCGCCGCAGCTGGCACCGGCTCGGGGGACGCGCCGAGGGTGACCCCGAGCACCTCGTCGAGGTTCGACGCCGGGTCGGTCGAGACCAGCAGCACCCGGCGTCCTGCCTCAGCCAAGGCCAGCGCGACGGCCGATGACGTCGACGTCTTGCCCACCCCGCCCTTGCCGGTGAAGAAGAGGAAGCGGGGGGCGGATGCCAACAGGCCACCGAGCACCCTGGTCGTCGTTGCAGCCGACGGTCCGTCGACGAGGTCCTCCCTGTCGGGACGGGCGGTCGCGCCTTGCCCGCCGGTCACCTCAACCACAGCAACGTCCGCCGGCCCTCACCCCGACCAGGGGCACTTCGGCGACCTCCGGTCCGCCGCCGCAACAACCCCCGGACGTCTGGACGGCCGGTTCGTTGGCGCTGCCGACCGGATCTTCGGGATCAGCAGCTGCCTCGCCGCAGAACGCCACGGCCGGGACATCGCTGGCGCTGCCGGTCCCCGACTCGACCGCGCCGCCTGCGGATGCCGTGCCAACGACCCCGACCTCAGTGTCGAGCAGCTTGGCGGCCAGCTCCGCCATGGAGCGGGCTGGAGTGTCCTTCACCGCCTGAGCCACCCGCACGGCCTCGGCCATGACCGCTCGCGCCACGCCGAGCCGGCGGGCCTGGTCGTAGTGGTACGAGAAGCAGGGCTCGCAGTTGGCACCGACCGCCGCGCCCATCGCCACGAGCTCGGCCGTACTGGCGTCCAGCCCACCACCGGTGCCGGCCGCTTCCCTCGCCCACGCCTCGAGCTCCACCCACGACGGGTACCGCCCCGACGAGCGCAACACGCCGTCCACCACCACCGCCGGCAACGCCTCGTCGCCGCGCTCGGCGAGCAGCTCGCGCACCAGATCGCGCTCGGCGAACGCCTTTGGCTCCTGGGACAGGTTGTGCCGCTCGACGACCACGCCCTGCTCGGAGAGGCGCCCGAGGTCGGCCGCGAACGCGGCGAGCGCCGGGTCGACGCTTGGGCCACAGACCCCAGTCGAGCAGCACATCGGTGGATCGAACACTTCGACCGTCGTCATCAGGACCTCCTACAGGGATCGCTCATCGTCGATTGTCGATGAGCATAGCTGCACCGCCACTGCTTCACCACGGCATCCGGGCACAGCACGGGGACCGAGCATGGGGGGCACAGCACGGGGACCGAGCATGGGGGGCACAGCACGGGGACCGAGCATGGGGGGCACAGCCGGGCCAGGCAGTGGGCGGCACTCGTCGACGGGACGGTCCGCCGGCAGCGGACCGTCCGAGCTCAGAGCGAGGAGACGGCGCCCTGCAGGGCGACCAGACCGGCCCGGTCGACGCAGTAGGAGGTCCGCGGCCCCTCGATCTCACCCTGAACGAGCCCGGCTTCCCGCAGGATCCGGAGATGCTCCGAGATCGTCGACTGGGCCAACGGCAGCTCGGCCACCAGGTCTCCCGTCACGCACGCCTGGCGCTCGGCCAGCAACCGGAGGATCCGCACCCGCATGGGATGCCCCAACGCCTTGGCCATCGCCGCCAGCGTCTCGTCGTCGACCGAGCGCGGGACGCCCTCGACCGGGTCACAGCACGCAACCGGCGGCTCGATCCCCATGGCCATGCCCATACGTTCCCATGGTACCGACCTCGGCTCGTCCGGCCCAGGGGCGCCCAGGGGTGGAGCCGGCAGTCCGGTCACGCCCCGAGGGCACGGCGGACGGCGGCTAGGCGGTCGGGGACGATCCGCCACCACGTCCACCGCCCACGGTGCTCGCCGATGACGAGCCCCGCATCGGCGAGGACCTTCGTATGGTGGGAGATGGTCGGCTGGCTCTTCCCGAGCGGGCCCTCGAGGTCGCACGAGCAGACCTCCCCCCTGGCGGCGACGATCGACAGGAGCCGAAGGCGCACCGGATCGGCGAGAGCCCCGAGCACCCGGGCCAGGTCGACCGCCTCGTCGTGGCCCAGAGGCGCCACCAGCACCGAGGCCCGGCACAGCGGTGCGTCAGCCGGCTCGACGTCGATGGAGCCAGTGGCACTCGCAGGACGGGCGGGCATCCGGCCTCCTCTCGCACGGTTCGCACGGTTCGCACGGTGACCGTCGTAGGTCGCCGGACGAGCATCGATCATAGTCGATTGGTCGCCAAGACCCCAGCCGTGCCGTTCTCCTCCAGCGCGTCAATGCCCCGTGGCTGCCGCCGGAACCTCAGACAGCCAAGGGTTGTATCCCTTTGGAGTCCTCGTGCGTCTGTGTTGTGAAGGTCCCGACAGGGGCCGAGCGAAACGGACGAAGGAGCGTGCAATGCAGCAGAACACGGGAACGATCGACCGGAGCCTCCGAGCTTTGGTGGCTGTCGGCGCAGTGGCCGGAAGTGGAGTGCTCGGCTTCTCCACGGCGGGAGGGATCGTGCTGCTCGTCGTGGCAGCGATCATGGCGGTTACGGCAGGAAGTGGCTTCTGCCCCCTCTACCGCCTCTTCGGCATCACGACCGTCCGCGGCGGTGGCCAACCGGGCGAGCATCGGGTCTCCCACCTGCACCGGGCAGCCTGACCCGGCTCCGTCCGTCGACGGAACGACGGCAGCGGGGCCGATGGAGCCGGAGGGGGCCACGGATGAGCCGGCTGGGGCCACGGATGAGCCGGCTGGGGCCACGGATGAGAGGGTGGAGGCCGTGCGGGACGACCCGACGACACCAGGACAGGACAGCCGGCTCGCCACGCAGGTGGCAGCCGAGCTTCCTGGCCTGTACCGCTATGCCCGGTCGGTCACAGCGAACGACGCCGAGGCACAGGACCTCGTCGGCGAGACGGTCCTCCGGACGCTGGAGCGTGCCGCCCAGTACCGGGGTGACGCCTCGCTCCGGACGTGGCTCCACCGGATCCTCTCCCATCTGGCGGTGGACCGGGCGCGACACTACGCCCACGAGCTCACCGTCACCGATATCGAGACCCAGTGGCGGGACGAGTCCTACAGCGTCGACGCCGAAACGGTCGTCGAGCGGGCCGAATCGGCAGCAGAGCTGCGCGACGCGCTGGTCCATCTTCCCTACCACTACCGGAGCGCCGTGGTCCTGCACGACGCCGAGGGACGCCCGGCGAGCGAAGTCGCCGACCTCCTCGGCATCTCGCTCCCTGCAGCCAAGCAGCGCATCAGGCGAGGAAGGATGATGCTCGTGAGCGCACTCGCCCACCGAGACGAACGACAGGCAGCCAACGCGGGCGTGCGGCTCTCGTGCTGGGAGGCCCGCGAACAGGTGTCGAGCTATCTCGACGACGAGCTCGACCCGCTGGAGCGACGCACCCTCGAGGCCCATCTCGCCGGATGCGCCACGTGCCCACCCCTCTACCAGGCTCTCGTCGGCACCACGGCCGCGCTCGGTGCACTGCACGACCCCGACACCGTCATCCCCGACGCCATCGCCGGACGCCTCCGACACCACCTCGGCCTCGCGCCGTCCGAGGAGGGACCTCCTCCCGGCCAGGCGGCAGGCGCGGGCTGAGCGACCTCGGGGCCCCTCCACCTCGGGCCGTCGCTCGACGAGGCCTCCCGGGAGTCCACCCGGCCAGCCCGTTCCTCCTCTCGGGAACAATTGTAGATACCCCTACGTTTATGGGGATGACACCCTGACGAGGAGACCGCCGATGACGACCGCAACGCTTCGACCCGAGACGACGACCGCAGGCGAGGCGGTGGTCGCCGCCACCCGTCACCTGTTCGAGGCCGGAGTTCTGTCCCATGCCGGTCATGCCAACCTGAGCGCCCGCCTCGACGCCGACCACTTCGTCCTCACCACGACCGGCGTGGTGCGCGACCTGTGCCCCGACCAGGTGGCCGCCCTCGACCTCGCCGGGACGGTCCTCGACGGGGAGCTGTCCGCGGAGAACGCCGAGATCGTCGCCATGCACGCCGCCGTCTACCGGGCCCGGCCAGCCGTAGGCGGGATCATCCACACCCACTCCCCGGCCGCCACCGCCTTCGCACTGGCCAACAAGGAACTGCCGTGCCGGGTGGAGCCCCTCCTGCGCTTCGGTCAGGCGGAGCCCGTGCCGGTCGTCGCCTGGGGGCCACGTGGTTCGGACATCTCGGTCCGGGGCATCGTCGACGTGCTTGCCGAACGCCCGACGACGTCAGCCGTCCTGCTCGCCAACCACGGGCTCCTCGCCTTCGGGGCCGACCCTGTCTCCACGGCTCGGCTCGTCGTCGCCATCGAGGAGGCCGCCGAGGCCGAGCTGCGAGCCGTGCTCCTCGGTGGAGCAGTCGACTTCCCCTCGGGCGCCCTCGACCAGGTGCGCTCGTCGATGGCACGGGTGCGGTCGTGAGCGTCTCCGACGGCAGTAGCCGAGCGGACGGGGTCCGGGACCGCTATCGCGACGTCTTCGGCGTCGTGCCAGAAGGGATCGAGCAGCGTCTCGCCGTCGCCCAGGCAACCGGACGGGTCGAGGCCGTCGAAGCGATCGAAGCACTGCGCCGAGCGCTGCTCGCGGAGAACCCCCTCGAGCCTCGCGTGCAGCAACTGGTCCACTTCGCCCAGCTCGTCGCCCTCGGTCGCGAGGACCCCGCCCGACTGCACGCCACCGGCGCCCAGCGCGCCGGGGCGACGCTCGCCGACCTCGTCGGCGTGGCCGAGACGTCGCTCGTCACTGCCGGCATGCCGGCCTACGCCCTCGCCATCGAGATCATCGCCGGCCTGGGGAATGCGGGTTGCCAGACGGGAACCGAGGCCGACAGGCCAGCAGGGAGGCAGCCATGACGTCAGTCGGCCCGATGTGGGACCAGCGCTTCGCCGGGGGTCAGTGGCCGAGGGAGCCCGACCCCTTCTTGGTCGCCCTCGCCGGTCCGCTGCCGGCGGGCCGCGGTCTCGACCTCGGGTCGGGACCGGGCCGCAACAGCGTGTGGCTGGCCGCCAAGGGCTGGGACATGACCCTCGTCGACGCCTCCCAGGTCGGCCTCGACCTGGCAGTCGCCGCGGCGGCCGCCGAGGGGGCTGCCGTGACCACGGTCAACGCCAACCTCGACGAGTGGCGTCCAGACCGGTCGTGGTTCGACCTCGTCATCGTGGCCAACCTCCACCCCGGGCCCGACCGGCTCGGCACCATCCTCCGGCACGCCACCGAGGCACTCCGCCCCGGTGGGCACCTCTACGTCGTGGGCCACCACCTCGACAACCTCGGACGCCACGGCCCACCGGACCCCGGCCGGCTCCTCACTGACGAGCGTCTCCGGGCCGCTCTGCCTTCAGAGCTCGACGTCCACGTCCTCGAGACGAGGAGCCGCCGGTCCGCCCGCGGTGGAGACAATGCCCCCGCCGGGCGGCACGAAGTCCGCGGCGACGAGGGACGCAGGAGCGACCTCGTGGTCGTTGCCTGGGCCGGCAAGCCTCAACTGTCCGACGAGCACGCCCGGTGACGGCCAGGGCGAACGCGCCGTCCTCCCCGGCGACACACCGGTGTGACGCCGCCGAGCTCGGTCTCGAGGGCATCGGGTTCCTGCTCGGGATGGCCCACCGGGCGCACCGGCGCCGCTGGGAAGCGACCCTCGCCGACCTCGGGCTGACGGCTCCCCAGGCGGCCGTCCTCCGGCTGGTCACTGCCGAGCCCGGTTGCGGCGTGCGGCAGCTCGCTCGCCGGCTGGGCACGGACCCGATGAACATCCAGCGGATCGTCGAGACGCTGGTCGCCAACGGGTTGTGCACCGCGGGACGCGATCCCGCTGACGCCCGCCGCCGTCCCCTCCACCCGACTGAGCACGGGCGACGCCTCGCCCGACAGGTCGCCGATCGGGCCCGACGGACCGAACAGGCGTCGATGGAGCTCCTCGGGGACACGTCCTACCGGGTCGTGCTCGACGCGCTCCGCACGCTCGCCGAGCCCGACGGTGGGCCGTCGCCGGGGCTCGCTGCTCACCCCAGACCGGGTCCACCGGAGCGCGTCCGGGCGCAGCGTGCGTTGCCGCCGGCCAAGCTGATAACTTGATGAGTTGATGTCTTCTTCAGCACCGGGCGCCAGCGGAGCACACCGAGACAGGCGGGCATACCGACGTGCGTCGGACGTGCCGAGCGTCGGCCGTCGCCGGTGACGCGTCCGATCTACCAGGTCAAAGCCGACTTCTTCAAGACGTTGGCCCACCCGGCACGCATCCGGGTGCTCGAACTGCTCCGTGACGGAGAGCGGTCGGTGGGTGAGCTGATCCCCGAGGTCGGGCTCGAGGCGTCGCACCTCTCCCAACAGCTCGGCATCCTGCGCCGGGCGAACGTGCTCCAGAGCCGCAAGGAAGGATCGACGGTTCGCTACTCGGTGACCGACCCGCGGATCTTCGAGCTGTTGGAGGTGGCAAAGGCGATCCTCACCAGCACGCTGGCAGAGTCCCGCCAGCTCCTTGCCGAGCTCGAGGAGCTCGATTTCGCCGAGCGCCCCGCACGGCCCCGGAGGCGGGCGACCCACTGAGCGAGGCGGACGGCGCCCCGGTCGGTAGACGGAGGGCGGTGAGCAAGGCCACGGACCCCGAGGCAACGCAGCCGAGGCAGCCAGTCGGGCTCCGGGGATCAGTGGGACGGCAACAGGCGCAGGAGCTCGAGAGCGACGTGGACGCGGTAGCCGTAGGTCAGTGCGCTGAGCCAGGGGGCGTCCACTGCGTTGAGGCGGGGATCACGTCCGCAGGCGCCCCGGCCGAGCACGTGCTCGAGGACCCGGTCGAGGGTCAAGCTGGCCGCCACGTCGACGCTTTCGGCCATCCGGGTGCGATGGCCTTCGTCGAGGGCGCTCGTTGACAACAGGTCGAGCAGCTCGCTGCTCGAGCGCTCCCGCGGGCCGAACCGCTCGAGGACAAAGAGGCCGCTGGCCAGGTCGGAGACCCAGGGAGCGACGAGCAGGACACGCCGCCGGTCCGTCTCGAGCTCGGCGAAGATCCGCGGACCGACCGTCGCCGCCAGCGCATCGGTACAGATACCGACGACGGCGTCGAGGATGTCGGGCTCGAACGGGCCGATGCGCGCCTCGAGGGCACCGTCGACCAGCTCCTCGACACCCAGCGGCTCAGGCATCGCGCCGGCGGGGCGTCGGGGGCTCGGCGGAGCGGGGCGTCGGGAGGGCCGAGAGGGGGGCCCCGCAACGGGGACAACACCCGCAGCGCTCGGCGTCGACCCGGGGAACGGGCCACCAGCACGACCGGCACACCACCGGCTCGTCGTCCTCGCGGCGTGTCCTCACCGGCAGACCCCCGGCGACGTCACCCGGGCTGTCTCGGTCTCCCCAGGCGAGGCCGGCCCGTTCACTCCGATGTCGACGGGCACCATGAGAGAAAAGATTTTGATCATCTGAGGGCATGATAACTTCGTCAGACGTGTCCCGCACCCCGCTCGCCGCCGCGCTGCGCGGGCGGCGCGTCACGGAGCCGGTCCCACCTCCAGCCACCACGGCTGCGCCCCGGTTCCCGGGGTCGGTGCAGCTGCGCCATGTCGACGCCGGCTCGTGCAACGGCTGCGAAGTCGAGATCGGTCAGGCCTTTGGTCCGGTGTGCGACGCCGGGCGCTTCGGCATCCGCCTGGTCGCCTCGCCACGCCACGCCGACGGCCTGCTCGTGACCGGCGTGGTCACGAGGAACATGGCGGCGCCCCTGCGCAAGACGTTCGAGGCCGTGCCCCGCCCCCGAGTGGTCGTGGCCTGCGGCGACTGCGCCGTCGGCGGCGGTGTCTTCGCCCATGCCTACGGCGCGACCGGTCCGGTCGCCAGCGTGGTCCCTGTCGACCTCGAGATCGCGGGGTGCCCACCCGAGCCCACAGCCATCACGGCGGCCCTGCGGGGGCTCAGCGGACGTTGAGCATGACCGTCTACCTGGTCGGGCTCGCCGCGTTGTGCGTCGCGTCCCTGCTCGCTGCCACGCTGTCGGGTCGGTACCGCCTGGTTGGCACCGCGCTGGCGGGCGGGGCAGGATGCCTGGCCGCCCTGGTCGGGGCGGCCCAGGTGCTCGTGTCGGGGCACCCCGTCGCCCTGCGCACCGCCGAGGTCCTGCCACTCGCCGGCGTCGACCTCTCCCTCGACCCGCTGGGAGCCCTCTTCGTCGCCGTCACCGCCGTCGTCGGGTTGGCGGCCTTGTGCTACTCGGTCGGCTATGGCTCCCACGCCACGCCGAGCCGGACGGCGTCGGCGATGCTGCCGGCGTTCCTTGCCACCCTGCTTCTCGTCCCGGCTGCCGCCAGCGTGGCGACGTTCCTCGTCACCTGGGAGCTCATGGCGCTCACCTCGCTGCTGGCGCTGCTCGCCGAGCACCGCCAGCATCCTGCGACCCGCGAAGCCGCCCGGTGGTACGCGGCGATGACCCACATCGGGGCGGCGGCCATCCTCCTCGGCCTGGTGTTGCTGGCGACGAACGTCGGCAGCCAGAGCTTCGCCGTCATCGCCGCCCACCACCGGCGGGTGCCGGCCCCGCTCGCCTCCGTGGCCTTTCTGCTGGTCCTCGTCGGCTTCGCCTCCAAGGCGGGAGCAGTGCCGTTCCACGTGTGGCTGCCCCGCGCCCACCCCGAAGCAACGAGCCCGGTCTCCGCGCTCATGTCGGGGGCGATGGTCAACCTCGGCGTCTACGGCATCGTGCGCGTCGGCGAAGGCCTGCTCGGCGGCGGCGAGCTGTGGTGGTGGCTCGTGGTCGTCGCCCTCGGTGTCACGTCGGCCTTCTTCGGGGCCCTGCACGCTGCCGCCAGCAAGGACGTCAAGCGTCTGCTCGCCTACTCGACAGTCGACAACATCGGTCTCGTCCTCGTCGGCGTCGGCGCTGCCGGGGCGCTCGCTGCCGGGGGCCAGCGCCTCCTTGCCGCGCTGGTCCTGCTCGCCGCCCTCTTCCACCTCGTGAACCACGCCCTGTTCAAGGGCACCCTCTTCCTCGGCGCCGGTGCCCTCCAACAGGCGACCGGTACCCGCGACCTCGACCGCCTGGGCGGGCTTGCTCGCCGGATGCCCGCGACGGCCGTGCTCTTCGGCATCGGTGCCCTCTCCATCAGTGCCCTGCCCGGGCTGAACGGCTTCGCCAGCGAGTGGCTGCTCTTGGAAGGGCTCCTCCACGGCTTCACCTCCCACTCGGCGGTCACCGAAGCGGCGCTGCTGGCTGGGGTCGCCACGCTGGCGATCACCGGTGGGCTCACCGCCACGGCCTTCGTGAAGGCACTGGGGGTCGGGTTCCTCGGGATGCCCCGCAGCGAAGGTGCCCGACAGGCACACGAGGTTGGGCCCTCCATGCTGGCCGCCAGTGCGCTCCTCGCCGCCGGGTGCGTGGTGCTGGGCGTCGCTCCTGGCATCGCGCTCCCGGTCCTCGACCACGCCGTCGCCAGCGGTCTCGCCGGCGGCGCGCCGCTGGCGCTCCGCTCCGGGCTCGGCCTCGACCTCGCCTCCTTCAGCGGTGCCGTCGACCCGGCGCTCGTCGTGGTCGGTCTCCTCTGCGCCCTCGTCGTCGCCCGCGGGGCTCTGCGCCTCGTCCCCCGATCCGCCGAGCTACGCCGTCCCCGTCGTGCCGAGGCTTGGGGATGCGGAGGCGGTGTGCAGACGGCTCGTTCGGAGATCACCGCCACGTCCTTCGCCGAGCCGCTCCAGCGGGTGTTCGCCGACGTGCTCCGACCCGACCACGACCTCGAGGTCACCCATGTGGCCGAGTCCCGCTACGTGCCCGAGGCCATCACCTTCCGTCAACGTATCGACGACGCCAGCGAACGTGCCTTCTACCAGCCGGTGATCGCAGCAGTCGCCGCATGGGGACGCCTGGCGCGCCGGGTGCCCAACGGAAGCGTCCACCGCTATCTCGCCTTCGGGTTCGTCGCGCTGGTGCTCGTCCTGGTGCTCCTGGCGTGATCCCCGTCCTCGCCTCCCTCGCCGTGGCGAGCCCGGACGTCGTGGCGCGGATCGGGGTATCGGTCCTCCAGGTGGCGATGGTCGTCGTCGCCGGCCCACTCCTCCTCGGGCTGATGGCCAAGGTCCGCGCCCGGGCCGAAGGCCGCGTCGGCCCCCCGGTCGGCCAAGTGCTCGCCGACCTGCGCAAGCTGGTGCGCAAGGAGGTCGTCCGGGCCGAGCACACGAGCGCCGTCGCCTCCCTGGCGCCGCTCGTGCTCGTGGCGTCGGCGATGGTGGCAGCCGCCCTCACGCCACTCGTCGCCACGCACCCGGTCCTCACCGGTGGTGCCGACGTCTTCGTCGTCGTCTACCTCCTGCTCATGGGGTCGGTGGCGCTCGCTCTCGGTGGCCTCGACGCCGGCACGGCCTTCGGGGGCATGGGATCGAGCCGGGCCATGACGATCGGGGCCATCTCCGAGCCGGCGCTGCTCGTCGCCCTCCTCGCCCTCGCCGTCCAAGCCCGCACGTCCAACCTTCCAGGCATCGTCACCGCCACCCTCGCCCACCCCGGATGGCTGGCCAGTCCGCAGCGGCTCCTGGCACTCGTCGCCCTCGTCGTCGTGGTCATCGCCGAGACCGGTCGCATCCCGGTCGACAACCCCTCGACCCACCTCGAGCTGACCATGGTCCACGAGGCGATGGTCCTCGAGCACAGCGGACCGGACCTGGCGCTCGTCATGGCCGGCGAGGCGATGCGCCTCGCCGTGCTGCTCGGACTGGTGGCCAACCTGTTCCTCCCCTGGGGCATCGCCTCCTCCGACGGCGGGGCGGCCCTCCTGGTCGGGCTCGTCGTGCTCGGCGCCAAGTTGGCAGCCCTCGCCGGCCTCGTCGCCCTCGTCGAGGTCTCGACGGCCAAGCTCCGGCTGTTCCGGGTCCCCGAGCTGCTCGCCGGCGGCTTCGTCCTCGCCGTCGTCGCCGTCACGACCGGCCTGGTGACGAGGTGAGCTCCCATCCGGCGTTCGACGTGGCCGAGCTGGCCGCGGGGGTCGTGCTGGCCGGTGCGGTCCTCGCCCTGTGGCGCAAAGACCTGCGCGCGCTCATCCCGATCCTGGCGCTCCAGGGGGCAGCCTTGTCCGCCTTGGCGGCGGTGCTCGCCGTCAGCGACGGCAACCTCGGCCTCGGCGTGGTTGCCGGCGTGGTCCTCCTCGCCAAGGGGATCGTCGTCCCGGGGCTCCTTACCCGGGTGGTCCGGGCCGATCCGGGCAGCCGTGAGACCGCTCCCCTGGTGAACGTCCCGGCCTCCCTCGTCGTAGCAGGGACACTGGTCGTCCTCTCCTACCTCGTCGCCGGCCGGATCACCGCGCTCGCCCCGGATCCCCTCACCCGGCTCGTCCCACTGGGCTTGGCGACGGTGCTCGTCGGGTTCTTCGTGCTGGTCACCCGGCGCAAGGCGGTCTCCCAGATCGTCGGGCTGCTCCTCCTCGACAACGGGATCGCGCTCATCGCCTTCCTCCTCACCGCCGGAGTGCCGCTCCTCGTCGAGCTCGGCGCCTCCTTCGACCTCCTGCTGGTCGTCGCCGTGCTGCAAGTGCTGGCGACGACCATCCGGGCCCGCTTCGGTCACGTCGACCTCGACCAGCTCCGTGAGCTCCACGACTGATGCTCCTCGTCGCCATCGTCTGCCTCCCGCTCGCCGCCGGCCTGCTCGGCGTCGCGCTCCCCTGGCGCCGCCCGGTCGGCTGGACGATGGTCGCGGCCAACGCCACCGTGCTCGGCCTCGGTATCGCCACAGCGGTCCACGCCGCCCATCGCCACGTCGCCTCCGGCCTCGACGGCGCCCTGCGCGCCGACGCGCTCAGCGCGTTCATGGTCGTCGTCGTCGGCGTCATCGCGCTCCTGGCGTCGGTCCAGTCGATCCGCTACCTCGAAGTCGAGATCGCCAGCGGGGAGCACGGCAACCGTCACGCCTCCCGCTATACGTTCCTCGTCCAGGTCTTCGTGGCGTGCATGCTCGCCGCCGTCCTGTCGGCCAACCTCGGAGCAGTGTGGGTGGCGATCGAGGCGACGACGATCGCCACGACCTTCCTCGTCGGCCACCGCGGCAACGACAAGGCCCTCGAAGCGTCGTGGAAGTACGTCCTCATCTGCTCGGTCGGCATCGCCCTGGCGTTCCTCGGCACGGTGCTCGTCTACTTCGCCGCGCTCCACGTCCCCGGGCACCCGCGGGGTGCCTCGGTCCTCGACTGGACCTCGCTCATGCGCACCTCGCACCACCTCGACCCCGGCGTGATGCGGCTCGCTCTGGCCCTCATCGTCCTGGGCTACGGCACCAAGGTCGGGCTCGCTCCGTTGCACAGCTGGCTCCCCGACGCTCACAGCCAGGCGCCCGCTCCCGTGTCCGCGCTCATGTCGGGCGTGCTGCTCGCCGTCGCCTTCTACGCCCTTCTCCGGTTCAAGGCGGTGGCCGACGGCGCCCTCGGCCCCGAATTCACCCGCACGCTCCTCGTCATCGTCGGGTTGGTCTCGCTCCTGGTCGCCGCCTCTCTGCTCCTCACCCAGCGAGACCTCAAGCGCATGCTCGCCTACAGCAGCATCGAGCACATGGGCCTGATCGCCCTCGGGGCAGCGGCCGGCACCACGCTTGCCATCGCCGCGGTGCTCTTGCACATCCTGGGCCACGGCCTCGCCAAGGCCGTGCTCTTCCTGGCCTCGGGCGAGATCCTCGTCGTCGAGGGGACCACCGAGATCGAAGGCATACCGGCGCTCCTCGCCCGGCGGCCGCTGCTCGGCGGGATCTTCGGTTTCGGTCTCGTCGCCATCTTGGGGCTGCCACCCTTCAGCCTGTTCGTGAGCGAGCTCGGCATGATCCGCGGCGAGGTGTCGGTCGGCCTCGGCTGGGCGGCTGCCCTGTCGCTGGCGGCCATAGCCGTCATCTTCGTCGCGGTGACGGCCCACGGACGTCACCTCCTCCTCGGCGGACGCGACGACGCGCCGTCGGCGACGTCGCGTCTCGTGGGCGTCCCACTGGTCGGTGGCCTCGTCGCCTGCGCCTTCTTCGGACTGTCCGCCTGGCCGCTCCAGTCGCTCCTCGATGCCGCTGCCCGGGTCGTCGTCCGATGAGCGACGACCTGCGGTCGGACCTCGCACCGGTACGCAGAAGCGAGGTCGTCGGCCCGCTCGACCTCCCCGCACGCGCCCGTGCCCTGCTCGAGGCCGGCTTCCGCCTGGCCCTCGTGGCCGGGCACGACGACGGCCACGCCGTCCGGGTGGTCTACGTCTGGTGCGCCGGTCCTCCCGATCGCCGCGTCGAGCTCGAGGTCCTCCTCGACCCCGACCACCCCGCCGTCCCCTCCCTGGCCGCCTGGTCGTTCTCCGCCAGCCGCTTCGAGCGCGAGCTGCACGACCTGTTCGGCGTCGAGCCGGTCGGCCATCCCTTCCTGCGCCCGCTGGTGCGGCACCAGCAGTGGCCAGCCGACTGGTACCCCTTGCGCGGCAATGCCGGGCCGGTACCAGCCATGTGCGACGACGCCGAGCCGTTCCCCTTCGTTCCGGTGGACGGCCCCGGCGTCTACGAGATCCCCGTCGGCCCGGTGCATGCCGGGTTGATCGAGCCCGGCCACTTCCGCTTTTCGGTGGTCGGCGAGAGCATCCTCAAGATGAAGGCCCGACTGTGGTTCGTCCACCGCGGCATCGAACGGCTCTTCGAAGGACGCTCGGTCGACCACGGCGTCGCGCTCTCCGAGCGCATCTCGGGAGACACCGCCGCCGCCCACGCTCTGGCCTACTGCCTCGCCGTCGAAGAGGCCGTGGGCGTCGAGGTCCCCCAGAGTGCCCACGTGCTGCGGGCCATCGTGGTCGAGCTGGAGCGGATCACCAACCACGTGGCCGACCTCGGCGCCCTCTGCAACGACGTGGGCTTCGGCGTCGCCCAGGCCCGCGCCCTCACCCTGCGCGAGCGGCTCCTGCGCCTGGCCGCCGAGGTCACCGGGCACCGGCTGCTACGCGGTGCCATCCGACCCGGCGGTGCCGGGGTCCACCGCCTTCCGACCGACGCCGAGCTCGCCGAGATCGCCACAGGTGTCGGCGACCTCGTCGAGCTGGCCACCTCCAACACCGTGGTCATGGACCGCTTCGTGGGGACGGCCGTCCTCTCCCGCGGCGACGCCGAGGCCATCGGGGTCCTCGGGGTGGTCGCCCGGGCGTCGGGGATCGCCACCGACGCCCGGGTGGCGCATCCGTTCTGCGACCTCGAGACCGGCCTGACGCCAGTCGTCGAGGAGGCCGGTGACGTCGCCGCCCGCTTCACCGTCCGCTCCCGCGAGGTGACGGCCTCGCTCCGGCTCGTGGCCGAGCTGGCCGGGCACGTCCGGGCCCTGACGGCGGGCGTGGACGACCTGCCTCGGCGGGGTGGATCGGGCCTGGGGATCGTGGAAGGCTGGCGGGGCACGATCGTCCACCGGGTCGAGGTCGACGACCGCGGCCAGCTCACTCGTGCCAAGATCGTCGACCCGTCGTTCCTCACCTGGCCGGCGCTGTCGGTCGCCCTCGCCGACACCATCGTCCCCGACTTCCCTCTGGCCAACAAGAGCTTCAACCTCTCCTACGCCGGCAACGACCTGTGACGGACCACCCGGCGGCCACCCGTACCCTGGCCCGTCCCTCCGTCCCGAACCGTCCGCACCACCGAGGAGGTGGCACCATGAACCCCCCCAGCGCCTCGTTCTCGGTCACCCTGCGCATCGTCCTGTCCGACGCACGCCAGATCGGAGCGGTCACCACGCTCATCGCCGCCGACGGCGCCAACATCGTGGCCCTCGACGTCGTCGAGGCCCATACCGACCCGGCCGACGAGATCGTCTTCGACGTGACCTGCAACGCCGTCGACGAGGACCACGCCGACCGCCTGCGGCAATCCATCGAGGCGCTCGGGGGCGTACGGGTCCGGGCGGTGAGCGACCGCACCATGCTGGTCCACCTCGGCGGGCTCATCACGGTGGTCCCGAAGGTCCCTCTCAAGACCCGCGACGACCTGTCGATGGCCTACACGCCCGGCGTCGCCCGGGTCTGCCAAGCGATCGCCGCCGATCCCACCGCGGCGCGCAACCTCACCATCAAGCGCAACACGGTGGCCGTCGTCACCGACGGCTCGGCCGTCCTGGGACTGGGCGACCTCGGGCCCGCTGCCGCCCTGCCGGTGATGGAAGGCAAGGCGGCGTTGTTCCAGCGGTTCGGCGGGGTCGACGCCTGGCCGGTATGCATCGACAGCCACGACGTCGACGAGATCGTCCGTACGGTCGAACTGATCGCCCCCTCCTATGGCGGGATCAACCTCGAGGACATCTCGGCGCCCCGATGCTTCGTCATCGAGCGGCGCCTGCGCGCCGCGCTCGACATCCCGGTCTTCCACGACGACCAGCACGGCACGGCGATCGTCGTGCTTGCCGGCCTGCTGAACGCCCTGCGGGTCGTGGGCAAGGAGCTCCACGACGTCCGGGCGGTCGTGCTCGGCGTCGGGGCGGCCGGCACGGCGATCACCCGGCTGCTGCTCGCCGCCGGCATCGGGGACGTCACCGCTGTCGACCGGCAGGGGATCCTCACCGGCACGACCAGCGGCCTCGACGAGGACCGTGCCTGGGTCGCCGCGCACACCAACCTCGCCGGCCGGACCGGCACGCTCGGGGACGCCATCGCTGGCGCCGACGTCCTGGTCGGTGTGTCCGGACCGGGGCTGGTGAGCGCCGAGGACCTGTCGTCGATGAGCGAGGGCGCCGTCGTCTTCGCCCTCGCCAATCCCGATCCCGAGGTGCAACCGGCGATCGCCCGACAGCTCGCCGCCGTGGTGGCGACCGGTCGGAGCGACCAGCCAAACCAGATCAACAACGTGCTGGTGTTCCCGGGGTTCTTCCGCGGCCTGCTGCGCTCGGGCGCCCGAACCATCACCGAGGAGATGGAGCTGGCGGCGGCCCGGGCACTCGCCGGCGTCGTCGGCGACAACGAGCGGTCGGCCACCTACATCGTCCCCAGCGTGTTCAATCCGGCGGTCGTGCCGGCGGTCTCCGACGCCGTCGAAGCCGCCGCTCGGCAGGGCACCGGGGCCACGGCACCGTGACGTCGGCCCGGAGGGACGCTGTCGAGCGGGTCACCGCCGAGCAGGGCGCCCCCGTCGACGAGACGCCGACCCGGACCTGACCCGTTCGGGCTTCCTGTCCACGACGTGCTGGGGGGCGTCGCCGACGACGGGCTGCCTGGTTCCTCAGTGCGCCGTCCGGGCCGAGGCGACGGCGTCGACGACCGCGTCGACGACTTCGCTCGTGGACGCACTGCCGCCCAGGTCGAACGTTCGGATGCCCGCCGCGGCCACGGCCAGCGTGGCGTCACGGACCGCCCGCCCGGCGTCGGCGACAGCATCGTCCCCATGCCTCGCCGCGTGGTCGAGGACTGCTGCGCAGGCGAGGAGCATCGCCATCGGATTGGCGACGTTCTTGCCGGCCAGCGACGGGGCCGTGCCGTGTGGCGCCTCGGCCATGGCGACGGTCACCTCGAGGTCGGCGTCGAAGGCCAGCAGCACCGACTCGGCACCGGCGATCGACCCGAAGAGCGCCAAGACCAGGTCCGACAGGCAGTCGCCGTCGCGGTTGAGGGCGGGGACCACGAGGGAGCGGTCGTCCGACGCACTGAGCAACCCGGCATAGGCGGCATCGACGAGCACCGGCCGGTACGGGACGCCGGGATGGCGGGATGCTGCCGTGTCCATTTCCTCTTTCAGCAACGCTTCGTAGCGAGCCGAGACGGTCCACTTCGGGCCGCCGTAGACCTCGCCTCCCATGGCGGCGGCGAGGCGGAAGGCGTGCTCGGCGACGAAACGACAGCTCGACCGGGTGATCCGCTCGGTCCGGCTGGCCGACTCGTCGGGCGTCCCGGGCGTCCCGTCGCGCCGCTCCTCGGCACCGTAGGCGTCGCCGACGGCCATGCGCACCACGGCGATCGGGTGCACCACCGGGGCCAGTGGCGTCACGCCAGGGATCCGGCGTCCCGTGCGGACGATCACCGAGCCTCCGACACCCTCGCGCAGGATCCGGTTGGGGGAGCCAACATCATCCGCCCCCTCCGGCGTGATCGTCGCCGCCTTGAGCCCGAACCCGGCCGACCGCATCGCCTCGGCCGCCTCGTGCACCACCGCGTTGTGCGTCCGGCGCCGATTGGCCAAGGACAGGTCGAACCGCTCGAGCTCGAGCTCGATGCCGATGACGGCCGGGTCGAGGACCCGCAACGCCTCGTCCAACAGCTCCTGCCCGGTCTCGTCGCCATCGCAGACCACCAGCCTGAACGACGTCATCGCCACGGTGAACCTCCTTGCTCGGCCCGCAGGCGCGGGCCCTTCCTCGGCCGGACGGGCAACGGGGGAGCTCCCGAGACGCGTGCTGGCGGCAGACCTGACGGAACCATCACTCGATCAGGTGATCGAGCTCGACACTAACCTGGCGGCCACCACCGGCGGGACGGCATCGGTGGGACGGCACCGTGCGTCACCGGCTGCGCCCCGTCCAAAGCGCCCCCGCCGGCGATCCGAACCAGTCGGAGGTGTGACATCGTCGAACACGGAGGTCCGAAGGGGAAGGCCGACGATGTGGTCCTGCGGGTCGACGTCCACGTCCGGCCGCGCTCGTCGACCACCCGCGTGGCCGGCACGCACGACGGCGTCCTCATCGTCCGGGTCTCCGAGCCCGCCCACGACGGTCGGGCCAACCGCGCCGTGCTCCATGCCCTCGCCGACGCCGTCGGCCTGCCGGTCCGATCAGCACGGCTCCTCCACGGTGCGGCGGCACGCCGCAAGGTGGTCGGCCTCACCGTTTCCCTGTCGGACCAGGCCGCCGTGGTGGAGCGCCTCGAACGGCTGCGGGACGGTGCCGTCCGAGGCGAGCCCGGCGCTGGACCGTGCGTGACGCCAGCGCATCCCCGCGACACCCGCTCCTACACTACGAACCTGTAGGAGGTACTGGTCGATGCCGAGACGGTTGGTAGCAGGGCGCCGGGTCGGCGACCTCGAGAGCGAGGTCCTCGACGTGCTGTGGTCGGCGCGCACCTGGCTCTCGGGACGTGAGGTCCTCGAGCGGCTCGGGAACGAGCCCAGGGCGTACACGACGGTGATGACCGTGCTCGGCCGCCTGGTCGACAAGTCCCTGGTCGAACGCGTCGAAGCGGGAAAGGGCCACCGCTACCGGGCCGCCGGCGATCCCGACGAGCTGACCGCCCAGGCGATCCGTTCCCTGCTCTCGGCCACGGCGCACCCCCGTGTGGCCCTCGCCCACTTCGTGGAGGAGCTCGACGACCCCGAGCTCGTCGCCGAGCTGGCTTCGGCCATGAAGCGGGCTCGGCGGCGGTGAGCGCGGCCGTCGTCGGGCTTGGCTTCTTCGCCGTGCTCGTCGCGCTCTCGGCGCTCGCGGGGCGCCACAGCAGCATCTCGCCCCGGGTCGCCGCAGGTGCGCACCTGGTGAGCCTGCTCGGCTGGGCCCTTCTCCCGGTGGTGTGGTTGGCCTGCCTGGGCAGTGGGCTCGGGTCGTGGCTCGCGGGCATCCGGTCCACAGGCGAGGGCTGCCTGCTCGGGCTCGACCACAGCCAGTGGCAGCTCGTCGGCGACGTACCCGGGGTGCTCGTGCTGGGCGTGCTCCTCTTCCACGCAGTCCGCCAGGTCGCAGCCGTCCGACGTGCCGAACTGCGGGGGGTCGTCCGTGCTGGCGCGGTCCGCCGGCCGACGAGTGCCGGCGAGGTGTGGGTCGTTCCCTCAAGGCGCCCGGTGGCGTTCGCCTCGGGGCTGTGGCGGTGCCGGGCCGTGGTCACCTCGGGGATGCTCGCACCCTTGGAGCACGACGAGCGCCAGGCGCTCTGCGAGCACGAGGCCGCTCACGTGCGCCTCGGGCATCCGCGGCTGCTGACGGTCTGCGGGGCGATCGCCGCCGCCTACGGTCGTGTCCCGCCGGTACGCCGAGCGTGGGCAGGGCTCCGCCGCGAGCTCGAAGCCGCTGCCGACGACGAGGCGGCGCGTGTGGTCGGCGCCGAAGCCCTGCTGTCCGCGCTGGTCCGTTCCGTCGCCCTGGTGGGAGACGAAGCCTCCGGGAGGCCGTCGGGGCCCGTGGATGCCGAGCACCTGCGCTGGCGGATCGCTCGCCTCGAGCATCCCGCCGTGCCAGCGCGGTGGTCGACGGCGATCGTGGGAACGGCGGCAGCAGCCACCGCCGGCGCCATGGCGCTGGTCGCGTGCGTGCTCGCCGGCGCCCCGGCAAGCACGATCGGGCCGTCAGCCTGCCTCGCCGTCGTCGCCCTGATCGCCCTGCGCCCCACCTGGGCATGGGGGCGACAGCACACCTCGGGTTGAGCGCGCCGGACACCGGACCCGTACGGTTGCCCGGACGCCGCCAGTCCGCCAGCCCGCCAGCCCGCCAGCCAAAGGGCTCGCACGTGCCGAGAAACGCCTCCTCCGGTGGCCAGCGATGCCGCCCGGGCAAGGAGCGCTGGCCTGCTCCGGGCTCTTGACCTGCTTTTACAAATATGTAGTAGAATGTCTCCAGACGCTTGCGCGAGTGGTCCGGCCTGGCGCGGACCAGTCCTGGCAGCTCGAAGGAGGAAATGCATGACCGTTTCCCACGTGAGACCCCCGGGCGCAACCTCACACGCGGGCGAGCGTTCACAGGGGGATCTGAACCAGCGATCGCAAGCTCCTGCCGAGAAGAAGGGCCCCGGCGCAGCGCTCTTGCTGCTCCTCCTGCCGGTGGCGTGCTGCGGCGGCCCGCTGATCTTTGCCGCCCTGGCGACGGCGAGCGCGGCGACCCTCGGGGTGGTCGGCGGGATCATCAGCGCCCTCCTCCTGGCGGTCGCCGTCGGGCTCTTCGTGCGGCGCCGGCGGTCTTCGTCGTGCTGCGCGCCGGTACCGGCGCAACAGCCGTGGCGCCCGTGACGTCGGCCACGGATGCGTTCACCCGCCCACGAGCTCCGCAAGCGCTCGCCGAGGTGTTGGGCACGCCCGGGCGCATCGGTGGGTTCCTGGTCACCTCGGGCGTGGTGGCGTTCTTCTACACCCTGCTCTTGCCCTTCGACTACACCCAGCGCTTCGAGCTCGCCAACTGGGACTACCTCGACGCCTACCTGCTCACCTGGGCGATCGTGCTCGGGCTCGCCATGGGGCTCGTCCTGAGCGTCCAGGTCTACGCCATGCGCAAGGTCGCCGCGGCCCGGGCGGCAACCGGAGCGGCGGGGGGTGTGGCTTTCGTGGTGAGCCTGCTGCCGAGCTTTTTGTGCTGCACCCCCATCGTCCCTTCGTTGCTCGCCTTCGTCGGCGTGTCAGGGGTAGGGCTGTACACGACGACCGGCACCCTGCAGCACTTCTTCGCCGTCCACCAGACCGAGTTCCTCGCCGCGAGCCTCGTGCTCCTCGCCGTCCTGTGCTGGTGGGGACTGCACAAGGTGGCACGCTCACAGTGCTTTACCGAAGACGGCTGCGCCGTCGAGACGGCGCCGGACGAGGCTCCCGATGTGGTCGCCGCAAGCTGTTGCGGCGACGTCGAGACTGCCGGTAGTCGGGACAGGTGGGCAGACGTGCCACCTTCGGCCGGGCACACCGCCTCGTCCCGAGCAGCCGAGCCCAGGGAAGCCAGGGAAGCGCCCAGGGAAGAAGGAGCCCTTCGGTGAGCAACGCGTCGAGGCGCCAGCGCCCATCTCGTCCGAACGGGGCCGCCCGGCGGCAGGCCGAGGCACAGCGCCGCAAGCGCAACCGGCTGCTCTGGGGGGCAAGTGTCACCGTCGTCGTCGCCCTCGTGGCAGTGGTCATCGCCCTGCACGTCACGAACACGAGCTCATCCTCGGCGAGTGGCTCCTCGGGCACCTCCGCCACCTCGCTTCCGGTGGGGACGACCGCGCCCAACGGCGCCATCACCACCCTTGCCGGCACGTCCGAGACCGTGGCGGGTCTTCGGGGCAAGCCCACCCTCATCTGGTTCGTGACCACGTGGTGCTCATCGTGCCAGGCGGGCACGCAGGCGATGGCCCAGAACGTCGCCACGCTTGCCGCTGACGGCGTGCGGGTGGTCGAGGTCGAGAACTACGCCGACCTCGGCCAGTCGGGCCCTCCGATGGCCACCTTCGCCAAGGCCCTCGCCGGCAGCGCCTTTTCGAACCCGGACTGGACCTTCGGCGAGGCGTCGTCGACCCTCACCCACACCTACAACCCGAAGGCCTATCTCGACCTCTACTACCTGATCAACGCCAAAGGGAAGATCACCTACGTCAACAGCTCGCCGGGGTCGACGATGCCCCAGCTGCTCGGTGCCGCAAAGGCCCTGGCATGAGCGCCCACGGTGCCCAGAGGAGCGCCGTCGCACCTCGTCGGGGCAGGCGGTGCGCCCTCGGGGCAGGTGCCCTCGTCTTGGCCGCCGGCCTCGGGGCCTACGCGCTAGCGGGCAACGGGAGTCGAGCGGTGAACGCCAAGGTCCAGTCCGCGGCTTCCGAGCACCCCGCCGCGTCCGTCTCGGGTTCGGCGTCCTCGTCGACGTCGACGCGGCCGTCGACAGCGGGGACACCCGCACCCAACGGCACCTTCACGACCCCTCAGGGGAGGACTGCCACGATCACCTCACTTCGCGGCAAGCCGACCATGGTGTGGTTCGTGGCGGGGGGCTGTGCGAGCTGTGCGGCGAGCATCCCGGCGGTTGCCGCACACTTCGACCAGTTGCGCGCTGCGGGGCTCCGGGTGCTCACCTTGGGCCTCTATGGCGACTTCGCCGCGAGCACCAAGGGCGCCGCCCAGCTGCTCAGCTTCGGGCGGGAAGCGGCCTTCGACAAGTCCGTCACGCGTCCAGGCTGGGAGTGGGGGATGGCCTCGAAGGCGCTCAGCCTCGCCTACGACCCCGCCGGCATCCCCGACCTCTACGTGCTGATCGGGCCGACAGGGCACATCCGCTACCGAAACAGCGTGCCGGACTCGACGATGGGAGCCCTCATCGCCGCGGCCAAGCGCCTCGACACCCACGCCCAGACCGCGGCCACCGTGCAGCCGTGCAGCCGTGCTGCTGACGGACGCCCGACGGCGTGGCGTGGCCGCATCTGCCGACATGAGCGCAAGACGAGGACAGATTCGCTGCTCTGACATATTCGTAGACGCGGGTGCATCTTCGTAGATCATGGCAGACCGACGAACATCGGCGCTGTGGCGGAACTGGTTCCGGGCACACCTCGTCGCGGTCTTCGCACTCGTCGCCCTCGTCGGGGTCGGGGCAGCGTGGGGGATCACCGCTTCGCTGTCGTCGGACCCCGCCGCAGTCTCGGGCCCTTCCGTAAAGACGGCGGCGATGGAGGTGTACGTAGGGGGGCACTGGGTCCGCTTCACCTCGCACCGGCCCCTCGGCACCGAGCAGTGGTCGGTCGTCGAGGACTACGCGAGCTTCTCCTCCGCGGTGCTTGCCGTCTACGCCACCCGCTCGGTAGCGCCCCTCGCTCCAGTCGTCTCGCCCCAGTCCAAGGTCGTGGCAATGTTCACCCGCGACCTCGCCACGGGGATCGACCCCGAAGCGCTCTATGCCAGCGCAACGATCGAGCAGGTCTCGATCAGCGGGTGCCGGGCACGACTCACCCTGGAGCTCTACTATCCGGGCGGGCGCCGCTTGCACTACGTGTCGTCGTGGGTGCGCCCTTTCGATCGAGCTGGTCTGTCTCACCGCGGGTCGGGAGGATCCAGGCACTCCACCCAGAGCGCGCTCGAAGCGGACCAGTATGCGCCGTGGCAGTTCGTCGGTGACAACCGGGTCGGGGGCGTCGACACGCCATGCGGGATCTGATCATGAAGACCGAGGCTTCGACGTCGCTGATCGGTGGCATCCTCCGCGTCGATGCACGCGCACCGGACGAGGTCGTCCTGCGTTGTGCTCGATCCACCTGCAATGGATGTCGCCGACGGGTCCGCGCTGCGCTCGAGGGTTCGAGGGGCGTTGTCGTCATCGAGGACGTCGGCACAGACGAAATGGCGGTCGGTTACGTCCCCGCACGGCTGAGCGCCACCGGGATCGTCGAGACGGCAAGGCAGGCACTCGAGTCCGACCCGTCGAACCCGACGCCGATGTCGGTTCCCTCCGGCGCACCCCGTTGCGACGCGGCGCCTATGCGCCGGGACCCCGCGAGCACGCCCATCGTCGATACGCACGTAGGGATGTAGTCGTATCTATTCAGGTCCCTTCGATACGTTCGAGTACCTCTGGTGGGCATCGAACGTAGCCTGACGTGAACTTGCCGAGCGGCCGGCCGGGGCACACGACGATCTTGTCCTCGCAGAACTCGTGGATCTCGCCGGTCGCGCCTCGTAGGTACTGCGGCTTGGCGTTGTCGGCGAAGCGGACGCGGTCGTGCAGGGCGAAGGAGGCCAACACCCTCTGCTTGCGTTGATTGCCAATGACAGCCATGTGGCGGTTGATCGCTTCGATGACCACCTACATGTCGTCGTCGAGCAGGCCGGCGGCGATCGCGCGACCCAGCGCGGAGACGTCGGGGATCGGCCAGCTCCCCACAGGCGCGACCTGGTGTTGATCACCCGGTTCCATGCCTCGCCAGTGTTGCAGGGGTCGCTCAGGTGCGCTGAGGGATCCACACCCCGCCCGAGAACAACTGGGCGAGGACGGCCATTGGCTGCAGGCCGTGCTTCATCGCCGTCTGGATCTGGGGCTGGTCGGTGACGGCGTGGTGGCGACAAGGGCCTCGTGGGCGCGGGCGAGCAGGTCGACGGCCGTCGCGATCTCGTCGGCGGTGGTGCCTCGGCCGAGCGAGAGCCGCACCGCGCCGAGGGCGAGCTGCGAGTCGACGCCCATGGCGAGGAGCGTCGCGTTCGGTAGGTGCTCGCCGGTGTGGCAGGCGGAGCCGGTGGACGCCGCGAGCTGGGGGACCCGGGCAAGGACGTCGGCGCCGAGGACGCCGGGGAACGTGACCAGCAGCGTGTTCGGCAGGCAGGCATCGTCGGAGGTGTGGCGGCGGATCCTGTCCACCCTCGCCGACAGTGCCCTCCACAGCTCGTCGCGGAGCTGGGCGATCCGAGGAGCGTCGCCCTCGAGGCGGTCCATGGCGAGGCGGGCGGCTGCGCCGAGGCCGACGATGCCGGCCACGTTCTCGGTCCCGGGCCGCAGGCCGCCCTCCTGGCCGGCTCCGAGCACAAGCGGTGAGAGGGGCGTGCCGCGGCGGACGTAGAGCGCGCCGACGCCCTTTGGGCCATAGCACTTGTGGGCGGCGATCGAGCACAGGTCCACGCCAAGGTCGTCGACCGAGACGGGGATCTTGCCGATGGCCTGGGCGGCGTCGGTGTGGACGACCGCCCCGTGGGCCCGAGCGGTGGCAGCCAGCTCGCCGACGGGCATGAGGGCACCGGTCTCGTTCTGGGCGAGCATGACGGTGACGAGTGCCACGTCGTCTCCGAGGGCGGCGAGCGCGGCGTCGAGATCGAGGATCCCCGACACGGTGACGGGTACACGGGTGAGCGTCCATCCGGAGCCTTCGAGCAGCGCCAAGGGCGCGGTGGTTGCCGGATGCTCGACCGTCGAGGTCACGATGCGGCGCCGAGCCGAAGGCGCCTGTGCCGCGACGCCCCGGATGGCGAGGTTGTTCGACTCGGTGCCGCCGGAGGTGAAGACGATCTCGTCTGGTCGGGCCCCGACGAGAGCAGCGATCGAAGCTCGCGCCTCCTCGACCGCCTGGCGGGCACGCCGTCCGAGGTCGTGGTCGCTCGAGGGGTTGCCGAACTCGCCTCGCAGGTAGGGCAGCATCGCCTCGAGCACCTCAGGCGCGACCGGTGTCGTGGCGTTGTGGTCGAGGTAGACGATCTCGTCGGTCGCCGCGGCGCTCATCGGCGACGGCTCGGCGTCGCCTGGTGACCGTCTGCCGGTGCTGTGGCTGGTATGCCGCGCCCCGATCGGCCGGCTGGGTCGGTGGCGACGGGCAGTCCGGCCTGGCGCCACTCGGGGAGGCCGTCCTCCAAGCAGCGCGCCCGCAGCCCCCGGGCCCGGAGCGTTGCGACCGCCTCGGGGGCGAGCAGGCAGAGCGGCCCCCGGCAGTACGCGACGACCTCGAGGCTAGGGTCGAGCTCGCCGAGGCGGGCCTCCAAGTGCTCCAAGGGCAGCGAGATCGCCCCGGGAATGTGGCCGGCCGCGTACTCCTCCACCGGGCGGACGTCGAGGACGACCACGTCGCCGGACCGGGCGCGTTCGAGCAGCTCGGCACGGGTCGCCCGCTCGGCGCTGTCGCTGCCCGCGCCGATGGCGCGAAGGATCTGGTCGACCTCCGCCAGGCGTGCCCTGCCGAGGTCGCCGAGCGCGGTGACGAAGCGGCACACCTCCTCGCCTGCCGCGCGGTAGTAGACACGGGTGCCCTCCCGGCGGGTCTCGACGAGGCGGGCCTGGCGCATCACCTGCAGGTGGGCAGAGGCCGTCGTGAGCTTGAGCCCCGCTGCCTCGGCCAAGGCCTCGACGCTGCGCTCGGCCTGGCAGAGCAGGTCGAGCAGCTCGATGCGCTTGGGGTGCACGACCACCTTGCCGATGCGTGCCAGCTGCTCGTAGAGGTTGGCCCGTCCGTCGGCTTGGCTCGTATCTTCCACAGATCTATAGATAACGGAGCATCGTCGCTAGCGCAAGCCCTTCGGCCCGGAGAGCGGCGCGTCGCGTTACCTATGTAATACACCTATACTCTGATGACGATGAGAGTCGATCGCCAGCCACGCTGCCGCTGCCGGGTCGGTCCGGGCCGCTTCGAGGTCCGGGCGCGCATCGAGCGTTTCGCCGAGCCGGCCGTGCTGCTGTTGCTGGCCGAAGGCCGAAGCCACGGCTACCAGCTCGCCGACCAGCTCGAAGCGTTGCTGGGCGAAGGCCGCGTCGACTTCGGCAATCTCTACCGCCTGCTGCGCTCCCTCGAGGAGGAAGGCCTCGTCGCCTCCACGTGGAGCGAGGAAGCCCCCGGACCCCAAAAGCGTGTCTACGGCCTCACCGGCGAGGGTGCCGCGCTGCTCGACGCCTGGGCGGCGTCGCTTCGGGCTCGGAGCGACCGGATCAGCGAGCTGCTTGCTCGCTACGAGGCCCTCGCCGCACCTGCTCGGCCGAAGGACACCCCGACCGGAACGACGGTCCAGGCACCCGACCTACCTGACAACCACGGACAAGGAGAAGCACCATGATGCAGACGATGGGACGAGACGACGTCGAGCGCGGTCAGCACGGCCACGGCCGAGGCTGCTGTGGCGGCGGTGGAGGTGGCTGCTGCGGCGGCCGCGGGCACGGTCGGCACCTCGAGCACCAGGACGAGACGGCGAGCCGACGCCGCCTGCTCGAGGAGCGTCGACGGGATCTCGAGGAAGCGCTCGCCGAGGTGACGAGCGAGCTCTCGGGCCTCGGCGCCGAGCGTCGCTGAAGCCGGCCGCGCCGTTGGAGCGCGGAGGCGGCCGGTCCCCGAGCACGACCATCGTGGAGGCGCCCGGGGTTCCGGCCTCCGACGCCTGACAGCGCACCCACATCCTGAGCTGTACCGTCACGATGGTTGTGGTCGCCAGCACTGGCCGGCAGCCGACGGACCTCGGGGCGTACCGCCGCGAACTGACTGCGCACTGCTACTAGATGCTCGGTCCTCCCAGGATGCCGAAGACGCGGTTCAGGACACACTCGTGCGAGCTTGGCGTGCCCGTGATCGCTTCGAGGAGTGGGGTGGCGGGATCCGATCCTGGCCGTACAGGATCAAAACCGACGTCTGCTCCAGCGCCTGGAGATCGCTGACGCACCGCAGCCTGCCGAAACTGATCACCACCGCCGTCGGCCAGCCGTACCAGTAGGCACGCCTGGGTTCGACAAAGCTGCAGGCTCCCACCACCCTCGCTTC